>JAFUOM010000007.1 GCA_017481885.1 Ruminococcus sp.
AGTACGCTGAGGATCCTTGCCACTCAATTTATGTTAAGTTCAACGTAACCGATGACCTTGGCAAGCTTTCAGCTTTAGGTGTTGACCCTGCTAAGTGCTATTTTGTTATCTGGACTACAACAACATGGACATTACCTGCTAACGTTGCAATCTGTGTTGGTCCTGATTTTGAATATTCAATCATCAAAGCTAACGACGAGTTCTATGTAATGGCTACTGAACTGTATAAATCTGCTTTTGAAGCAGCAGGTATCACAGAGTATGAAGTAGTTGCTACTTGCAAGGGTTCTGACCTTGAGTACATCAAGACAGCTCATCCTTTCATCAACCGTACATCACTCGTTATCGTTGGCGACCACGTAACTTTAGAGAGTGGTACAGGTTGCGTTCATACTGCTCCTGGTCACGGTGTTGAAGACTTTGAAGTTTGCAAGAATTACAAGGAACTTCCAATCGTTGTTCCTGTCGATGCTGACGGTAAACTCACTGAAGAAGCTGGTCAGTTTGCTGGCCTTTCAACAGAAGAGGCTAACAAGCCAATTGCTATGCATCTTGAACAGACAGGTGCTTTGTTTGCACTTGCAAAGATTATCCACCAGTATCCACACTGCTGGAGATGTAAAAAGCCTGTAATTTTCAGAGCAACAGACCAGTGGTTCTGCTCTGTTGATGACTTCAAGGATGACGCTTGTGAGGCTATCAAGAATGTTGAGTGGATTCCAAAATGGGGTCAGGACAGAATTACATCAATGGTAAGAGAGCGTAAAGACTGGTGTATTTCTCGTCAGCGTAAGTGGGGTGTACCAATCCCAATCTTCTTCTGTAAAGAATGTGGCGAGCCACATATCGACAAAGAAGCTATGCAGGCTGTTGCTGACATCTTCAGAGTCAAGGGTTCTGACGCTTGGTACGAGATGGACGCATCAGAGCTTTTACCACAGGGTACAAAATGTAAGAAGTGCGGCTGCACTGATTTTGATAAAGAAAAAGACATTATGGACGTATGGTTTGACAGTGGTTCTTCCCATGCGGCTGTTTGTAAAGCAAGAGACTACCTCAAGTGGCCTGCTGACCTCTATTTAGAGGGTGCTGACCAGTACAGAGGTTGGTTCCAGTCTTCACTTTTAACTGCTGTTGCAACTTCCGGTACAGCTCCATACAAGGCTGTACTTACTCACGGTTGGGTAGTTGACGGCGAAGGCAGAAAAATGAGTAAATCTCTCGGCAACGGTATTGATCCACAGGAAGTTGTTGACCAGTACGGTGCTGATGTATTAAGACTTTGGGTTGCTTCTTCTGACTATCATGTTGATATCAGAATCTCTAAGGATATCTTAAAGCAGCTTTCAGAGGCTTACAGAAAAATCAGAAATACAGCAAGATATATCTTAGGTAACCTTAACGACTTCAATCCTGATACTGACTGTGTTGAAATCGCTGACCTTCTTGAAATTGACAAGTGGGCTATCAATAAGCTTAACGAGCTTAACGATAAAGTTAGAGCTGGTTATGATTCATTTGAGTTCCATCAGGTTTACCACGCTATCTACAACTTCTGTGTAGTTGATATGTCTAACTTCTATCTTGATATCTTAAAAGACAGACTTTACACAGAAAAGGCTGATTCTAAACAGCGCAGAGCTGCTCAGACAGCTATGTACATCATTCTTGATGCACTCACAAGAATGATTGCTCCAATTCTTGCTTACACTTCTGATGAAATCTGGAAGTATATGCCACACTGCAGTGACAGTGACCCTGAGAACATCGTATTCAACTCAATGCCTGAAAAGATTGATGTTGATTGCGATACTGCTAAGTGGGACAGAATCCACGCTCTCAGAGATGTTGTTAAGAAGAGTATCGAAAACGTAAGAATCGAGAAGATTATCAAAACATCACTTGAGTCAACTGTTACTCTCAAGGCTAATAAAGAAGAGTACGAGTTCTTAAAGAGTATTGAAGATGAGCTTGCTACTATCTTCATTGTATCAAAGGTAGTTGTTGAAGAGGCAGATGTTGCTGAACTCGAAGTTGAAGTAAGCAAAGCAAGCGGTGAAAAGTGTGAGCGTTGTTGGGCATATTCAGAAACTGTTGGTACAGATTCTGCTCACCCTACACTTTGTAAGCGTTGTGCTGATATCTTAAACGGTTAATTAATTTGCGGTGTATCGTTTGATACACCGCATACTTTTAGGAGTTGTTTTTTTGGCTATAGTATATTTATTACTGGCTTTAGTAATCGCTGGTGTTGACCAGTTAATTAAATATTTTGTTCTTGAAAACTTAGTTGACGCTGGCAGAGTAAGTGCAATACCTCATATTCTCGATTTGATTTATGTCGAAAACAGAGGCGTAGCTTTTGGAATGTTCAGCGATTTAAGATGGCTTTTTGTCATTATTACAAGTATTGTTATAATCACATTTATCATTTTGCTTTTCAAAGACGGTTGTAAAAGCAAGCTTTTTTCAATTGCTTGCGTGTTGATAGTCGGTGGCGGAATAGGCAACCTTATTGACCGTATTGCGTACGGTTTTGTTGTTGATTATCTGCAACTTTCGTTTTTCTCACCAGTTTGCAACTTTGCCGATTACTGCATAACAGTGGGAACAGTTTTGCTTGTGATATACTTGCTTTTTTACTCGGATTTTGCAAAAGAAGATAAGAAGAATATAGAGATAACTGATAATGGACAGATTTGAATTTGTTTGTGAAGCTGAAAATATAGGGGAGAGAATCGACTCGTATTTATCAAAAAAGTGTGAGGGATTTTCTCGCTCGGCTATAACTAAAAACGTTGAAAAAGGTCTTGTAACCGTTAATGATAAAACTGTAAGCAAGAGCTTCAAGCTTTCTGTCGGTGATAAAGTTCAGATGTGTGTTGAAGCACCTGTTGAGCTTGATGTTTTACCACAAAACATACCGCTTGATATCGTTTATGAAGACAATGACCTTTTGGTTGTTAATAAGCCTAAAGGTATGGTTGTGCATCCTGCTGCTGGCAACTACACTGACACTCTTGTTAACGCGCTGATGTTTCATTGCAAGGATTCGTTGTCAGGAATCAATGGTGTTTTAAGACCGGGCATTGTACATCGAATTGATAAGAACACAAGCGGTTTGCTTATTGTTGCAAAAAACGATAAGGCGCACAACCATCTGGCGTTACAGATAAAAGAGCACTCTTTTACAAGAGAGTATGTAACTGTGATTTACGGCAATATTAAGGACGATGTCGGCACTGTTGATGCACCAATCGGCAGACACCCTGTGGATAGAAAAAAGATGTGTGTTATTAACAAAAACAGCAAGAACGCTGTTACACATTACGAAGTATTAGAGAGATTTGATGGTTTTACAATGCTCAGATGTAAACTTGAAACAGGTCGTACTCATCAGATAAGAGTACATATGGCGTATATTGGCCACCCTGTTGCGGGCGACGATGTATACGGACCTAAAAAAGTTATCAAATCTTTAGAAGGTCAGTGCCTGCATGCTCAAAAAATAGGATTTATACACCCAAGTACAAACGAGTACCTCGAATTTACAAGCGATATTCCTGACACTTTTTCTGCATTTATTAATAAGTTGCGAAAATCTTATTAAAAATTTGTTACATTATGAAAAAAGTTCTTGCATTTAATATTCTTATATGGTACAATACTTAAGCATTTGAAACCGTCACTAGCTTGATGGGGTTCAAATTACGGCATTTTGCCACAATTTGAAGCGGATAGTCCTCTGCCATCGTGCATGAATATCTGAAAACATTAGGAGGATTACAATGGACGCATTAAAAACAATTGCTCAGAGCTCAATCAAAGAGTCAGCACCTGAATTTTCTGTTGGTGATACTGTAAAGGTATCTGTTAACATCCGTGAGGGTGAGAGAGAAAGAATTCAGATGTTCGAAGGCACAGTTATCGCTAAGAAGGGTTCTGGCGTAGCTGAGACATTTACAGTAAGACGTGTATCTTACGGTGTTGGTGTTGAGAGAGTATTCCCACTTCACTCACCAAACGTTGTTGATGTTAAGGTTATCAGACACGGTAAGGTTCGTAGAAGCAAGCTTTATTATCTCCGTGACAGAGTTGGTAAGGCAGCTAAAGTCAAAGAAGAAATCCGTAAATAAAGTTTTTAAAAAGGGACTTTATAGTCCCTTTTTTGCTATCTGTTTTTTAGGAAGTGTCAAATTTGAAAATAGACGACGAGAAGTTCAACGAAGTTTTTAACGACGAAGATATAAAAGAGAATACAAACGAAAATGATACTGAAAAAATTGTTATCAACAGCAATCCTGTATCAGTTAGTCTGTACGATTGGGTTAACTCTATAATTGTTGCAGTTATCGCAGTTGTTTTATTGCTTACTTTCTGTTTCAGATTAATTGATGTTGACGGTATCTCAATGGAGCCGACTCTGATTAATACAGATAAGGTAATTATTTCTAACTTATTCTATACTCCGAAAAACGGCGATGTTATTGTAATCAGCCATGGAGAAGAGTACGACAAGCCTTTGATTAAGCGTGTTATTGCAACAGAGGGACAGACATTGGCTATAGATTTTGAGAACAATAAAGTCTATGTTGACGGACAGCTTGTTGATGAACCATATATTCAGGGTGACACCATCCCTGGTGATACTGATATTCCTGAGGTTATCCCTGAGGGCAAAGTGTTTGTTATGGGTGATAACAGAGCTCGTTCACTTGATAGCCGATATGTTAAAGTTGGACTTATCGACGAGTCGTCAATAATCGGTAAGGCTCAGCTTGTAATTATACCTCATTCTTACCGCGAGGGAAGTCTAAAACCAAGGCTTGATTTGACTAAAATCAGATATATTTACGAATAAAACTTGTATTAAACCTGCTTCTGTTTTATAATAGGAGCAGGTTTTTTATTTGGAGTGATATTATGAGCGAAATGCAAAATATACAGTGGTTTCCTGGTCATATGACCAAAACTAAAAGACAAATTGAAAAGAATTTAAAATTAGTTGATGCTGTTGCTGAAATTATTGATGCACGAATTCCTATCAGCAGTCGTAATCCTGATATTGCACAGCTTGTCACAAGCAAGCCGAGAATTGTTCTGATGAACAAGTGCGATATGGCTGACGAAAAAGCAACTAAACTCTGGATTGAACATTTTAAAAAGCAAGGTATTACTGCTATTGCTATAGACTGTAAAAGCAACAAAGGTATAAATGCGTTTGTGCCTGCATTAAGAACTGCGTTGCAGGATAAAATCGATGCATATAAACGAAAAGGTATGCTCAATCCATCTATGAGGGTTATGATTGTCGGTATACCTAATGTTGGTAAATCTACTTTTATCAACAGAATTTTTAAGCAGAATAAAGCTAAAACCGCAGATAAACCGGGTGTTACCAGAGGTAATCAGTGGTTTACTATTTCTAAAGGCTTTGAAATGCTTGATACACCGGGTGTTTTGTGGCCAAAGTTTGACGACCAGTTGACAGGTGAACGACTAGCTTTTACCGGAGCGATTAAAGACCAGATTATTGATATTGAATTGCTTGCAGTAAGACTTCTCGATTTATTAAAAGATATTAAGACACCTGCTTTTATTGAGAGATTTAAGCTTGATGCTGACACAATTTCAGAAATCGACAGTTACGAGCTTTTACAGATTATCGGAAAAAAGCGTGGTATGCTCGTCAGTGGTGGCGAAGTAGATACCGAGAGAGCAGCAATTATGTTGCTTGATGAATTTAGAGCAGCTAAGCTTGGTAGAATTACGCTTGAATTTCCAAATTGAGGTTAAGTGATTGATATGAAAAAAGATGTTTTACCTATCGATTGGTTGAAATATGAAAACGAATTGAGAGAACAGGGATATAACTGTATCTGTGGTGTTGATGAGGCTGGACGAGGACCGCTCGCAGGTCCGGTTTGTGCCGCGGCTGTAATCTTGCCTCCTGATACTTTAATCGAAGGGGTCAACGACTCAAAAAAGCTTTCCGAAAAAAAGAGGGAAGAGCTTTTTGATGTTGTTATAGATACAGCTCTAGCTTACTGCATTGCGTTCGGTTCTGTTGAGGAAATCGAAGAGCATAACATACTTGCTACAACTATGATGACAATGAAAAGAGCTGTTGAAGGGCTTAGTGTTAAAGCTGATTACGCTATTATTGACGGCAACAAAACACCAGCACTTGATATCCCTTGTAAGTCAATTGTAAAAGGTGATGCTAACTCAATGTCAATCGCTGCTGCATCAATTTTAGCTAAAGTAAGCCGAGACAGACTTATGCTTGAATATGCTAAAGAGTATCCTCAGTATTGGTTTGAAAAGCACAAGGGTTACGGAACAAAACTGCATAACGAAATGATTCTTGAATACGGACCATCACCGATACACAGAATGAGTTTTTTAAAGAAGCTTTTAAACGGTAAGTAATATGGCTCTTTTCAGTAAAAAAGAAGTAGGCAATCTCGGCGAAATTACAGCAGCTAAATTTCTCAAGAAGAATAAATATAAAATTCTACATAAGAATTATAAAACTAAATTCGGCGAAATTGATATAATTTGTGAAAATTCTGAATATATCGTTTTTGTTGAGGTAAAAACCAGAAAACAGGGAGCTGTAATTCCAGGTTATACTGCTGTTAATTATAAAAAGCAACAGCATATCATAAGAACAGCTGGTGTGTATTTGCAGGAAAACAAATCTGAGAAACAGCCACGGTTTGATATTATCGAAGTTGAGCATCGCGTAAATGGTACAGCGTGCGTAAAAGAGCATTATGAAGATGCGTTCTGGCAGAGAGGTGACTATGGAGTATTTTGACCTACATTGCGACACGCTGTATAAGGTGTTGCAGGATAATTCGGATTTTTACGATAGGCGTTATCATATCTCAATTGATAGATTGGAATGCTTTAAAAAATGGACTCAGCTGTGTGCAATTTGGATACCTGATGAAATAAGAGGCGACAGTGCTACAAAGTTGTTCAATGAAGCTGTTAACGCTTTCCAAAAACATCGTGTTTTAAATGATAAGGTATCAATGCATTTTGCAGTTGAAAATGCTTCTATGCTTGCTGGTGATGTCGGTAATATCGAGCTTTTAGTTCAAAACGATGTTAAGTATGTAACCTTGACCTGGAACGATGAAAATGAGCTTGGCAGTGGAGCGATGTGTGCAAATCCAAAAGGTATTACAAGCTTTGGAAAAGTTGTTGTCAAAGAACTTGAGAAAAATAATATCGCTGTTGATGTGTCGCATGCAAGTGATAAGCTGTTTTACGATGTAGTTAAGATTGCTAAAAAACCGATAATAGCGACTCATTCAAATTCCAGAGCTGTTTGTGAAGTAAAACGTAATCTCACTGACGAGCAGTTCAAAATCATCAGAGATATGGGCGGAATTGTGGGCTTGAATTTTTATAAAGGCTTTCTAAATGACGATGAAGATAAGTCGTCAATCGAAGATTTACTTAGGCACGCTGACCATTTCCTCAACTTGGGTGGAGAAAATGCGCTTGCAATAGGCTCTGATTTTGACGGAGCAGATATGCCTTGTGATATTTCAGGTGTTGAGGCTGTACCGACGATTTACAAGCGTTTTTGCGATGAATTCGGTGCAAATGTTACTAAAAAAGTGTTCTTTACCAATGCAAATATGTATTTTACAAACTTTGACATTATCTGATAAATATTGTATAATTAGACGTTGAATTATAGAAAGGATGACCGATATGCTATATAACAGCACACAAAACAATGAAAAGGTTGTTTCATCAGCTCAGGCGATAGCTCAGGGTATTTCTGAAGACGGTGGTCTTTTTGTGCCACAGAGCTTCCCAAAATTCAGTTTGGCTGATATTGAGGGTATGCTTGATAAGTCTTACCAGGACAGAGCTAAGGCTGTGTTCAAGTGCTATCTTACAGACTTCACTGATGATGAAATCGCTGATTGTGTAGACAAAGCTTACACAAAGGAAAAATTTGAATCTGAAAACCCTGCTCCAATTACTAGCGTTGATTACAAAGGCAAGGAACTTAACATTCTTGAATTATGGCACGGTCCTACTTGTGCTTTCAAGGATATGGCACTTCAGATTTTACCGCATCTTCTTACTAAGTCTTTGAAAAAGACTGTTGATGGAGTAAATGCTGTTATTCTTGTAGCTACTTCAGGTGACACAGGTAAGGCTGCTCTTGAAGGTTTTAAGGATGTTCCTAACACACAGATTATTGTATTCTATCCAGTAAACGGCGTTAGTGCTATGCAGAAGCACCAGATGAATACTCAGGCTGGTGAAAACGTTTATGTTTGTGCTATTAAGGGTAACTTTGACGATGCTCAGACAGGTGTTAAGAAAATCTTTACTGACCAGTCAAATTCCGAGGTTCTTAAAAACAACGGTATGATGTTCTCAAGCGCTAACTCAATTAACTGGGGTAGACTTTTACCACAGATTGTTTACTATGTATCAGCTTACTGTGATATGGTAAACTCAGGTAAAGTTCAGCTTGGCGAGAAAATCAACATTGTTGTTCCAACAGGTAACTTTGGTAATATCTTAGCTGCTTACTATGCTTGCGAGATGGGTATTCCTGTAAATAAGTTCATCTGTGCTTCTAACTCAAATAACGTTCTTACAGATTTCATCAACACTGGCGTTTACAATAAGAACAGAGATTTTTA
>JAFUOM010000072.1 GCA_017481885.1 Ruminococcus sp.
AAATACGCAACAGCTTTTATATGTAGATTTGCTACAATCCAAATATACTAATGTTTTTTACATATTCAGGAAAGATACAGCGTCACTGATAGTTTTTTCGAAAGCTTCCTTTCCGTATTTATCGACTTCGGATTTGTTTTTAGCACCATGGGTGAGACATCCTGCACCGCCGATGCATCCGCCTACACACGCCATACCTTCGATAAAGTTTGCATCTAAGACGTTTTTGCTTTTCTTGAGTAGGGCCATTCTGCATTCTTCAATTCCATCACACGGGAGAGCTTTTAAGTCAAACTCAAGATTCTGTTCCTTAATTCCCTGAGCAACTGCATCAGAAAGTCCACCTGAGCGAGCAAAGATTCTGCCAAAATAAGAAGCATTATCAAGTACGTCTTCATTGAGTGTTGTGATGTCTATATCCTTGCTGTCGTAAAGAGCTTGGAGTTCCTCAAAAGTCATAACTGCATCAACATAAGGTTTCACGCTGTCGAGCTGTGCCTCGGCTTTTTTTGCTGTACATGGTCCTATGAAAATAACCTTAGCGTTCTCATCTGTCGATTTTATGTACTTTGCAAGAGTTGCCATAGGAGAGAGGTTGTGTGAAACAAGAGGGAGTAAATCAGGAAAAGCAGATTTAATATACTGCACAAAAGCAGGACAGCACGAGCTTGTTAAGAAGCCTTTCTCAACAAGTTCCATTGACTCAGCTTGAGCTACCATATCAGCACCGAGTGCGGCTTCTATTACTGTGAAAAATCCCAGTTCCTTAAGACCCGAAATAACCTGACCTAGCTTTGCGTATGTAAACTGACTTGAGATTGAAGGTGCAACCATAGCGTAAACTTTATATTTTTTGTTATTTTCACTTTTCTTAATCATATCAATAACGTTGAGTATATAAGACTTATCCATAATAGCACCGAACGGGCACTGGTACACACAAGCACCACATTGTATACACTTCTCATTGTTTATAGCCGCCGCATTTTCCTTGTTAATTGAAATTGCCTTTACCTTACATGCAATCTGACAAGGGCGTTTGCGATTCACGATAGCGGAATATGGGCAAACTTTTGCACACTGACCACATTCAACACACTTCGATTTATCAATGTGTGCAACATGATTGTGGTCGAATGAAATAGCACCTTTTTTGCATACGTCTTCACATCTGTGAGCAAGACAACCTCTGCAAGAGTCTGTAACTTCATATCCTGCTGCAGGACATTCATCGCAAGCTATATCGATAACTTCGATAACATTAGGGTTATCCTTATCGCCACCCATAGCTATTTTTACACGCTCTGAGAGTATAGCACGTTCTTTGTAAACACAGCAACGCATTGTTGATGTTTTACCCGGAACGATTGTTTTTGGGATTTCGAGAATGTTTTCAAGAAGTGTATCGTTCCACGCTTGACGAGCAACTTCACGCAAAACCTTATACTTGAGATGCTGAACTTTTGTATCAAATTTTCTCATATAAACACTCCTTAGAAATAACTTACTTTTATCTTTTTACCCATCTGTTTAAGGCACTTTGAAAGTTCCTCGACAAGATTCATTTTTATATTGAAATTTATAGGCAAATCAGGATTCTGATGAGCAGGATTTACTGCTCTGCCTACGTAGAAATTGATGTCTGTTGCCTCAACAAACAGCAGACGACATATCAGAGAAGCACCGTCTTCGCTGTAGTTCCAATGTTCGTAGTGCTTGTTTTCACCTAAGTAGTCCTTAGCATATTCAAGCACCTTATTTACGGTGATGACACCTTCTGTTACTAAGTCAACACCTTCAATTTTAGCTATAGGTGGGACATCGCTTTTTTCAAATTTAAGAGTTGCAACCAGTGGCTTTCTTAAAAATTTTGATGCGATTGACGATGTTGTACCACCACAGATGATGTGCTTGCCTTCTTTAGAAAAGAAAAGTGACATCATTCGGTCAGCATCATCACGATTTGATGGGGGACCGAACAGCATATTCATCGGTTCTCTTTTTCTTATTTTAACGACACAAGCAGTTGCATCGTCACCTGGTTTGTGTCCGTAAAGCTCATTGCATTCGTCGACTAACATCGTTGAAAGAGTTTTTGCGGTATAACCAACCTGTGATAAAGCTTCCATAAAATCTATGATGTCTTCACGTTTCCATCCGAAGTTATACGCAATGCCGATTCCTGCATGAGGACAGCCGTCACTCATCATAACAAAAATATCGTTTTCTTGTAATTTGATTATAGACGTGTATATTTTTTTACCGCCTATATTCATTTCAGTCTTAGGATAATCCCAGTTCTTTTCGTTTCTAATGATAATGGCGTGGGGATTATCGTACTGAATAAGCTCAGCAGTTTGGTTGTTTTTTAGATGGATTATGCTGAAAGTAGAGTATGCTACTCCTCGTACTGAGCAAACAGGTAAAGTAGCGGCGATTGTTTCAACACATTCTTCAAGCGATAATCCTTCTGCTAGCATCGTGGAAATTATTTTTGAAGTAAGCGTAGAAAGAATACTGGCTTTTACGCCACTGCCTAAACCGTCAGATAGTACAATAACCGTAGAGTCGTCACTAGGTTCTACGATGTCTACGTGATCACCGCAAAGTTGTTCGCCATGATGATTTATACTTTTATATCCGATTTCAGCACATAAATCATTCATCAGTAATCGACTCCTTAAGTTTTGCTAAAGCGATTTTAGTTTCTGCTGCGGTTTCGCCCAGTAACGATGCAATTTCCTGAACAATTCTCATCTGTTTATCTACTACTTTATCAGCGACTTCTATAGTCTGTCTGCTAATATTTTCTTTTCTTTCGCGTTGAATTTCTTCATCAGTAACATCACGCATTATTCCGATTATTAGTCTTGAGTCTCTGTCATAGACAACAGTCTGCTCAACGTAACGCTTGTATTCGGCTAGATAGACTCTCTCGTCTCTTACTCCTCGTCCTGTATCTCTGACTCTCATAAATACTGTTGGGTCAAGGATTCTTATAACCTGATCACCTAAAACGTCACTTGAACTACGGATGTTCATAATCTTCCTTGCGGCATCATTTATCTGCTGAACCTCAAGCTGTTCGTTTAAAACAATAAGACCATTTGGTGTGTTCTTGACGATTGTGTCGGAAAAGCTCTCAGCTTTATCTTTCAGGAAAGGTAAGCACATTGAGATTTCAGCTTTACCTTGGTATATAGCTATAGCTTTTTCACGACAGGTGTTGTATCCACACGAACCACAGTTGAGTTCCTGTGATGGCTTGAATTTGCCCATCTGACGGAGAATACCGTTTATTTCAAATTCAGAAGGGAGCTGTGAGTGTTTTTCTATAAACTCAAAGTTCTTTCTCAACTTATCACAAGAAGGCTGAGAAACCTCAAAATCTTTAGCTCCTGCGTACTGGGATATGCTTATGTAGTCTTTAACTGTGCTTGAACGGTGGTATTTTTCCATAACAGGACCGCCGATACAGCTACCGACACAAGCTGACATTTCGATAAAGCACTTGTGAATTTTTCCATTTTCTATATCTTTTAAAGCGTCAATACAGTTTTCTACTCCGTCTAAAGCCAGATAGGTGTATTCGCTGTTATCAAGCTCCATAGTTTTCAGAATACCACCAGTAGTAGGGAAGAAGCGAGCACGACTGAAAACATCATTGTCCTTTTCTTTTTCGAGTTCTATGTTTTCAGCTTTTAGCCATTCGGTCAATTCTTCGAAAGTAAGTACAGCATCAACTATACCCTTGTAGTGTTCTGCTTCGTCCTTTTTTGCAACACAAGGTCCGATGAATACGGTTTTTGCATTGTGGTATCTATTCTTGATGTCCTGACAATGTGCCTGCATAGGGGACATAACATCTGCAAGATAATTAAGAGCAAACGGATAATGCTTTTGAATGAGCAGGTTGATAGAATGACAGCATGAAGAAATAATGATATCTCTGTCGTCCTCTTTAATCATTCTTTCGTACTCATTCTTTACAATAGTTGCACCAACTGCGGTTTCTTCGACGTCATAAAAACCAAGCTTTTTGAGTGCTTTACGCATTGAGTTAACACCAACACCGTCATAGTTTGCGATAAAAGATGGAGCTAAACTCGCAATAACAGGAACACCGCTTTGTAAAAGTACCTTTACTTTTTCGGTTTCGTCTACGATTTCCTTTGCATTTTGAGGACAAACTACAAAACACTGACCGCAGAGAATACATTCATTCCCAATTATATGAGCTTGGTTTCCTGAAAATCTGATAGCTTTAACGGGACAGTGACGAATACATTTGTAGCAGTTTTTACAGTTTGATTTTTTCAGTGTCAAACAATTAGCCATATCCCGTTACTCCTTTACAAATTTACTTAAAACATTATCTTTGAAAAACTCTTTAAAGTTTTCCTTGGTAATACCTGTGTGGATATTATCATCAACCTGAACAGTCACACCAACGCGATTACACTTGCCGATGCAGAAGCTACCGACAAGTGTAATTTCGTTTTCAAGATGATGTTCAGTGACTGCATTTTGTAACAGCTCCACAATCTCAGGTGAACCTTTGAGATGGCACGAGCTACCAACACAAACCTGAATTGTCATCTTAAATCTTTCCTTTTACATTTTTCTCGAAAAATTCATTAACTGTGTCAGGAGTTACAGAGAAGAACTCTTCATCAACAGTAACACATACACCCTGCTGACATTCACCCATACAGAATGTTCCGCCGAGTTCAACTTTATCTGAGAGGTCGTTTTTTGCTATAAGAGTCTGGAGCTGTTCAACAACCTGACGTGAACCTTTAATGTGACAAGAGCTACCAATACAAACAGTGATTTTCATTTTTATATCTCCTTATATCTTATTCGTAATCAACAACATCTACCCAAGAGAGTAGGAACTCACGTTCTTTTTCGTTACCCTTTACTGACTGTGAAGCCGCAACGATTGGCATCCATTTCTGAACGTACTGCTTAGCTGTGTTGCTCTTTTTGCAGAACAGATCAAGATACTTCTTTGCACCGTCAATGTCACCGTTAAGCCAGAATAAAAGATAAGTTCTGGCTACATCAGCTGAAGCATTACCCTGAGTAGCGTGTGACCAGTCTAAGATGAAAGGTGTGCCATCTTCAGCAATAATAATGTTAGATGGGTTGAAATCGCCGTGACAAACTTTGTTGTGCTTTGGCATACCTTCTAAACGTGTGTGTAGGTCATAACGTGTTGTAGCATCAATATCAGATTTAGCAATTTTGCCGTTCATCTTATCTTTGAGTTTGTTTAAGAGAGGACAGGTTTTTGAATGAACTTCAAGCTGTAAGTCAACGAGTAACTCGATATACTCGTTTTTCTTGTCTGTATCTTCTTCCATAAGCTGAGCTAATGTTTTACCTTTGATATATTCACTGACAATAGCCCATTTGCCGTCTACCATAGTTACCTCAAGAACTTTTGGAATGTTAAGACCTGTTTGTTCAATTCTTGCCTGGTTAAGTGCCTCGTTCAAAACATCGGCTTTTGAATAATCTTCGTTAAATACTTTGATACATCTGTCACCATCACGGTAGATAGTTTTAGTGTTTCTGACTGCTATAACTCTATCAAGTTTCATTGCTATATCCTCCCTAATTACGCTTTCTTACCCTTGCGATATGCTGTTTTGATTGCATCTGGTTTTGTTTCGATGATATCTCTTGCATTTGGCATAGCCTTTTCAGTAAAGTGCTTGCCATAATATGCGTTTAAGTACATCTGCTTG
This sequence comes from Ruminococcus sp., assembly GCA_017481885.1. Classification (GTDB taxonomy): domain Bacteria; phylum Bacillota; class Clostridia; order Oscillospirales; family Acutalibacteraceae; genus Ruminococcoides. The sequence continues at coordinate 5,757 of JAFUOM010000072.1, forward strand.
ATTTCAGACATTAATGGGTAACGTGGGTTTGCGCCTGTGCACTGGTCGTCAAATGCCTGCTCAACCATATCGTCGAGTCTGTTTAAGAAGTCTTCTTCGTCAATGCCGTAGTCTTTGATAGTGTCTTTGATACCAACCTGTGCTTTTAAGTCGTTGATAGCCTTGATAAGAGCTTCGAGTTTCTCCTCATCTGTGTTGCCGCCTAAGCCAAGTGCGTCAGCGATTTCAGCGTAACGAGCAAGTGTGTGTGGGTGGTCATACTGTGAGAATGTACCCATCTTTGCAGGAGCTTCGCTTGCGTTAAAGCGGAGTACTTCCTCAATCATAAGTGCGTTAGCAACACCGTGTGGGAGGTGGTGGAAAGCACCTAATTTGTGAGCCATTGAGTGACAAACACCAAGGAATGCGTTAGCAAATGCCATACCAGCGATTGTAGCAGCATTAGCCATCTTCTCTCTTGCTTCAACGTCTGTCTGTCCGTTTTCATAAGCACGAGGGAGATACTTGAAGATGTTTTTGAGTGCCTGAATTGCGAGACCGTCTGTGTAGTCTGTAGCGAGCATTGCGGCATAAGCCTCAACTGCGTGTGTTACAGCGTCGATACCTGATGCAGCTGTAAGACCCTTTGGAGCTGACATATGGAAATCTGTGTCGATGATAGCCATATTTGGAAGAAGCTCGTAGTCAGCGAGTGGATATTTCACGCCTGTTGATTCATCTGTGATAACAGCGAATGGAGTAACTTCAGAACCTGTACCAGCGGAAGTAGGAACAGCGATGAAGTAAGCCTTTTCGCCCATCTTAGGGAAGGTGTATACACGCTTACGGATATCGATAAATCTCATTGCCATATCCATAAAGTCAGCGTCTGGGTGTTCATAAAGAACCCACATAATTTTAGCTGCGTCCATAGCTGAACCGCCACCGAGTGCGATGATTGTGTCAGGCTTGAAAGCTGACATCTGCTTTGCACCGTCTTTAGCGTTCTTTAAAGTTGGGTCAGGCTGAACGTCGAAGAATGTTTCGTGAGCGATGCCCATTTCATCGAGTTTGTCTGTGATAGCCTTTGTGTAGCCGTTTTCATAAAGGAAAGTATCTGTTACGATGAAAGCACGCTTTTTGCCCATAACGTTTTTGAGCTCATCGAGTGCTACAGGTAAGCATCCTTTCTTGATGTAAATCTTCTCAGGAGCTCTGAACCACAGCATATTTTCCCTTCTTTCTGCTACTGTCTTGATATTTAAGAGGTGCTTAACACCTACGTTTTCACTTACTGAGTTACCGCCCCATGAACCGCAACCGAGTGTGAGT
>JAFUOM010000073.1 GCA_017481885.1 Ruminococcus sp.
CACACACATCGGAGATATCGAAGCTACCGTTTTCTTCTTCCATAACAGAGTGAAACACAACCTGCAACATAACGTCGCCAAGCTCTTCTCTTAAAAGCGTTGTATCTTCTGTGTCGATAGCCTCAATAGCTTCGTAGGTTTCCTCGATAAAATCCTGTCGGATGCTTTTGTGTGTCTGAACTCTGTCCCACGGACAACCATCAGGTGAACGCAGGATTTTCATAATCTCTACTAAATCGTAAAAATCATACTTGCTTTTTCTTTCAAAGTTCAACGCTAACACCTCGAAATACCAAATATTGACGCAATCCGCCATTAGCCTACATATTTTAACGCAATAAATGCAGTTTTGCAAGAATTGTTACAAGATTGTTGCCTTTAGGCAGCATTTTGACCTCATTTTCAGTAAAAGTATGCATTAACAGCAAGGAAACGCCATAAAATACAGCGGCTATGACGATAGAAACTAAGGTCGCAACCACACTTGGAATCAGGTTTTCAAGCAATTCATACGACAAATACGCCGCCGCACCACAGACAATTGAGCCTGCAAGTGGTTTAAGACAAGTGTGGAAAAAGTCAGGGACAACCCCTGCTTTCTTGATAAGGAAGTACATTCCGACAACGCACACAAAAAGATAAGCTACAAGCGAGCCGACAGCCGCACCCATAATATTGATGCTGACGATACTTACAAAAGCGTAGTTGAGCACTACCTTCATAACCATCGCTACCGAATAAAGCTTAAGTGGCATATCAATTCTGCCAACACCCTGAAGCATACTGCAAATCGGTGTACTTGTAGCGATAAAGATGACCGCTAAGCCCATAACTTTCAGCACCTGAGCACCGACTACAGCGATATATCCATCGTAAAGCAATGACATAATCGGATATGAAAGCACAAACATACCAACACCCGCCGGCATTGTAAACATAACAGTGAGCTTCATAACGGTTTCGATAGCTTTTTTGAGTTCTTTTTTGTCGCCCTTTGTGTAGGCATCAGTAACAGTCGGCATAGCACTTGTACCAAAAACCTGTGTTACGTGAGTAACAAGCTGCATAATTGTAAGTGCACAGCTGTATGCACCGAGCAGGTATGTGTGAATTGTAATCGGATTAGCTTTTGTCGGATTAAGCGGAATGTGACTGTCAAGATTTCCGTCATACTGACTCAAAAGCTCCTCACGGTTATTTTGTGCCATCTTGTACAGAACATTCTGGATAACCATTGTATCAATACTTGAGCTGATGCTCATTACAAGTGCCGCAAGACCGATTGGAATAGCTGTTTTTAAGAGTCTGTTGAAGGTTTCTCTTTTGGTCATTGCATCAACAGAGTTCTCATAGTATTCCTCAGGGATGTCATTTTTCCTGCGTTTATAGATAATTCTTAAAGTAATAAATGACAAAAATCCGCCAAAAGAAATTGCAAAAATAGCGCTTGCAACAGAAAAAGCAAGGAGCATATTCATAGCTTCGCTCTGCGATTCAAAGCTAAGACCGAATATTGTACCTGACTTTTGATACTGAGCCATACCAGATTTCATAACAAGATATGACAACGGAAGACCAACAGCCATTTTAACAGCGGCTTCTACAATCTCGGAAATAGCAGTCGGCACCATATTGCGCTGACCTTCAAAATATCCTCGGTAAATCGAAACTATACAACCGAAGAAAATTGACGGTGCAAGCATCATCATCGCGTAGATTGAGTACGGAGATTTGATAATATCAACATAAATAAAGCTAAGCCCTACCATAAGAGCAAAGCAAGTTAGTCCCATTATCACAAAGAAAGGAATGGACACCTTGTAAATCTGGCGAACATCCTTGTACCTTTTTTTTGCAATGCTCTCAGAAATAAGACGTGAGATTGCAATTGGAAAGCCTGCTGTTGCAAGTGTGAACAGGGGTATATAGATTTCGTAAGCATTTGTAAAAAGTCCTGTACCTATACCTGCGTACTGGTCACCAAACATTGAGTAAATACGGGTTAACATCAGCTTGTATACCATACCGCACAAGCTGACTATCGCCATACTTATACTAAGCACCGCAGCACCTTTTAAAAAGGTCTGCGAAGAACTTTTATTTACATTATTATTCTGCATAAGATATCACCAGTTAATCAAAGTTTAGAACCACAATCGGCACAGAAAGGCTTGTCACCGCTCTGGGCTTTACCACAGACAGGACAACGTTTCTGCTTTTTGATGTCATCTATCTGCTTTATTATAGTTTCCTTTTGAGCGTGTAACTCATCCAAAGCTGAAATCTCTTTTGAAAAATCAGCTGTGTCAAGCTGTGAGCTTTTGGAAAGTATGTAGTACTTGTTTCCAAGAGCTTTGTAGCTTTTCTCGATATCGCAGTTTATGCGAGTTTTCACAGCGTTAAGCTTTGTGATGTCATAGACATCGTTTGCTTTTTCGCCGAATTTCTGCACAACAGCTTTTGTGTTTTCTAAAAGGTCGTTAAACATTCCCATTTTAGTTTCCTCCTTACATGCAATGTCGTCACCAGACACTGTAGTTGTGTATTCTATCTATCTTTAACACTAAAAATGCTCTTTATAAAACTTATAGATACCATCTTTACGCTCCATAAGCTCATCAAAGCGTGTGTTATATTCATACGGAAACTTGAAATTAAATATGCGTTCAAGCGTGTTCTTGTTATAAGCTTTGAGCTTTGTAACACCTCCTGCACCACAAGCAAGGATTGTGTGGGTTTCGTCCATAATGTAGACATTGTAAAGACTCTCACAGCCTTTTTTTGCCCAACCAACATTCTCCAAGTTTCCAGCCATACGGCTTTGACGATACAGATAGTATGGAACAAAACCGTCAGAAAGCAACTTTTCCTGAGAATACTCGAGCATTGAGGTTGTTTCGTTTTTGATGCCGATATCAACCTCGATGTTTTCCATATTGAGCGTCGAGCTACGCTTTAATGACAAGGTGTGGATTGTAATGCTTTCAGGTGATAACTCTCGCACTTTGTCAAGAGTATCAACAAAGCTGTCGTAATAATCACCATTAAGACCTGCGATAAGGTCCATATTGATGTTATCAAAGCCACATTCACGGGCAAGATTAAAGGCGTCAATTGTGTCCTGTGCACTATGACGTCTGCCGATGATGTTGAGCACGTCATCGTTTAAAGTTTGCGGATTGATGCTGATTCTGGTTACTCCGTTGTCCTTTATAGCAAGGAGCTTTTCACGTGTGATTGTATCAGGTCTGCCGGCTTCGACAGTAAACTCACGGCAGGTGGACATATCAAAACTATCGTTGACTGTTTTGAGCACCTGTGCCATCTGGGATGATGACAGCGTTGTAGGTGTACCACCGCCCATATAAACAGTTTCTAAGGTTAAGCCAAGATTCTTTGCAACCTCTGCTGTAATCCTGATTTCCTCGCAAAGCAAATCAACATAGTCACCGATAAGATGCTTGGCTTTTTCGATAGACTGGGAAACAAATGAACAGTAGTTGCATCTGCTTGGACAAAACGGGATTGAAATGTACAGAGAGAACGACTTTTCCTTTGACAGTTCCAGAATTTCACGCTCTGCCTTTTCAGTGATAACAGCAAGCTCTTTCTTTTTATCGCTGACTTTAAGCTCGTTTGAATAGTAAGAAAGACCGTCGCTTTCGCCCATTTCTTCCATAATGCGTCTTAAAAGCTTGATTGGTCGAACTCCTGTCAATAATCCCCAAGGAAGAGTTGTGTTGAACTTTTCGCAAAGCAGAGAGTAAAGCAGCTGTGCCATTTTTAGCTCATCGGCAACGTCGTCACCAGTAAGAGTTGCAACAGCGGTTTTGTCAAAATCATTCACATTTACGGTGACTGATATATCACCGTTACACGCTGTCAGCACATATGGCTCTTCTAAAGTATCATATTCTTTTTTTACTTCTATTTTCTCATAAGGAAAAAATGCCCTCACGAGATTTTCCATTTCATAATGGAAAGTATGGTTTTTGATATATAAATTCATAAAATTATCTCATATATGGATTGAATTTTCGCTCGTGCGAAAGTGTTGTTTTTAAATCGTGACCAGGATAAACGGTGTAGTCACCTTTTAAATCGTTGAGCTTCATAAGTGAAAGCATCATATCTCTGCCACTTGATGTCGGGAAATCTGTTCTGCCGATTGATTCACAGAACAAAGTGTCACCGGAAAAGATAACGTCGTCAGCAATAAAGCAACCGCTACCAACTGTGTGACCAGGAGTAGTTATGAAAGTAAACTCGGTTTCTCCTAGCATAAATGTGTCTTTATCAAAAAGCTCTCTGTCAACTTTGATCGGCTCGATAGAAAGATTGTGCCAGAAACTTAGGTTGAGTGTTTTTGTGTTAAGAAGCTCTGTTTCGTCGGCAGAAACCAATACCTGCGGAGAAAAACTATTAAGCAGGCATTTCACTCCACCAACGTGGTCAAAATGACCGTGAGTAAGCAGGATATACTGTAAATCTCCTCCCCACTCTTTGACTAAATCAACGAGCTTTTCACTCTCGCAAGCAGGGTCAACAACAGCAATAGCACCTGTTGATCTATCTTTGACAATATAGGTGTTTGTGAAAACTTCGCCCAGTACAAGTGTTTTAATCTCAATCATTTTATTAGCTCCTTGGAGTCAAGCAGAATTGTAACAGGTCCATCATTTAGGAGAGATACTTTCATATCAGCACCAAAGATACCTTTTTTGACATTCTCTATGCCATCAGTATTAATTCTTTTACAGAAATATTCGTACAACTCGTTAGCCATATCAGGGGCACCTGCATTAACAAAGCTAGGTCGTCTGCCCTTTCTGCAATCGGCAAGCAAAGTAAACTGAGATATAACTAAAACCGAACCACCGATATCGGTGAGCGATAAATTCATTTTGCCGTTTTCGTCTTCAAAAACTCTCATTCCTGAAATCTTCTTTGACAAAACATCTGCATCCTCTTTAGTGTCATCACCTGATACACCAAGCAAAATCAGAAATCCTTTTTCAATTTCAGAAATCAATTCACCCTCAACAACAACATTTGCGTGGGTGACACGCTGTAATACTGCTTTCATATATAGTCCTCTTAATGTCTTGTGATAGAAATAATGCCGTTAATATTGGCAAGTCGAGCCATTACGCTACGCAGATGGTCCATTCCGTTGACGTCGATGCTGGCTGAAACAACAGCCTCGCCGTCCGGAAGCTCACGTGAATTGAGCATATGGATATGGATATGCATAGCAGATAGCTGGTTAGTAACATCTGCAAGCAAGCCTGTGCGGTCTTTTGCGATGACTTCGAGAGTTGACTGGAAGGTTTCTTTTATGTCGTCCTCCCAATGTGCTCCTACCCAACGCTGTGGGTCTTCGCAAGAACTTATATCCTCAGGCACATTAGTACAGCTACGCTTGTGGATAGATACACCAAATCCACGTGTAATAAAACCGATAATATCGTCGCCAGGAAGCGGATTACAACACTTTGAGAATTTAATCAGGCAATCCTGCACTCCCTCGACTGTAACACCAGAACCAACTCGCTTTTTACGAGGAGCTGCGGTAGGTTCCTTTTGAATTACAGGCTCTTCAACATCCTTTTTGTACTTCTTTATATAAGCATCCTTGACTCGTGGCATAATCTTCCACAGCTGTGTACCGCCGTAGCCGATAGATGCATAAAAATCGTCAAGCGTATTGCAATGCTGACGTTGCATAATACCTGAGAGACACTCTTCAAGGTCATTTTCGTCAAAGTGCATACCGCCCTTTTTAAGCTCGTGCTCGAACATCTCTTTACCTTCGATGATGTTCTCTTCTCTGCGCTCTTTCTTAAACCATGAGCGGATTTTTGCTTTAGCGCCGTTTGTCTTAGCGATATTAAGCCAGCCTCGTTTAGGGCCTGTGCCCTCTTTCTGAGTTAAGATTTCAACAATTTCGCCTGTTTTAACCTGATAGTCAATTGGCACAATTCGTCTGTCAACTTTAGCACCCACCATACGGTTACCAACTGCGGTATGGATAGCATATGCCATATCAATGACGGTAGCACCTGCAGGCAAGCTGATAACATCACCCTTTGGTGTGAACACGTACACCTCATCAGGAGATAAGTCGTTCTTAATGGTTTTTACTATATCAGTAGCATCCTCAGCTTCGGATTGGATTTCCAGAGTTTTTCTGAGCCACGCAAGTCTGTCTTCGATAGTGCCGTGTTTGCCGCCTTTCATACCGAGCTTGTATTTCCAGTGAGCCGCGATACCATACTCAGCAGTATGGTGCATTTCATAGGTACGAATCTGTACTTCAAATGGAACGCTGTTTTTGTCAAATACAGTTGTGTGTAATGACTGGTACATATTTGGTTTAGGTGTAGAAATATAGTCTTTGAAACGAGTTGGGATAGGAGTAAAAATATCGTGAACTACACCCAAAACGTTGTAACAATCGGAAATTGTGTCAACTATAACTCGTACTGCAAAAATGTCAAAAATCTGGTCAAGGGTCTTGCCTTGCATATAAGTTTTGCGATAAATTGACAGAGCACTCTTAACTCTGCCGTTGATTGTAACATTAGGGATAGAGTCGCCGATTTTCTCAAATATCTTTGTTTTTATATTCTCAATAAAAGCATTACGCTCGTTTTCTGAGAGTTTGAGTTCTGTTTCAATTTCTTCGTACGCAATCGGGTCAAGATAGCGGATAGACAAATCTTCAAGCTCTTCCTTGACGTTTTTCATACCGAGTCGGTGAGCGATTGGTGCATAAACATCCATACACTCTCTTGCTTTATCTCTGCGTTTTTGCTCTGCAACACAGCCAATTGTACGCATATTGTGGAGTCTGTCGGCAAGCTTTACGATAATAACACGGATATCGTTAGACATAGCCATAAGCATTTTTCTGACGTTTTCAGCCTGATGTTCTTCCCTGTCAGTAAATTTAATCTTGCTGATTTTGGTAAGTCCGTCAACAAGCAGTGCTACATCCGCACCGAAAAGCTCTTTTACTGTATCCAGAGTGACCTCGGTATCTTCAACAACATCGTGCAAAAGTGCCGCAACTATGGCGTCAGTATCCATACCCATATCAGCCAGAATACACGCAACAGATGTAGGATGCAAGATATATGGCACACCAGACACTCGACGCTGATCACCGTGGGCGTTGTCCGCAAACTCATACGCCGCCTTTATCTTGTCAAAATCATATTTGCTTGAATTGTTTTGAATTCTTACTGTGAGCTCGTGAAAATCCTGATAATATATTCTCTCAGGCATTTTGGCTCACCTCCTTGAGTTTAGATATAATAAGCGAATCATCAAGGTTTACCTTACCCTGTACCTCGCAAAGTTTTATATTTGTATTGTACATTCCCTCGTAAATTTCAATAAGCGAAAGCTCGTTCATACACTCAAGAATAACCCTGAGCTTTCCGTATGTAAGGTTTTTGCACTTTAGTCTGTAATGCAGTGTTTCGACAGAGTGATTGTAACCATTGTTTGCTCTCAAAAAGCGATACACAACAGCAAATTCTTCTCTTGTAGGCAGAAGTTCAGCCGCCTGCGACTGAGTGATATTATCACCTCTGCAAAAAGCCTCAAATAAATCTCTGGAACTTAATACACTATCTTCATCAATATCTGAAAACCTCATTTCACGTACAATAACGCTAAGTGATTCGATATTGTTGTACACATTTTTATCAAGTGTGACAGCACAATCGACAACATCACCTTTTTCATAAGGGAAGCTATCCTTTGTGGTAGAAAACTTCATTGCATTTACTATGCTGTCAGCTCTGCACAAAGTAAGTCGCAGATGTTTTCCGCCACCTACTTCGTGAATATCCGCAATTGTCATATTATAAAGACCAAACATCGGTGTTGGATTTCCAGCTCCGTATGGCTCCAAAAGCGAAAGTTGGTCTGCAAAAGTTACTGAAAGCTGAGCAGGATTTAGTTTACAATCAAGCTCAAGCTCTGCAACAGGCATTTCAATTTCTTTAGCGTAGTCGTTAATTGCCTTAGTAAACGCTTTGATATTATGCTTCAAAATGCCAAAGCCGACAGCCATTGGGTGACCACCAAACTGAGTGAGCAAGTCTGAACAAGCAAACACAGCGTCACAAAGGGAGAAGCCCTTAACACTTCTGCCTGAGGCACGGCAACCGTCTTCATCAATTGAAATAACAATGCTCGGTTTTCCGTAAATTTCTTTTATTCTGGAAGCGACAATACCGATTACACCCTGATGCCAGTTTTCACCATACACAACAATTATGCGGTTCTGGATAATAGACGGGTCACGCTTGATACGTTCGTCAATATCGTCGAGGATTTCTTTTTCAATAGCCTGACGTTGGGTGTTGTCTTCACACAATTCCTGTGCAATATCATATGCCATATCTTCGTCATCGGTCAAAAGCATAGACACGGTTTTCTTTGAAAGTCCGAGTCTTCCGCCTGCGTTGATTCGTGGTACAAGTGTGAATGAAATGTTGCCTGTTGTAATCTTGCGGTTTGAAAGTCCTGATTCTTCAATAAGAGCGTTAATACCGCATCTATCAGAATTGCCAATATGCATCAGACCGTTTTTGACAATAACTCGGTTGTCACCAACAAGCGGTACAATGTCGCCAACTGTGCCAAGACAAGCAAGGTCAGAATAGTTTTCAAGCACCTGCTCAGGGTCTGAGTATTCACCCTCAATCGCCATAACAAGTTTGAGTGCAACACCAACGCCAGATAATTCTTTAAACGAACTTTGGCAATCTTCCTGATGCATATCAACAATTGCTACGGCATCAGGTAAAACAGTATTTGGCATATGGTGGTCGGTTACTACGGTTTCGATTCCGAGTGACTTTGCGTAAGCAATTTCATCAACTGCAGCAATACCGTTGTCTACTGTGACGATGAGTTTGACGCCGTTTTCGTAAAGAAGATTAACAGCGTCCTTGTTCATACCATATCCCTCACCCTCACGAGCAGGAATGTAGAACATTACGTTTGCTCCGACAGCTTCAAGATAAGAATACAAAAGTGCAGTTGAAGTAACACCGTCGGCATCAAAATCGCCGTAGATACAAATTTTCTCGAAATTGTCGATTGCTGTCTTTATTCTGTCAACTGCCTTGTCCATATCCTTTGCATCAAATGGGTCTGAAAGCTCACTGTCGTTGTACAGAAAATCGTTTATAGCATCATCATCGGTGATACCTCTTATGTCGAGCAGCATTGCTATAAGCATCGGCAAATCGTGCTTTGTAGAAATGGCAACAGCCCTATCTTTATTTAATTTTGCTACTGTCCATTTCTTCATAATATTTCTCCAATAGTTTAACTTTAAGAATTTTCAATCAGCTTTCGAGCATGGTCGAGTGCTGTCTGGGTAATATTAACACCGTCGATAATACGAGCAAGTTCGTTGACTCTGCCATCTATGCTGAGTTTTTCCACTTCGGTGTAGGTTTTGTTATCAATAAACTTTTTGTTAATCAAAAAGTGGCTGTCCGCTAAAGCGGCAATCTGTGCCTGATGTGTTACACACATAACTTGACGGTCTTTTGACACTTCTTTTAGTTTCATACCAACTTTTTGAGCGGCTGAACCGGAAATACCAGTGTCTATTTCGTCAAATATCATTGTTTCAACGATATCGTGGCGTGCAAGCACTGTTTTTATAGCAAGCATCATTCGGGATAATTCACCGCCTGATGCAATTTTTGTGGCTGGTTTAGGGTCTTCGCCAAGGTTGACAGAAATCAGAAACTCAACCTTGTCTATACCTAACTTTGACAGCTCAGTCTCTTTAAAATCAACTACCAAGCGCACATTTGGCATTTCCAGAAAAGCCATTTCTTTTTGCACGGATGATGCAAAATCAAGTGCTACTTCGTGGCGGATTTTTGAAAGTTTCAAGGCTTTTTCCATCGATTCACTCTCAAGCTGCTCGTAACGTTCTCTGAGCTTTTCACGATTTATGTCGTAGTCTTCAAGCTCTTTTAATTTTTGCTGTGAGGTTTCGAGATACTCAAGCATATCCTCTTCTGTCGGACCGTACTTCTTAGCTAAACGATAGAGCAAATCAAGGCGTTCTTCGATTTCTTCCAAACGGTACGGGTCTGCATCGATATCCGAAACAGCGTCGTCGATAAGGTCTGCTATATCTTTAAGTTCATACAAAGCGTTGTAGAGTCGGTCGGACAAATCAGAGAGCGACTCCTGATAGCGGGACGCAACAGATAAAGACGAAAACGCATCATCAGCCATATTGATGACACCGTCAGTGTCATCGTCACCATCAAGCAATGCCTTTGATTTTAAAAGCGATTTTATAATTTTATCTGAATTCAGTAAAACAGTTTTTTCAGCGGTAAGGGCTTCGGTTTCGCCGATTTTTATGTCAGCATTCAAAAGCTCATCCACCTGAAAAGAAAGCAAATCAATCTGCGATAAACGCTGTGCTTCATCATCGTTTGCGCTTTCAAGTTCCTCTTTCACCTTTACATACTCGTAGTAGGTTTCTCGGTAATCGGAAAGAAGAGCGCTGTTTTTAGCCAAAGCATCAATATAATGAAGATGTAACGACGGTGACATAAGCTCTGCGTTATCCGACTGGCCGTGAATATTAACAAGGTAGGACGAAAGCTCTTTTAATGCAGAAACAGTTGCCGGTCGTGAATTAATTCTACAGGTATTCTTTCCACTTACACTCATCTCACGCTGAAGGATAACCATTCCATCCTCAACCTCAAAGCCGAGTGTCGAAGCCTTTTTTTCTACAAATTTTGAAACATCGGTAAAAGTTGCACTGACAAAAGCACTGTTACAGCCATTACGGATAATCCCTTTGCCTGTACGCTGGCCCAAAACAGCATTGATAGAGTCAATTACAATACTCTTACCTGCACCTGTTTCACCGGTCATTACGTTGAATCCGTCTGAGAAATCAATATTCGTTTTTTCGATAACTGCTATATTTTCGATGTATAGATTAGACAACATATTTCAAAAACTCCTGAGTGTAAGCTCTGGCGGCTTCTTCATTTTTACAGACAATGAATATAGTATCGTCGCCTGCGATTGTTCCGACAATCGACTCGTACTGCATTGAATCAAAAGCCGCACAAACCGCCTGTGCCATACCTGCGTAAGTTTTTACGACTACCATATTCATTGCGTAATCCACACTTACAACAGAGCTGTCAACAAGGCTGAAAAATCCATTCTTTGACACAACAACATTCTGTGACGGTGTCTGGTAGCGGTACTTTCCGTTTGAGTCAAGAGACTTTGTGAGTCGTAGTTTTTTTATATCTCTGGACACAGTTGACTGAGTAACATCGAAGCCTTCCTGTTTTAAATACTCCAAGAGCTCTTCCTGTGTTGTAATCGGAAATCGGTTGATAAGCTCGACAATTTTTGTATGTCTGTTTGATTTCATCAGTTTTTCTCCTTTAACTTTTCGTTAAGCAGAGTATAAAAGTTTTTCTCTTTAAGAATTATAAGCTCGAGGTAATCCTCTGATTTCGTGATAGTAATGCGGTCATCTTTTTGAATTTCAACATTGGTCTGACCATCAACTACAAGGTAGCAATGACTTGAGTCAGCATTATCCACAGTTGCGGTGAGGACTGCATCATCCCTGAAAACTACCTGACGAGATGACAAAGCGTGCGGACACAGCGGTGTAAGCAAAATGCACTCCATATCAGGTTCAATAACAGGACCGCCCGACGAAAAACTGTAGGCTGTTGAACCTGTCGGCGTTGCAAAAATCATTCCGTCTGCACGATAAGTGATTATTCGCTCATTGCTTAAAAGTACAGTAATATCAATAATAGGCTTTAACACATCACGTGTGATTGCAGCTTCATTGACTGCAAGAAATTTTTGCACCTTATCTCCACGTTTAAGCTCAACGTTCAAAAGCATTCTTTTCTGTGTTTTAAACTCCCCGCTAAGAAGCTTTTTCAGTTCAGCGATTTCGTAATATTCAAGTCCTGCAACAAAGCCGATGCGTCCCATATTAACGCCAATCATAGGCTTTTTATAAGTAGCTGAGAACTTAGCATTGTGGATAATTGTGCCGTCACCGCCAACAGTTATGGCAGCGTCGCAGTGTTTTATCACTTCTTCATCACTGTCAAAGTATTCGATACAGTTTTTGTGTTCTGTAAGATTTATTAATTCTTTAACAGAATTATTTAAAAGCACTTGGGCATCGTTTAAAATCAATAGCTTTGCAATTTGTTCTGAACAAACAAGTGCCTGAGATTTGTCGGTATTGACAACAAGTCCGATTTTCATAACATCACCGTTTACATCTTATTTATCAAGTTCAGTGTGCGAATCTTCGACTACAGCCTGTGCTGTTTTGTCAGTCAAAAGTGCGGGAGCATCCGACTTTTTGATATGTATAAGGTACTCAATGTTACCCTGAGGTCCTTTGATTGGTGAATAATCAAGTCCCAAAACATTAAAGCCGTTATTTAGACAAAAGTCAACGATTGTGTTAACTACATCGATGTGGACGTTTTTATCCCTTACCACACCGTTTTTGCCGACATTTTCCTTGCCTGCTTCAAACTGAGGCTTGATAAGACAAACAGCTTCGCCGTTTTCGGCTAGCAAGTTTCTTGCTACAGGCAAAATAAGCTTTAATGAAATAAAGGAAACGTCAACTGAGAAAAAGTCGATTTTGTCGGGTACCTGTTCGTCAGTAACATAACGCATATTAGTGCGTTCGAGGTTAACTACACGCTCGTCGTTACGAAGTTTCCACGCAAGCTGACCGTAGCCGACATCAACGGAATATACTTTTGTAGCACCATTTTGGAGCATACAGTCGGTGAAACCTCCAGTTGATGCACCGATATCCATTGTGATTTTGTTCTCTAATGTAATTGGAAAGCTTTTCATAGCTTTTTCAAGCTTGTATCCACCACGGCTGACGTATTTTTGGGTAGCGCCACGTACTTCCAGTGGCAAGTTCTCGTCATAAGAAACGCCGCATTTATCGGCTTTCTGGTTGTTGACGTACACTTGCCCAGCCATTATGATTGCCTTTGCTTTTTCTCGGCTTTCGGCAAAGCCTTTTTCGAACACTAAAACATCAAGTCTTTTTTTCATTATATCTCCAAATCAATCGTTTTTAATAATTTCACACATAGACTCTGCATCAAGATTATTCTCTTTCAAAGCGTCAACAACGCTTGAATGAGGTATAAATCTGTCCTCAATTGCCGTTACTTTATACAATCCTGTGTATCCGATTTTTGTTAATTCGTAGTCGAAGGTCTCGCCGATACCACCGGCTAAGATTCCTTCTTCAAAGAAATGTATTTTTGAAAAGCTCTTTGCAAACTCAATTGCATTTTTATCAATCGGCTTGATTCTGCACAATTTGAGAACACAAACGGACTCACCTTGAGCTTTGAGCATTTCGTATGCTTTAACGGCGTTTGAGAAAAGCCTGCCGTAAGTTATAAGAAGCTTGGCGGCATTCCTGTCGCCGTAGATATCGTAGTTCATACTGCTGTTTTCCATATCAGCAGGACGAGACGACTCGCCGCCACGAGGATAACGGATTGCAACTAAACTGTCACAACCGTAAATCGCTGTGTTAAGCGACTCTTTCATTTCGTCAAAATAACACGGTGAAAAAATGGTGGTGTTAGGGATTGAGTTTAGCATTGAAACATCAAACACACCCTGATGAGTCTCGCCATCTTCACCAACAATACCGGCTCTGTCAACAGCAACTACCATATGGAGTTTCTGCATTGCGGCATCGTGAAGCAGTTGGTCGTACCCACGCTGTAAAAATGTTGAATAAACCGCAAACACCGGAATTAACCCCTTGCTTGCCATACCGCAAGAAAAAGTAATTGCGTGTTCCTCGGCAATACCAACATCGAAAAATCTATCTTTGTACATTTTTGAAAAGTCTAAAAGACCTGTACCTGTACGCATAGCGGCAGTAACGGCACAAACACGATTGTCGCTTTCGGCAATGCGACAAAGTGCATCGCCGAATACTCGTGAAAAGTCAGTTTTTGAAGAAATCGGCTCACCTGTGTCGATATCAAACTGACCAATGCCGTGGAAACTCGCTGAATCACTTTCGGCATATTGGTAACCTTTGCCCTTGGTTGTGATAACATGGAGCAAAACAGGACTGTCAGCTGCCTTTGCGGCAAGGAGTGCTTTTCTGAGTGAATCGATATCGTGACCGTCAACAGGACCATAGTAGCGGTAACCGAGCTGGTCAAATAGAGTATCTTTGTAAATAATATTCTTCACTCTAGATTTTGAACGTCGCAATAAACTAGTGGTTGGAGAACCAACAAGCGGAATGTGCGACAAAGCGTTTTCAACACGATTTTTCACTCTAAGGTATGCAAGCTTAACACGGATTGAAGTTAGATATCTCGCCATTGCTCCAACGTTTTTGCTGATTGACATTTTGTTATCATTTAAAATTACGATAAAATTTTTCTTGAAACGTCCGGCGTTGTTGAGTCCCTCATAAGCAAGACCACCTGTTAATGAACCGTCACCGATAACAGCAATTGTATGGCTGTCATCCCCTGTGAGCTGTTTCGCTTGTGCAATACCGTAAGCGGCTGAAATTGAAGTACTGGAATGACCAACATCAAAGGCGTCACAATCGCTCTCGCATCTTTTTGGAAAACCCGAAAGTCCACCCTTAGTACGGATAGTACCGATGCTGTCGTAACGTCCTGTAAGCATTTTGTGGGTATAGCACTGGTGGCCAACGTCCCAGACAATGCTATCCTTTGGACAATCAAAAATGTTGTGAAGCATAACAGTCAACTCAACGACACCAAGGTTAGGCGAAAGGTGGCCGCCATTGACGGAGACTGTGTCGATAATCTGAGTTCTGATTTCTTTACAAAGCTGTTTAAGCTGTGCATCTGTCAGATTTTTGACGTCCTGTGGTGATTTAATTGTAGATAAAATAGTGTCTGCCATAAAATTACCTACTCTATATAAGTATAAGTTATTATCAGTTGTTTCTGTTTGCAAGGCTCAATGCTAAATCAGCAAGAGCTGTTGTATCGTTATCAAACACACGAAGTGCTTTAATCGCACTGTCTGTAAGCTCTTTTACGAGTTCTCGGCACTTGTCGATACCTAAAAGCGAAACGTATGTTGACTTATCGTTTTCACTGTCACTACCAACAGGCTTTCCGAGTTGTTCTGAGGTTGATGTAACATCCAGAATATCGTCAACAATCTGGAAGGCTATGCCGATTGAATGAGCGTACTGTGTTGCGGCATTGATTTTCTCTTCATCTGCACCTGCTACAATGCATCCCATCTCGCAGGAGGCTTTAATCAAAGCGGCGGTTTTCTTCTCGTCCATTTCCTGCAAAATTGTGATATCGGCTTTTTTACCCTCGTGCTGTATATCGATAACCTGACCGCCTACCATGCCGAGTACACCACAGTATTTTGCCAGAGTATTTGCAGCTTTAAGGGCATTCTTAGGTGAGATTGTATTTGCCACATCGTCGCTGGTAATAATCTCAAAAGCAAGGCTTTGCAGAGCATCACCCGAAAGTGTTGCTATATCTTCGCCGTAAACCTTGTGATTTGACGGCTTGCCACGACGATAATCGTCATCATCCATACACGGCATATCGTCGTGTATGAGAGAATAAGTGTGAATCATTTCAACAGCACAAGCAAACGGCAAGGCTTTTTTTGCATCTTCGCCACAAAGTTCACAGAAAAGAAGTGTTAAAAGCGGTCTGATTCTCTTTCCGCCACACATCAATGAATACTCCATTGAATCAATTAAGGTTTGCTCTGTAAACACACCGCTTGGCAAATAATTTTTTAGTGCTGTTTCTATCATAAGCTGGTAATTAGTATTCATACAAAACACCTCAATCTTCAAAAATGGAAGTTTCTTTGTTTTTGAACATCTCTATGCGCTCGTTGATGTCCACAATCTGACCTTTAGCTTCGTTAAGCTTTTGCGTGCAATATGTGAGGAGCTTATACGCTTGCTCGTAAAGTTTCATACACTCGTCAAGCGGAACGTCGCCTTTTTCCATTTTAGCAACAATTTCTTCAAGCTCTTTGTTTGCTTGTTCGTAGGTTAGTTCTTTACTCATATCAATTATCCTCTTGTGAAAGCTGTATAAGTTTTGTAAGACGATGGTTAACACCGCTTCTTGAAATCGGAGGGTTAAGCATCTGCCCCATATCCCTTAATGAAAGTTCAGGATACTCAAGTCTTAACTGAGCGACAGTTTTGAGTTCTTCGCTTAGAGTCAGAAATTTTCCTGATTTTTTGAGTTTATTTATCGCTTTAATCTGGGTCGCAGAAGCACCGGCTACCTTTTGCAGATTGGCAATTTCGGAATTAGTACGGCGATTAGCAGTATTTCTTATCTGCTTTAAGGCTTTTGCACCCATAATTGTCATTGCAGAATTGCTTGCACCCATAAATGCAAGCAGGTCTGTTATCTGTTCACTGTCTTTAACGTAAGCAATGTACGACCCGTTGCGGTTAAGCATTTTTATGTGGACGTTGCAATCTTCAAGTTCTGAAATAATATTGCAAACATCCGTGCACAAATTTTTATGCACTACACACAGCTCAAGGTGATACCCTTTGTCAGGGTCAGTAACCGAGCCGCAGGAAAGAAAAACTCCTCTGACAAACGCACGCTCACAATTTTCGTCAGCTATATTTGCACGATTGACCCTGAGTGTCACATTACGCTCGTCGTGTCCGTAAAAATCAAATATCCTCTTACAATCAGAGCTGTCAATAATTCGTGCTGTGTAAGTTTTAGACGCTTTTGTCAGCGGTTTTGTATGTTCTATAATTGGTGAAAAAAGCATTGTGCATAAACTTACAAAACGGTCGCACGAGTGCTTGTTCTCTGTTTTAAACACAATCTTTGATGCACAAAATTCCCTGCACATCAAAAGCATACCGTAAAGCTCTGCTCTGAGTTCCTCGACCTCAACAGCAGAATTCATACACAATTCCTTTTTAGTTTCTGTTGCAAAAGACATAGTTTTACTTATCTCCGTTTTATGCTTTCCAGATATCTCTGTGGTGAATAGCCGATTGCTGGTTATTCTCGATAAAGTGGCTGTTTAACAGTCTTGCAAGTGTAACAGAACGATGCTTTCCGCCTGTACATCCGATACCGATTACAACCTCGCTTTTACCCTCTTCCTTGTAAAGCGGAATTGTAAAATCAAGGAAGCTGATGAGCTTTTCAACGAACTGCTGTGTTACATCAAATCCAAGAACGTACTGTCTAACGTCTTCGTCAAGACCTGTTTTGTGCTTTAACTCTTTGATATAAAACGGATTTGGAAGACATCTGACATCAAAAATAAGGTCAGCTTCAAGCGGAATTCCGTATTTAAAACCAAACGACATACAGGTAACAAGCATACCATCGCCTGCATTATGAGTAAACATATTTGTGACACGCTCTTTTAACTGCTTTGGTGTCATATGAGATGTGTCGATTACATAGTCAGAGATAATCTTCACAGGCTTCATAAGCTCTTCTTCAAGCTCGACAGCCTTTTCAAGTGAACCGCCCGAAAACTCAGAAGCAAGCGGATGCTTTCTGCGTGTTTCTTTGTATCGGATGATAAGCGTTTCGTTTTTTGTATCAAGGAAAAGAATTCTGAAACGTTTGCCTGAAAGCTTACATTTAGAGATAAGGTCAGCAAGCTCGTTGAACATATTGCCACTTCGCATATCAACAACTACGGCAACCTTTTTCATACGTTTATCAACGGAATTGTCGCACAAATCGTAGAATGTATCGAGCAACAGCGGTGGTATATTGTCAACGCAGTAAAAGCCAATATCCTCCATTGCGTGGAGTGCTGAGGTTTTTCCTGCTCCTGAAAGTCCCGTAATGATTACAAACTCCATAATTTCTCCTTGTTAATTTCTGATTTATAACTCTATATCAAATGTGGATAATCTCTCGTTCTAAGAAATATCCTGTTTCTTCTTTTACTGTTTTCTGTACAAAGCTAATGAGGTTCATAACATCTTCGCAAGTAGCACCACCGATATTGATGATAAAACCTGCGTGTTTTTCTGATACCTGAGCACCGCCGATAGTTTTACCTTTTAAGCCGCATTTTTCAATAAGTGTGCCTGCAAAATTACCCTCAGGACGTTTAAAAACACTGCCTGCACTTGGGTATTCAAGCGGTTGCTTTGTTTTGCGACGATTCATAAAATCGTCCATTTTTGCCTTTATTTCATCAGCGTTACCTTTTTCAAGCTCCATTGTAACGCTTACGATGATATCGTTTGTGGTTTTGTACACGCTGTGACGGTATGACAAGTCAAGCTGGTCCTTTGTAAGAGTTACAAGCTCACCCTGTGGTGTTATATGAGTAACACTTTTCACAACGTCTTTCATCTCGCCACCGTAGGCACCTGCGTTCATATAAGCAGCACCACCAACAGAACCCGGTATTCCGTAAGCAAACTCAAGTCCTGCAAGAGCGTTATTAAGAGCAAAAGTGCAGAGTTTAGCAAGGTTAACACCTGCACCGCAAGTAATTGTATTTTCTTCTAAAGAAATAT
The DNA here is from genome assembly GCA_017481885.1 of Ruminococcus sp. GTDB lineage: Bacteria > Bacillota > Clostridia > Oscillospirales > Acutalibacteraceae > Ruminococcoides. Next base: position 18,632 of record JAFUOM010000073.1, read on the forward strand.
CCTTAAACTCACCGTCGAGTGACAACACAACCGCCTTCATACCATCATCGGAAATCAACAGGTTGCTGCCCTTTCCGATAACAAAAAGCGGAATCTCGTTTTCACTGCACGCACTGACAATAGCTTTGAGCTGAGCTTTATCGCTGACTGTGACAAACATCTCTGCGTTGCCACCGATTTTAAAGGTTGTGTGCTTTGAAAGCGGTTCGTTTTCTGTATAGCTAAAGCCGTGCTTGTCGGCTAAATCTCTGATTATCTGAAGATTATACATATATCCTCCGTTAGAATGTTATATTTTTCTCTTTGAAGTACTCTTTGAGATTTTCAACGCTTGAATTCACTACAAGCTCGCTTGGAAATTTGATGTCATCAAGCATTTTGAGAGCTTCAGGGAGATTTGCAACATCAGTAAGAATATGAGCATCGCTGTCAACTACAACACGTGCGTTGTGCTTTTTACAAAGCTGAGCGATTTTCATACAATTTTCGATGTTACTTCTGCCGTTACGCATAGCAGAGCTGTTAATTTCAATTAAAGTTGAAGTCTGTGCACAGCGTTTAACAACTGTTTCGTAATCGTAAGCGTAGTAATCTGAACCTGAGTGTCCGATAACATTGACGTACGGATTATCGCAAACGCCTAAATATGCAGCTGTACATTTTTCGATATTTGGCTCACCGTCGTCGATTGTAATTGAGTGGAGTGACGCAACAACCCATTCAAGGTGCTTTAAAAGCTTATCGCTTGCGTCAAGTCTGCCGTTAAAGTCTGCGATATTTGCTTCTATTCCCTTTAGCACTCTGATACCGTCGATGTATTCACCGAGCACATGAAGGTTGCGAAAATATATTTCATCAGGTGCACCGACCATTGTCATACCGTGGTCAGTAACACCCAGTGCAAACAAGCCTTTCTCCTTCGCCGCTTTTACCATTTCAGTAATGGTTGAGTAAGCGTGAGTTGAGGCTACTGTATGTGTGTGTAAATCTGCAATAATATTCATTAAATCACCAGTTAGTATCAATTTTCTTTCTGCCGATATCATCAGGGCTGATATCCATACCGAGATTCTGCAACAGTTCTTGTGCACCGTTGTAACCCATTCTCTTCTGACGCTGATTCATAGCGGCAACTTCGATAATAATAGCAAGGTTACGACCAGGCTTAACAGGAATTGTAACAACAGGAACCTCAATGCCTAAGATTTCCATATACTCGTTATCCATACCCATTCTGTCGTAAACTTTTGTTGAGTCCCAAAGCTCCATATTGATAACCATATCAATCTTTTCGCTCATCTTTACAGCACCCATACCGAAAATTCGGCGTGCGTTGATAATGCCGATACCTCTAACTTCAATAAAGTGGCGAATATTGTCAGGCGATGAACCAACAAGTGATTTCTTTGAAACACGCTTGATTTCAACAGCATCGTCAGCGATTAGTCGATGACCACGCTTGATAAGCTCAATTGCGGTTTCAGATTTACCGACACCGCTGTTACCGATAATAAGACAACCTTCGCCGTATACTTCAACCAATACACCATGGCGTGTGATACGAGGAGCAAGCTCAACGTTCAAAAATGATACCAAAGCAGCTGTCAAATCCGATGTATCATCAGTTGTGGTGAGAAGCGGAACCTCGTACTTCTTTGCACAGTCTATCATAACCTCTATCGGAGTAATGTCACGTGCAATAATAACAGCAGGTGGTCTGCGAGACATAATAGGTTCAAGATGCTTTAAACGCTCTTCCTCTTCCATTTCTCTTAAAAATGAATACTCTGTCATACCGAAAACAACAATCTGGTCTTCGTCGAAATAATCCATATGACCAACAAGCTGAAGACCTGGTCTGTCAATCGCTTTTGAATAAACCAAAAGGTTTTCAGGGTCATCAGGCATATAAAACTCTTTCAGTTTCAGTTCATCAATAATTCTCTTTAAAGATACGCTGTATTCGCCTTTCATATTTGCACCGACTTTCTTTATAATTAATTTGTAATATAGGTACACTTATACAGATTTTATTATACTCCTATATGATGAATTTTTAAACCTATAAAAGAACATTTTAAGTAAAATATGCATAATTTTTGCATATTTTTTTACTATGTTTCATTTCTCAAATAAGCGTGTATAAGCAAAATATTCCTGTATAAAATAATCTTGGTGATATTATGCTGATTTTACTTATTAGAACCGCACTTTTGTATGCGTTTATTATACTTGCTGTCAGGCTTATGGGAAAACGTCAGGTGAGCGATATGCAGACATCGGAGCTTGTAATAACATTGATTGTTTCCGACATTGCCGCAATCCCTATGCAAAGCACCGAACAACCGCTATTCACGGGATTTTTGCCGATTATGGTGCTGGTTGCACTCGAAATAATTGTTAGCATTCTTATGCTTAAAAGTTCGAAATTCAGAAACATTATCTGCGGTAATCCCGTTGTTATTATCAAAGACGGAAAAATACTAAAAGAAGAGTTAAAAAAGCTTAGAATCAGCTACGAAGATTTATATAGCATATTACGTCAGCAGGAAATTTTTGATGTCAGTGACATTAAGTATGGAATTATAGAAACTAACGGTAGTTTGAGTATTCTGAAAAATCAGGAGGATAACGGATGAGAAGACTGTGGATAGCTATTGCTTTGTTATTGATATGCGGAGGTCTTTCGGCTACGGAGTATTTTACAATTCAAAAAAATTGTGATTTTCTCACAAATTCACTGGAAATAGTCGAGGATTATATTTCCAAAGAAGAATATAAAAAAGCTGTATCGTTCATTGAAGCAACACAACAAAAATGGAATAAATGCGAAACAAAGCTGAACATTTATCTTTTGCACAATGAAACTGAAACAATCACAGAAAATCTTTCGCAAATAAAAGAATATGCTCAGGAAAAGAAAACTGATGAATATATGGAAGTTTCAAACAAAACAAAAAGGCAGTTGCTCCGTATAAAACAGAGCGAACTGCCTGATTTGGAAAATATATTGTAAGATGAAAGATTAGTTCTTTTCCTTCTTCTCTCTCTTCTGCCACATAACCCAGAGTGGACCAGCAATACAAAGTGATGAGTAGCAACCTGAGATTACACCAATCATCATTGGAAGAGCAAAGCCCTGAACTGAATCAAGACCGAAGATTGTAGCAACAACATAAACTGTACCGATAGCAACAAGTGTTGTGATAGAAGTGCAGATTGTACGCTTTAATACAGCAGATGCACTGTGGTTGAATACATCAGCTACGTCAGCCTTAGGACCAGCGAGCTTTCTCTCTTCTCTTACTCTGTCGTAGATAACGATTGTATCGTTAAGTGAGTAACCTAAAATCATAAGTACAACTGCGATGAAGTTAGAGTCAATCGGCATACGGAAGATAACGTACATAAAGTAAATCATAGCAACGTCGTGGAAAAGAGCAACGAGCGCCATAACACCTGCTGAAAGACCACCGATAATCTTGAATCTGATAGTAACGTAAAGCACCATAAGAGCACAAGCAATTAAAACAGCTGTGAGACACTTGAGCAGGAATTTAAGACCCATTGAAGCTTCAACCGAGCTTGACTCCTGATATACAAAGTTATTATCAGGGAAGTTCTTAGTGAGCTCGTCAGTAATTGTCTGCTGTGTTGCTGTGTCAATAGCATTCTCACCAGAGAAGTTGATGTCGATAACATAAGCATCGTCTGTCTCAGTGTTGTTCATAATATCCTTAGATACTGTGAAAGTTACAACGTTGTTTGGTGTAGCTGTCTGGATAGTATCCTTTAATGCATTCTCGTCAACCTCACCTGTAAAGCTGTAAGAGATGATAGCACCGCCCTTGAACTGAATGTCAAGAGTTGTACCGAAAACGAAGTTACAGATGATACCGATTAAAATGATACCTAAAGAGATGCCAAAGAAAATTTTACTGCGACCAATGAAGTTTAAGTCTTTTTTCATTTTTTAGCACCTCCAAATAACCAGTTTTTACGCATGCACTTAAATCCTGCAACGCTCTTGAGCATAACTCTTGAGAAGAATACGCCCATGATGAAGTTGGAGATTGTACCCATAAGGAGTGTGTAACCAAATGCGTAGATTGTACCTGTTGTTGAAGCACCGAACAACCATGAAAGGATGTTAGATGGACCAAATACTAAGAGTAAGATAACAGATACGATAACGACAGTCATATTACCGTCGATGATAGCTGTGAGTGAGTTCTTTGTACCCTTTTCAATAGCACCATCAAGAGTTTTACCTGACTTAAACTCATCTTTGATACGCTCAGCAGTGATGATGTTAGCGTCAACACCCATACCGATAGAGAGGATGATACCTGCGATACCAGGGAGTGTCATTGTGAATGAATCAAATACAGGGAAGAATTTAGTGATAGCTGCAATTGAAAGACCCATCTGACCTAAAAGTGCGATAACAGCAACAACGCCAGGAACTCTGTACATAACAATCATAAATACTGCGATGAGAATAAGAGCAATGATTGCCGCATAACCCATAGCAACAAGTGAGTTCTGACCGAGAGTTGGGCTGATTGAGCCGTATGATGCAGTTTCAAGTGTGAATGGAAGCGCGCCACCGTTAATCTGGTTAGCAAGCTTTGTAGCCTCTTCTGCTGTGAAGTCACCTGTGATTGATGCAGAACCACCAGTGATACCATTCTTGTTCTTCTCGTTGTTCTCAACAACTGGTGAAGAAAGTAAAGTCTCATCCATATAGATGCTGATAGGTTTACCTAAATTAGCTTTAGTTGCCTCAGCAAAAACAACAGCACCCTCGTCAGTTAAGTCTAACAAAACGAGATACTCATTAGCTGAACCTGCTTCTGTGTTAACACCAGCTTCAGCTTTAGCGATAGAAGAGCCGTCCATTAAAACATTGCCGGCTTCATCTCTGAATGTAAGCTTTGCAGTTGCAGCAAGTTCGTTAATAGCTTCAACAGGGTCGAAGTTTGTTTCGTCCTCTTTCCATGGGAAACGAACGATAATACGATCACTGTTGTAGTCAGCATAAAGCTCGTAGTCAGTGATACCGTTTGAAACCATACGGGTTTCGATGATTGATTTTGCAGAGTCTAACTGCGCATCTGTGGCGTCGATGTCTTCTGCCGGTTTGAATGTAGCTTCAACACCGCCACGGATGTCAATTCCCCATCTGATGTCGCCGACGCCCTTGATTACTGTCTTCTGAATATCGCCGTCATAATAATAAACGCCGAAGATTGAAGAAGCAGCAAACAGGAGAATCAGAAGAGCAGTGATGAAGAAAACAGGCTTTGGAATTCTTTTCATGCCTTGGACCTCCATTAATTTTGTGTTGTTAAAAGTGCTTGCACAGTTTCAAAATAAAAACTCTGCTACGGTGTACACTTTTAACCATAACAGAGTAATTATACTTTTTATTCACAAAAATGTCAACAAAACAATGTGAAATCTTTGTGATTATTATTTGTTTTTGTCAAAAATACTCGTATTAATTCCTGTATAGAAATAATATCACTTATTTAAGAGCTTTTCAACAGCACACAGTCTTGCACATACTGTAAATACATCCATAGCTTTAGATAAGTCTTCTACAGATGGAGCAGTTGGTGCAATACGGATATTGCTGTCTTTAGGGTCGTTTCCGTATGGATATGTTGCACCTGCACCTGTTAATATAACACCTGCGTCCTTACACATCGCAACAACCTTCTTAGCTGTTCCCTCAAAAACGTCAACACTTACAAAATAACCGCCCTTTGGAACATCAAAATCTACAATGCCTCGAGGTTTGAGCTCAGAGTTCAGCTTATTCACAACAAGTTCAAAACGTGGTTTGAGAATATCTTTATGCTTATTCATATGAGCTTTCATACCGTCTAAATCACTGAAAAATCTAACGTGACGGAGCATATTGATTTTATCAAAACCAATAGTCTGGTATTTATACTTATTCTTAATGATATCCATATTGTTCTTTGATGCAGCCATTGCAGCTACACCAGAACCAGGGAATGTAATCTTACTTGTTGAACAGAATTCAATAGGAAGGTCGACGTTACCTGTCTTTTCGCACTCATCAAAAATATTGAGCAGAGATACTTCTTCATCTGTCAGGTGGTGAATCACATATGCATTATCCCACATAATCTTGAAATCTTTAGCGGCTGGCTTCAACTTTGCAAAACGCTTGACTGTTTCATCTGAATATGTGATACCCTGTGGATTCGAATATTTTGGCACGCACCAAATACCTTTTACAGACTCGTCTTTAACAAGTTCTTCAACAACATCCATATCCGGACCATTTTCTGTCATTGGAACTGTTATCATCTCAAAGCCGAAATACTCGGTAATACCGAAATGTCTGTCATAACCAGGTACCGGACACAAGAACTTTCTGTTCTTAACCTCGTACCAAGGTGCACAGCCCTCAGCAGGAGATGCAGTCATAAAGCATGCGATTGTGTCAAACATCATATTAAGGCTTGAGTTACCGCCAACCATTACCATATCAGGTGTAACACCCATTACGTCAGCCATAAGCTTTTTGCATGATGGGATACCATCCATTATGCCGTAGTTACGGCAATCCTGACCATCAATTGTAACACACTCAGCGTCGCTGTTTAAGGTGTCGAGCATCGGACGGGAAATCTCAAGCTGTTCAGCACAAGGAACACCTCTGGACATATTCAGCGAGAGGTTCATTGCTTTAATATCATCGTATTCTTTGCTTAATTTTTCGTATTCTGCTTGCAGTTCTGCAGCATTCATCTTTTCGTATAACATTTTGCA
>JAFUOM010000074.1 GCA_017481885.1 Ruminococcus sp.
GATACCGTGATTGATTAATACATCTATGTAAGGCACCTCTGTTTTTTTTACACCTCGTATTTTGCTGATGCAAACAGCTTCAACTTTACCCATAAATTACTCCTTAAATTTGTATTCTCCGCTTTTTCCACCGGTTTTTGATACAAGATGGATGTCGGAAATTACCATATTTTTTTGCACCGCTTTGCACATATCGTATATCGTTAAAGCCGCAACAGACACAGCGTTTAGTGCTTCCATTTCGACACCTGTTTCGCCTTTACATTTGATTTCTGAAAATAATCTAATTCCGTTTTCTTCAATATCAAAAGAGATATCAGCACCGCTTAGCATAATGTGATGGCACATAGGAATTAATGACGGTGTGTTTTTAGCCGCCATAATACCAGCAACCTGTGCAACAGCAAGCACATTGCCTTTTGAGACTGTTCCCTCTTTTATTTTTGCTAATGTTTCAGGGTTCATCTTAATAAACGCTGTTGCTACTGCAACTCTTTTGGTTGCAGTTTTATCGCTTATGTCAACCATTTTGGAAAGACCTTGCTCGTTGAAGTGAGTAAACTCCATATTAGCCTCCTATTTCGTTCATATATCGGGTTGTTTTGCTGAAACAAGTTTCAGTTAAGGTGTGCGAGTCAGGTTTATTTATGATTGCCTCAATAAATTTTCGGCGTAAATCATCACCTTTCAGACCTCTTAAATCATATTCTTCGGAGCTGTGCAAACAGGTTTTAAGTTTGCCATCAGACGTTATTCTGATTCTGTTACAAATATCACAGAATTTATCTGATAGTGGTCGAATGAGTCCTATAGTACCTTTGTAGCCATTTTTTTGATATATCTGTGCTACTCCTTTAAAGTCAATAAGTTTTAGTTCGGGTTCTTTTTTTAGCACAACATCAGCTGATATGTACTGTGAATTGTAGTTGAAACAATTTCCTATCGGCATCAGTTCGATAAACCTGACAGAAATGCTGCTGTTTTTTGTAAGTTCAACAAAGTCCGAAATCTCATCTATATTATAGTTGTTCATAAGTACAACATTGATTTTTAATTGCTCAAAACCGAGTTTTTCAGCTACTTTGATTCCGTACATAACATCGGTAAGCTTATCGAAGCCTGTTATGTCTCTAAATTTATCCCTTTTCAATGTGTCAAGACTGATGTTTATTCGTGATACTCCTGCTTGTTTCAACGCATCAGCTTTGTCTTTAAGTAAAACGCCATTTGTTGTTAAAGTCAGTTCTTTCAGATTTTTGATACTACTGAGCTTATCGCAAAACTCGACTATGCCTTCTCTTATAAGTGGCTCTCCGCCTGTTATTCTGATTTTATTAATTCCGAGATCAACAGCACATTTACAGATATCAAACATTTCTTCAAATGATAATGGAACTGTGTGATTAATACAACCATCAGGCATACAATATTTGCATTTTAGATTGCATAGGTCTGTTACAGACAGACGCATATACGATATTTCTCTGTTGTATCTGTCTTTCATAAGTTCACCTACTTAAGATAATATATGTCTGTATAGTTAATTCCAACTGTAATTTTACTGTTGTTAGCAAAGTTTTCTTTTTGAGTAAAAGACATTAATAGAGGTTTTGTGTTTTTGTTAACTATTAGCACCAAATAGTTGTTGGATGAAACTTTTATAGTGTTGTCAATTTGAGCTACAAATGTAACATCTGAGTTTTTGCAGTTAAACTTGATATCTTTAGCCTTTATAGCTATGTGATTATATTCACCGAGCTTAAGGTCACTTAATGTAAAACCAAACTCTGTCATACCTGTGTTGTTTATCTCACAGATGTTTTCAATACCAGTAAGTAATGCTTGTGTTGCGGTAGCAGGATTTGTGAGTATGTTTTCGATATCGCAAACGACACTGCAGACACCGTTTTCGATTACACATACACTCTCACATAAACTGTGAACCTCGTCTTTATTATGAGATACAAATATTATGTCGCCATCAAACTCTTTGAGTAAATCAATCATATCTAATTCTAGCTGTAGCTTGAGTTGAGCGTCCAAAGCAGAAAAAGGTTCATCTAACAGCAACAGCTTAGGTTTTGTAGCTAAAGCACGTGCTAACGCCACTCGTTGCTGCTGTCCTCCAGATAACTGATGTGGGTATAAATCTGCAACAAAATTCAAATTAAAACGCTCGATGTATTCGTCACAAATAGCTTTTCTTTGAGACGGTTTATACTTGGTTAGTCCGCAATAAATATTGTTTTTTACGCTCATATTTGGGAACAAAGCATAGTTTTGCGGTAGATAACCAATGTTTCGTTTTTGCGGTGGCAAATTGACGTTCTTTTCACTGTCAAAAAGAGTTTTACCGTTAAGCTCAATTTTGCCACTATCAGGTTTTATTATACCTGCTATACATTTAAGCGTAACACTTTTTCCACTGCCTGATAACCCAAAAAGTGCCGTGGCCAAACGATTAGTTTTGAATTTTACTTTTAGGGTGAAATCACCAAGCTTTTTTGTTATGTCAACGTAAACGGACATAGAACGGCTCCTTGTTATTATAGTATCTCGATTCAATCAAGTTGATTATCAATAAAACAACAGCTGAAATTATAATATTTATCACAATCCATTTTACTGCCAACTCATCGTTTCCTGTACGCCAAAGCTGATATACCGTTGTAGAGATTGTAGCAGTTTTACCTGGAGTGTAGCCAGCAATCATACTTGTTGCACCATATTCACCCAGTGCTCGAGCAAAGGAAAGCACTGCGCCTGCAATTATCCCCTGTTTGCAAACTGGCATAGTAATTTTCCAGAATATGTAAGTGTTGCTTAAACCGAGTGTTTTTGCGGTATCGCTTATGATTGTGTCAAATGATTGAAAAGCTCCCCTTGCTGTGCGGTACATCAACGGAAAAATAACAACGGTTGTCGCAAATATCGCAGACCACCAATTCATAGTTAGCTTAATACCAAATATGTTAAAAAACAACTCTCCTACAAAGTTGTTTGGTCCTAAGATTTTAATTAACAGAAAGCCGATTACGGTCGGTGGCAATACTAAAGGCAGGGTGAAAATCACATCAAAACTGACTTTTAGAATTCTGTGAGCTTTGGAAATGTAGTAAGCCGAAAACACACCGACAGCAAAGGCTATCAATGTTGAAATTAAGGATATTCGGATTGAATTGAACAAAGGATATAAATCCATAGCGTCCTCCGTGTTTTAGCTGACAGGTGTAAAGCCGTAATTTTTAAATATTTGCGATGCTTCATCACCTTTTAAGTAATCAAGAAAAGATACGGCGACATCAATATCTGAGGTTGTATTAATAATAGCAGCTGGATAAATAACATCGCCACACATTTGTTTATTTGCAGTGTCAACTACTGTTAATTTTGCAGTAGCAGCATCAGTCTGGTACACAATACCGCAGTCAACCAGATTTTCAGAAACCTGTGTTGTGACTTCTTTTGCGTTTGAACCATATGTTAAACAGCCACTATTATCAAGCTGGTTCATATCAAGATTATAATAGTCAAAAATTTCTAGGGTGTATTCACCGACAGGTACATCAGAATTGCCGATAGCTAGCAGTATATCGCCACTATTCAGGTGTGAAACCATATCTTCAAAACTATTGATGTTTTTAGGGTTATCTTTAGGTACTACCAAAGTGATTTTGTTTTCAAGCAAATCGAACCTTGATTCTTCAATTATATATTCAAATTCATTCATAGGTTTCTGACTGGCAGATATAAAAATGTCACAGCTTGCTCCCTCTTCAATCTGAGTTTTCAGCGTTCCTGAAGAATCAAAATTGAAAGTAAGTTTTACATTTGGGTTAACTTTAGCGTACCGCTGGGCAATATCAGTTAACGATTCTGTCATTGAAGATGCGGCAAAAACAATCAGTTCGGTTTTACTTTCACTAGTTTTGCTGCAACCAGATAGACATATCAAAACTGCTAAAATAATCATACTGAATAATCGTTTCACATTATACCTCGTTGTGTTTTTATAAATATCACGTATACATTATACATTTATGCATAAAAATACGCAAGAAAAATCGCTCTGAATAATACAGAGCGATAAAGATTTATTTATTCTTTTTGTTTTTTCCTGCCTTAAATATGAATAGCAATAAAGCTGCAAGATATATGACAACAAGTCCGAATGTTATAAATGTCATAGCATCACTCTTTGGTGCCATGCTGATAAGAATTAATAAAGGTGCACCAAAAACCACGCCAAACGAACTGCCTGTAATCATATTGTTTGCGGCAGGTGTTTTCATCTGCGGGTCAATTTCTCTAAGCAGAAGTACACCACTGCTGATTGTACCTGTCAGCATACCATACATTGAAAAGAAGCCTTCGTGTTTATAGCCTTTATATAGTCTATCGCACATGAATTTAAGGAAGAAGTAAGTGACAACCCCACCTGCAATAGCCATTAAGATGAAAGGTACCCAATAGCCCTTAAGGTCATCGATATTGATACTTGCAATACCACAGATAATCATTACATCAAATAGAAATCCTGAAATTCTTGTAAGTAAATAGTTATTCTGATACTGTCTGTTCATTAATTTAACTTTTCTTAATCCGACAAATAATGTACGACAACCAGCAGCAAGCATCGAACCTATAATAAAGTTAAAGCCCCAAAGTAAAGTTGAAACTGTGTTTGCAAGGCCCGGAGAAATCAGCATAATCAACTCGGTTATACCCCAAGTGACAAGATAAGTAAGCAAATAAATAAGGCAAATAAGAGCCATCTGGATGCTTAATCTATCTACTGATTCGGAAACAGGAACTTCGTTTTTGTCTTCAAAAGTATCTACTGTAAGTGAACCTGAAACTTCAGTTTTATTAGTGCTCTTTTTGAGCAAACCTTTGCGGTTGTATATGTTGATAAATATTACACCAACAACGCAAGCACAAAGATAACCTGAAGTAGCTAATGACAAGCCGAAGCTTCTTCCGCCATCCATACCCAGGTTTTCGTAGGTTGTACCAACGTTGTTAGCCTGTCCCGGTCCCTGTCCGTAAGCCATCGGAAGAAGTATACCACTTGCTTTAAACAAATCAGGCATAAAAGTATAAGCGAGGAAAAGCGAAATAACAAGGCCGGTTAACGCTTGAACCAGATATGTACTTACAATCAAAGCACCGCTTTTACTACCGATCAACTTTTCGCTTTCAGCAGTTTTTTCAGGAACTCGCAGAGACATAGCGATAAAGCCTAAAGCGATAGTGTGGTATGTGATTGTTTCGAGAAACTCGGTTGTAATAACAGGCACAAGATTTAAGTGTCTTAGCAAAAGAAGTATAAAACCTGCTAAAACCGCAGTTGGAATCATAGCTTTCTGGATGAAAGGTATTTTTCTTCTTAAAATGTTAGCAAGTAAAATTAAACTCGCAACTATGCCGATTTGAATAATCGGACTCCATAGCGCAGTGTTAGCAGCAGAAAAATCCATAATTTACCCCTCTTAAAAATTAAATCTGTTTATATCACCAAATCTGTATGCCTGAAACAGCATATGAAATTTAAGTGCCGATGTGTTTTTGTCAACTAAAACTTCGTAGTAAGCATCTTTGGTAGAAAGCAACAATGCGTATCTGCCGTGCATAGCGAAATCATCAATTTCGGAAATGCTGATAATCTTGTCGCCACAAATGAGTTTTTCGTTGTCAAGAGTAAGCTTACCTTCAGATACTAAAGTTTCCACGTGGTTTTCTACACTGATGATTTTAGAAGTTGGAGATGAGTACGCGACATTGTTTTTAGCATCACACAAGGTTTTATCTCTAAGAAATATGAAAAGCTCTTTAACATTCTTTTGCTCTAAACCTGAAATATAGCCATATTTATCGTAAACAAATTCATTTTTACAATTTTTACAAGAGACAGTTTCTCCTGATGAACTCAACGAATCGATAGATTTGCAATTCGGACAACAGTAAACCATACTTTCCATTCTTTCAGCAAGATGGCGTCCTGTATATTTATTCATTTCTATCGCTTGTCTGTCGTATGCATCTTCGTATAAATCAGAATTGATTATAGCATTGATTTCATCAACAGACATCGAAGCGATTTGTTCAGCTGAGTATATATTGACTACTTCGCCGTGAATTTTGCCTCTACGAGTGCCGTTTTCACTCCAGAGTGGACTGCAAAAGTAACCACCACTGATTTTATATGTAACTAAAGCACAACGTGCGCTTTTAACAACTTTACCTGTAGAAGACAAAATCGGTGCAGTGATACCGTTCCAAGATCTGGCACCTTCTGCGAACATACAGATGTTATCACCACCACGCAAAGTTCTGAGCATATCTTTTACAGTAGATGCGGCTTTTGTGCCCTTTGGTCTCATAATCGGTGAGAAGATGTGGTTGACAAATTTGAAAGCAACTTTCCAACGTGATATATGTTCACTTGCAACAAAGCGTATGCTATCTTTGAAACTAACTCCAAGCAATAATGGGTCAAAGTCAGTGTTGTGATTAGATAATACCAAGAAATTATCAGGCAGATTTTTGGCAACCTTGAATGTGTAACCAAACTTAAAATACAAAAATACGATTACTAAAGGTCGCAAAATTTTCCAATAGATTTTCTGATACTTTTTCAATTCCCCACCCCCTCATACTTATAAAAATTATAACACAAACTTGTTGATTATTCAATATCTTTGAAATTATATTTATAAATATTAAAAGTCGGCCTGAAATAACAGACCGACTTTTTGAACAATATCTTATTTAAAATATTTAACAGCAGCTTCAAACATACGTATATCGTAGTTGCCAGGAACATTCTTGTACAGACCTGCACCGATACGCTCGCTGTGACCCATCTTACCGAATACTCTACCGTCTGGTGATGTGATACCTTCGATAGCAAGGATTGAGTTATTAGGGTTGAAGTGAACATCTGTTGTAGCGTTACCGCTTAAGTCAACATACTGTGTAGCAACCTGTCCGTTCTCAACAAGCTGTTTAACAAGTTCTTCAGAAGCTAAGAATCTACCTTCACCATGTGAAATAGGAACGTTGTAAACATCACCAACGTTTGTAAGAGCTAACCAAGGAGACTTATTTGAAGCAACTCTTGTTCTTACAATTCTGCTCTGGTGACGAGAAATTGTGTTAAATGTGAGAGTTGGACAGTGTTCATCTGTGTCAATAATCTTACCGTAAGGTACTAAACCAAGCTTAATAAGAGCCTGGAAACCATTACAGATACCGCACATAAGACCATCACGGTTCTCGAGAAGGTCAGTTACACCTTCTTTAATAGCAGCGTTGCGGAAGAATGCAGTAATAAACTTACCACTACCGTCTGGCTCGTCACCACCAGAGAAACCACCAGGAATGAAAATCATCTGAGCATCTTTAAGTGACTGAGCAAACTTCTCAACACTTGACTGAATACCACTAGCTGAAAGGTTGTTGATAACAATAATCTCAGGCTCAGCACCGGCATCTCTTACTGCCTTAGCACTGTCAAATTCGCAGTTAGTACCAGGGAAAGCAGGGATAAGAACCTTAGGTTTAGCTACCTTAACTGCAGGAGCTCCCCATTCTTTAGCTTCGAAGGATACATTTTCAACCTTTGACTCAGGATGCTCGATATTACAAGAATATACACTTTCGAGCTTATCTTCGTAAATCTTGAGTAGTTTGTCAACTGATACTGTTTCGTCAGCGAAAGCAATTGCGTTGTCAGCTGTAACAGTACCGATAACTGCGTCTTCCTCTACACCCGACTCAACTTCGAGTACGAATGCACCGTAGTTGTAAGCAAAGATATCTTCAACAGATAATTTATCATTAAACTTAAAGCCTAAGCTGTTACCGAATGTCATCTTCATAACAGCTTCTGCGATACCGCCAAGACCAGGAGTATAGCAAGCAACAGCCTTGCCTGATCTCATAAGGTCAGTTACCTTATCAAAGAGCTTAACAAGAGAGTCTGTTACTGGTAAACCGTTTTCGTCAAGTTCAGGTGTTAAGAAAATAACGTTGTTACCCGCAGATTTGAACTCAGGTGAAACTACGTCTGCGACCTTACCGGTAGTTACAGCAAATGAAACAAGTGTTGGAGGAACGTCTAAGTCTTCGAAAGTACCACTCATTGAGTCCTTACCACCGATTGAACCGATTCCTAACTCTTTCTGAGCTTTGAATGCACCAAGAAGTGCTGCAAGTGGTTTGCCCCAACGCTTAGCATCCTTACCAGGGCTTTCAAAGTATTCCTGGAATGTAAGGTAAACATCCTCGAACTTCGCGCCTGTTGCAATAAGCTTTGCTACAGATTCAACTACAGCGAGGTATGCACCGTGGTATGGGCTCTTTTCCATAATAAATGGGTTGTAACCCCATGACATAAATGAACAATCGTCAGTATGCTTCTTTTCCACGGAAATTTTCTGAACCATACTCTGGATTGGTGTGAGCTGGTTTTTACCGCCGAATGGCATCAAAACTGTACCAGCACCGATTGTTGAGTCAAAACGCTCTGAAAGACCACGCTTTGAACACATATTAAGGTCATCAGCAACAGCACAGAGGTTATCTGTAAATGAACCGCTGATTTCTTTATTGATTTCTTCTACTTTAGCAGGAGCAATAGAAATGTGCTTGTCAGCACCATTAGAATTTAAGAACTCACGGCTGATATTAACGATATCCTTGCCATTCCAGTTCATAACAAGTCTTGGCTCTTCTGTAACAACAGCTACAGGACAAGCCTGTAAGTTTTCTTCCTGAGCAAGAGCGATGAATTTTTCAACGTTTTCAGGCTCAATAACAACAGCCATACGCTCCTGAGACTCACTGATTGCAAGCTCAGTACCGTCAAGACCATCGTATTTCTTAGGAACAGCGTTTAGGTTAATATTCAGACCATCAGCAAGCTCGCCGATAGCAACAGAAACACCGCCTGCACCAAAGTCGTTACAACGCTTAATTAACTTTGTGGCTTCACTATTTCTAAATAAACGCTGGAGTTTACGCTCTTCAGGAGCATTACCCTTCTGTACCTCAGCACCACAAGTTTCAACTGAATGAGCATCGTGCTTCTTGGATGAACCTGTAGCACCACCGATGCCGTCACGACCTGTGCTACCACCGAGATAAACAACAATATCACCAGGTGATGGAACTTCACGTCGAACATTCTCAGCAGGAGCAGCAGCGATAACTGCACCTATTTCCATACGCTTTGCAGCATAACCCGGATGATAAATTTCGTCAACAATACCTGTTGCAAGACCAATCTGGTTACCGTATGATGAATAACCTGCAGCCGCAGTAGTAACAATCTTACGCTGTGGAAGCTTACCAGGGATAGTTTCGTTAACAGGTTTGAGCGGATCAGCCGCACCTGTAACACGCATAGCACCATACACATATGCACGACCTGAAAGTGGGTCACGGATAGCACCACCGATACAAGTAGCAGCACCACCAAATGGCTCGATTTCAGTTGGATGGTTGTGAGTTTCGTTCTTGAATAAGAGTAACCAAGGCTCAGTTACGCCATCTACTTCTACGTCGATTTTAACAGTACAAGCGTTGATTTCTTCACTCTCATCGAGTTTATCAAGCTTGCCGTGTTTTTTGAGATATTTAACAGCTACTGTAGCTAAATCCATAAGACAGATTGGTTTTGTTCTGCCGAGTTCTTCTCTTACAGCGATATATTCGTCATAAGCTTTCTGCAAAAGCTCGTCTTCAAACTTAACATCATCAATAACAGTTAAGAATGTTGTGTGACGGCAGTGGTCTGACCAGTATGTATCAATCATACGGATTTCTGTGATTGTTGGGTCACGGTGCTCTGAAAGGAAATACTGCTGACAGAATGCAATGTCGTCAGCATCCATAGCAAGACCGTAGTCCTTAACGAACTTTTCAAGACCTGCTCTGTCTAGCTGTGTAAAGCCATCAAGAGTAGCAACCTCAGTTGGGATTTCGTAGTCAGTAGCAAGAGTTTCTGGCTTTTCCATAGTAGCCTCTCTTGCTTCTACCGGGTTGATAACATATTTTTTAATCTCAGCGATTTCAGCATCAGTTAACGCGCCATAAAGGGCGTAAACTTTTGCTGAACGAATTGTTGGTCTGTCACCCTGTGAAATAATCTGAATACACTGAGCGGCTGAATCAGCACGCTGATCAAACTGACCAGGTAAGAACTCAACAGCAAAAACAGTAGCATCATCAATAGCGATATTATCACTAACGATGTCGAGCTGTGGCTCAGAAAAAACTGTTTTGCAAGAATAGTTGAATAATTCTTCAGTGATATTTTCTACATCATAACGGTTAAAAATGCGGACATCGGTAAGGTTTTTGATACCGAGCAGTGTTACCGCTTCGTTATAAAGAGCTTTAGCTTCATGAGCAAGCTCTTTTTTCTTTTCGACAAATACGCGATATACCAATTTTAACCCTCCTTTGCCATAAGTGCTTTTTTACCAATATCTGTACGATAGTAAGCGTTTTCAAAATCAATGCTCTTTACCATATCGTAAGATTTTGCGATAGCATCCTCAAGCGTGTCTGCAATAGCAGTAGCACCGAGAACACGACCACCATCTGTTAAAAGTTTACCGTCCTGGAGTTTTGCACCAGCAACGTATACGTTGTTTGAAATCTCAGCAGGGATTGTCATCTCAAAGCCTTTTTCATATGCTTTTGGATAGCCGTTTGAAGCCATGATAACGCAACAAGCGGATTTTTTAGCAAACTTAACATCAATATCACTAAGAGTTTCGTTTGTAACAGCCTGCATAATTGTTAACAGGTCAGTATCTAGCAGTGGGAGAACAACCTGTGTTTCAGGGTCTCCGAAACGGCAGTTGTATTCGATTACCTTCGGACCATTTGGTGTGAGCATAAGACCAAAGTATAAGCAACCTTTGAAAGTTCTGCCCTCTGCGTTCATAGCGTTCATTGTAGGGATGAAAATCTTCTCCATACATTCTTTTGCAACAGCATCAGTATAGTAAGGGTTTGGAGCAACAGTGCCCATACCGCCTGTGTTAAGACCTTGATCGTTATCAAGAGCACGCTTGTGGTCCATAGAAGAAACCATAGGAACTACAGTTTTACCATCAGTGAATGAGAGCACTGAAACCTCAGGACCTGTTAAAAACTCCTCGATTACAACGTTATTACCGCTGTCACCAAAAACTTTGTCTTCCATCATAGACTTAACTGCATCAATCGCCTCTTCCCTTGTGTTAGCGATAATTACACCCTTACCAAGAGCAAGACCGTCAGCTTTGATAACAGTTGGAATTGGAGCTGTCTGTAAATACTCGATAGCTTTTTCCATATCATCAAACACTTCGTACTGTGCAGTAGGAATATTATATTTTTTCATAAGGTTTTTAGAGAAAACCTTACTGCCTTCAATAATAGCTGCCTTTGAATCAGGACCAAAGCAAGGAATGCCCTTTTCCTGCAAAGCATCAACACAACCAAGTACAAGCGGGTCATCAGGAGCGACAATTGCGTAATCGATGTTGTTTTCTAAAGCGAAGTTAACAATACCGTCGATATCTTTTGCACCGATAGCAACGCAAGTAGCGTCCTGAGCAATACCGCCATTACCAGGAAGTGCGAAAATCTCAGTAACAGACTTATTCTCTTTTACCTTTTTAATAATAGCGTGTTCACGGCCACCGCCGCCTACAACTAATATTTTCATTGATATCCTCTTTCTTATTAGTGGTGGAACAGACGCATGCCTGTAAATGCCACAACCATATTGTATTTGTCAGCACATTCGATAACAACATCATCACGGATTGAACCACCAGGCTCAGCAATGTACTTAACGCCGCTTCTGTAAGCACGCTCGATGTTGTCCGAGAATGGGAAGAATGCGTCAGAACCAAGAGCTACATCTGTCTTTGTTGCAAGATACTCTTTAATTTCAGCATCTGTAAGTGGCTCAGGCTGAGTTTTAAAGTACTTCTGCCAGTTGCCATCAGCACAAACATCTTCTTCGTTCTTGTTGATGTAACCATCGATAACATTATCTCTGTCAGGTCTGCCGAGTGTATCAAGGAAAGGAAGGTTTAACACCTTTTCGTGCTGACGTAAGAACCAAGTGTCAGCTTTAGTACCAGCAAGACGTGTGCAGTGAATTCTGCTCTGCTGTCCAGCACCTACACCAATAGCCTGACCATCAATTGCATAGCAAACTGAGTTAGACTGTGTATATTTGAGTGTGATAAGAGCAACGATAAGGTCTCTTACAGCACTGTCAGGTAATTCTTTATTCTGTGTTACAAGGTTTGAAAGTAATTCTTTGTTGATTTCAAAGTTGTTTCTGCCCTGTTCAAAAGTGATACCGTATACCTGTTTACGCTCAACTGGAGCTGGTACGAAATCAGGGTCGATTTTTACGATGTTGTAGTTGCCTTTACGCTTTGATTTTAAGATTTCGAGAGCTTCGTCTTCGTAACCAGGAGCAATAATACCATCAGAAACTTCTCTTGCAATCATCTTAGCTGTAGTAACGTCACAAACATCAGAAAGAGCTACCCAGTCGCCAAATGAGCACATACGGTCAGTACCTCTTGCTCTTGCATAAGCACAAGCGAGTGGTGATTCATCAAGACCTTCGATATCGTCAACAAAGCAAGCTTTTTTAAGTGTATCAGAAAGTTTGATGCCAACAGCAGCAGATGTTGGACTTACGTGCTTGAATGATGTTACCGCTGGCATATCAAGAGCTTCTTTGAGCTCTTTAACTAACTGCCAAGCGTTGAAAGCATCTAAAAAGTTAATGTAACCCGGACGTCCGTTAAGAATTTCGATAGGAAGCTCACTACCGTCTTCCATAAAAATCTTAGATGGCTTCTGGTTAGGGTTACAGCCATATTTTAATTCAAATTCTGTCATGATATTCTCCTTAAATTAAACGTTCTTATTGATAATGATTTCAGTTGCGTCACTGCCATCGAGTGGAACGCATCTTACAAATAATGAAACCTTGTTATCTTCATTGAGGTTTGTCCAGCAAAGGTCAGCAAGCTCCTCTGCTGTATTAGGAAGTGTTACTTCCTCCGGTTCACCATAAAATGATGGAATCGGATTGCCGTCACACTTATATGTGTGGATAAAGTGACCAATACCAGCCATTGGCTTGTAAGAATAGTAGAAACGGTTGCAAACCTCAGGATTGCCGTTAGCACTCTTTAAAATTGAAAGCTTATATGTAAAATCGCTGTTCGCAAAATCATACTCTGCGATGCCGGAAATACGAGGTGTGAAGTTTGGAGCATCAGGCTCAAACTCGCGAGTATTTAAAGCTTCCTCAAAAGTTTCGCCTTCCTTTAAGAAGTCATAAACTGTATTTGTCTGGTCGCCATTAGTGATAACGTCAACATCACCGAGCTTTAAGTAAGGATTGTAAATAATAAGACTTGGATCTGAAAGCTTTGACTCATCAAAAGCCTTTGTACGCATACCATCTTCAAATCTCTCAAAAATTCTGTTACGGCTGTTTTCAGAACGTCCCATAATGAAGTAAGCAAACATAGCAGATTTGCCGTCAGCAGATTTGCCCATTACAATACCTCGACCTGGATATGTATTCTCTGAAAGAAGTGTTTTTAAATCAAATAATGCCATTTCTATTCACCATTCCTTAACCAATAATTCTCTTAGAAACCTGCTCAACAGCAGCAGGTAAAATCTTCCACTCAGCAAGTCGCATAACACGTTTTTGCAAAGTTTCAGGTGTATCATCTTCCCTGATATTAACAGCTTTCTGAAGTATTATTTTACCGCCGTCAGGAATCTCGTTAACAAAATGCACTGTTGCACCAGTCACCTTAACACCCTTTTTAAGCGCTTCTTCGTGAACCTTCAATCCGTAAAAACCTTTTCCGCAGAAAGATGGAATAAGACTAGGATGTACATTGATGATTCTGTTGCTATAACGACTAGTGAAAGATTCGCTGAGTATAGACATAAAACCAGCTAAAACAATCAGGTCGATATTATACTCGCTGAGCTTTTCGATGATTTTCTCTTCAAACTCAAGCTGTGAAGCAAAATCTTTCTTTAGTACGACAGCAGTGTCAATGCCGGCTTTCTTAGCTCGCTCTAAAGCGTAAGCGTTGCTGTTGTTGGATATGACCAGCTTGATTTCACCGCTCTCTATAATTCCTTTATTCTGTGCGTTGATAAGTGCCTGTAAATTAGTACCGCCACCTGATACAAGCACGGCAATTTTAGCCTTACAAGACATATAATACCCCTTTGCTGTAATCAAAGTAAATTAAACAATAACAATTTTATCGTCAGACTTAAGAATCTCTCCGATAACGTAAGCATCTTCGCCATTAGCCTTAAGAATTTCGAGAGACTTCTCTACATCTTCCTTAGCAACAACAATGCTCATACCAACACCCATATTAAATGTGTTGAACATATCACGTTCGCTAATGTTACCTGTTTTAGCTAAAAGATCAAAAATCGGGAGAACTCTAACAGCACTACGCTCAATTTTTGCTCCAAAGCCGTCTGGAATACTACGAGGAATGTTCTCGTAGAAACCGCCACCAGTAATATGAGAGATAGCCTTAACGTTAATCTCATTCATAAGAGCAAGTACAGACTTAACGTAAATCTTTGTAGGAGTGAGCAAAGTCTCGCCTAAAGATTTTCCACCGAGTTCATCGTAAGTTTTATTTAAATCTGCGTTATCAACATCAAAAACTTTTCTTACGAGTGAGAAACCATTAGAGTGTACACCGCTTGATGCGAGGGCAATAACAACATCACCCTCAGCCATTGTTGTGTTGTCGATCATTTTCTTTTTGTCAACAATACCAACAGCAAAACCAGCAAGGTCGTAGTCTTCAAGTGGCATTAAGCCAGGATGCTCAGCAGTTTCACCGCCGATAAGAGCTGCACCAGACTGTACGCAACCCTCAGCAACACCGCCAACGATTGTAGCGATTTTTTCAGGATAATTTTTACCGCAAGCGATATAGTCAAGGAAGAAAAGTGGTTTTGCGCCACAGCAGATAATATCGTTTACACACATTGCAACAGCGTCGATACCAATTGTGTCGTGCTTGTCCATAAGGATAGCAAGCTTAACTTTAGTACCGCAACCGTCTGTACCTGAAACGAGTACAGGCTCTTCCATACCAGTTGGAAGACCGAAACAGCCGCCAAATCCACCAACATCGTCGAGACAACCTTCGTTTTTTGTGCGCTTAATGTGTGCTTTCATAAGTTCGACAGATTTGTAGCCTGCAGTAATATCAACACCTGCAGCTGCATAACTGTCTGATTTTGACTGTATATTCATAATAGTTAATCCTTTCCGCTCCAACAATATGTGCAAAGACATTCCTCAGGCAGACCGATAGCCTGAATAAGACCTTCCAGCGACTGGAATTCCAAAGAAGCAAGGTTTAGTTGTTGGCAGATAATATCTCTGAGCTTTTTGCCTCTCTGAGTATTTGCATTAGAGTATTCCTCAATGTACTTTTCGCCCTCTTCGCCCTCTAAATCGTAAATAACTTTTCGAGCTATCAAATCCATATCGTTATTAGCTCTTGAGAAATTCAGGAATTTACATCTGTACATAATCGGAGGACAAGCAGAACGCATATGTACTTCCTTAGCTCCGTTTTCGTATAGGAATTCAACAGTACCCTTGAGCTGTGTGCCTCGTACAATAGAGTCATCTACGAATAACAGTTTCTTGTAACTGATAAGATCAGGAACAGGAATCTGCTTCATTTTCGCAACCATATTTCTGATAGACTGGTTGGAAGGCATAAAGCTACGAGCCCATGTTGGGGTGTATTTGATAAACGGTCTTGCAAAAGTCAGTCCGCACTCGGTTGAATAACCGATAGCGTGTGGTGTACCTGAATCAGGAACACCGCAGATATAGTCAATATCTCCGAGTTTTCCGTTTTTCTTGTCGTTAAGAGCCATAATTCTACCGTTGATATATCTCATAACCTCAACGTTTACTCCTTCGTATGTTGAGTTAGGATATCCATAATAGCTCCATAAGAACGAACAAATACGCATTTTCTCTCTTGCAGGTGAAAGAATCTCCATCTTTTCTGGTGAAAGCTCTACAATCTCACCAGGACCAAGCTCTTTTTCATCTACATAACCAAACTTCTGATATGCAAATGACTCGAAAGATACGCTGTATCCGTCCTCGTTTTTACCTACAAGGACTGGGAGTCTTCCCATCTTGTCACGAGCAGCAATAATGTTGCCGTTGTCTCGTAAAATGATAATAGAAGCTGTGCCGTCTATAATTTCGTGAGCATATTTAATACCTTCAACAAAGCTGTCCTTGAGGTTAATAATAGCAGCCAAAAGCTCAGCCCAGTTAACAGCACCGCCGGTCATAGCGTCAAAATGCCCAGAACCGCTGTTTAAACACAGTTCAATTAGTTCATCTGCATTATTGATAATACCAACCATACAGATAGCATAAACACCAAGTTTTGAACGGATAAGCATTGGCTGTGGTGTACTGTTGCTGATGCAACCGATAGCAGATGTGCCGTGCATATCGTCGAGCACGTGCTCAAATTTTCCTCTGAATGGTGTGTTTTCTATATTATGAATTACTCTTTGTAAGCCAATTTCTTTATCAAAGGCAGCCATACCGCCTCTGCGTGTACCTAAGTGTGAATGGTAATCAACACCGAAGAAAACCTCAGGAACACAAGCGTTCTTAGAGGTAATTCCGAAAAATCCTCCCATTATAGCACTCCTTTAAAATATTAAGAAATACGCCTATTAAGCAAAGAAAAGTTCTGACAGAGTCATTGGGTCGATGTATTCGCCGTTCTTGTATACACGCATATTACCAGAAGCGATTTCATCGATAAGCATAACCTTACCCTCTGGGTCATAACCGAACTCAAACTTGATATCATAAAGGATAAGATCTTTCTCTTTGAGGTCGTCAGCAACAATACGTGTGATTTTCTGTGTCATTGCCTTCATATCCTCGTACTGCTCGTCTGTCATTATACCTAAAGCTACAAGTGCATCTTTAGTTACAAGTGGGTCGCCCTTAGCGTCATCTTTGAATGTCATTTCAACGTATTCTGGGAGATCAGCACCATCTTCAATGTAATCGCCGTAACGACGAATAAAGCTACCAACAGCCTTGTGACGGCAGATAACCTCAAGACCCTTACCGAATACTTTTGCAGGAAGAACTTCCATTGTTGTATCTTCAAGGTTAGCATTTACATAGTGTGTTCTGATACCGGCAGCGTTAATCTTCTCGAAGAAGTAGATTGACATTCTGAGGTTAACATCACCAACACCGTCGATTGTGAGACCAACTGCGTTTTCGCCCGGATCAAACACGCCGTCTTTACCTGTGCAATCATCCTTGAACTTTAAAAGACAGTTGCCGTTCTCGAGTGAAAATACGTTCTTAGTTTTTCCTGTGTAGATAAGTTTCTTTTCCATGTTTATATCTCCTTTGTGATTAATTTACTTAAATATTATTCTGAAGCTTAGCGTCTTTTTCTAAAACAACTTTAGCGTCATTTGCACGCTTAGCGTTAAGCTTGTCAGCAAGTTCTTTATCTTCAACAGCTATGATCTGTGCAGCAAGCAAAGCAGCGTTAGCACCGCCGTTAATAGCAACTGTTGCTACAGGAATACCTGTAGGCATCATTACTGTAGAAAGCAAAGCATCCATACCATCAAGAACTGATGATTTGCAAGGGATTCCGATTACAGGAAGTGTTGTGTTAGCAGCTATTGCACCTGCGAGGTGAGCAGCCATTCCAGCTGCACAAATCAAAGCACCAAAGCCGTTTTCTCTGGCAGAAACAGCAAAGTCGTGAGCTTCAACAGGTGTTCTGTGAGCTGAATAAATATGCACTTCGTATGGAATTTCAAGTTCTTTTAAGACGTTGACAGCTTTTTCAATGATAGGGAGATCACTGTCGCTACCCATAATAATTCCAACTTTTTTCATCATATACCTCCTAAAAAATATATAAGGGCACACAACATTAAAGTCGTGTGCCCAGACGGTCGGCTTATTGCTTATATGTTATGCTCCTTTGTGGTACTCCACTTAAATCCGTCAGTATCATAACAGCAATATTAAGTACATAAAAAATGTACCATTTAAGTACCTTTTTGTCAAGGCACACACTAACCAAAAAATATTGTTAATTATCAGCTTTTGTTTCGCAATATAAGCAACGGTAAACCTTTTCTTCTTTATCAGTGAGTAAAAATACGTGCTCAATCTCCTGTTCAACAGAAGTAATGCATCTTGGGTTCTTGCACTTAATTACGTTCTTGAGTTTTAAAGGCATATCAATAGTAAGCTTTTCTTTAAGCACACCATCTTTAATAACATTGATGGTAGCGTTAGGGTCAACATAACCAACAACGTTGAAATCAATAGGATGCTCTGAGTCAATTTTAATGATATCCTTCTTGCCCATTTTTGCACTGTTAACATTCTTGATAATAGCAACAGGACAATCAAGCTTATCAAGCTCAAGAAGATTGTAAAGTCTGAAAGCAAGTCCGGCAGTAATATGGTCAATAACTATACCATTGTGAATAGCATCTACTTTCATCTTCCTGCCTCCTCTAATAATTTGAGAATAAGTGCCATACGCATATATTTACCGTTAAGCACCTGCTTGAAGTAACAAGCACGAGGGTCATCGTCAACAGCTACGCTTATCTCGTTAACACGTGGCAACGGATGCATAATGCAAAGATCTTCTTTAGCGTTTGTAAGTTTTGCTGGATCAAGAATATAGCTGTCCTTGAGTCTTAAGTAATCCTCTTCGTTGAAGAATCTCTCACGCTGAACTCGTGTCATATAAAGAACATCAAGCTGAGGCATAACTTCCTCAAGCTTTGTTGTCTGAATATATGGAATGTTGTTTGGTACAAGTACATTCTTTTTGATGTAGCTCGGTACTTTTAATTCCTCTGGGGAAATTAAAACAACAGTGATACCTGTGTATCTGGAAAGAGCATTAATGAGAGAGTGGACAGTTCTGCCAAACTTTAAGTCACCACAGAAACCAACAGTAAGGTTATCAAAACCACCTTTTTCTCTGTAGATAGTCAAAAGATCTGCAAGTGTCTGTGTTGGATGATTATGACCGCCATCGCCCGCGTTAATAACAGGGATTGTTGCATTTTTTGAAGCAACATAAGGCGCACCCTCTTTTGGATGACGCATTGCAATAATATCTGCGTAGCAACTGATTGTTTTAGCAGTATCAGCAACACTCTCACCTTTTGCAGCTGATGAGCTGTTAGCTTCTGAAAATCCGATTACATTACCGCCAAGCTCATACATAGCAGCCTCAAAGCTGAGTCTTGTACGGGTTGATGGTTCAAAGAATAATGTAGCAAGCTTCTTGCCTTTACAGCTTTCAGCATATTTTTGAGGATTGTCAATGATGTCGCAAGCAACTGCGATCATCTCATCTATTTCCTGTGGAGTAAGGTCTATTATATCAATTAGACTTCTCATATTACTCACCTGCGTTGATCCAGCTTTCGTCTGATGGGTTATTTCTGAAAGAAATGAGTTTTACGATGTCTTCGCTCTTAATGTAACCTTCTTCAGCAGCTACTTCAGCGATAACATCAAAGTTTGTAAGAGAAACGTTCTTAACGTCAGCAGCGGCGAGTCTTTCAAGACCTTTCTTCATACCGTATGTGAAGATGCTTACGATACCTAATACTTCAGCGCCAGCGTCTCTTAATACGTTAACAACCTCAAGTACTGAACCACCTGTTGAAATCAAATCTTCAACAACTACAACTTTCTGACCTTTTTCAAGTTTGCCCTCGATCTGGTTCTGTCTGCCGTGGTCCTTAGCACCTGAACGTACATAACCCATAGGCATATCCATCAGATATGCAGTGATAGCCGCGTGAGCGATACCAGCTGTTGATGTACCCATAAGCACCTCTGCCTCTGGGTAATGCTCTTTAATAAGTGTAGCAAGACCGTTCTCAACATCGTTTCTTACTTCAGGAGCAGAAAGTGTAAGACGATTGTCACAGTAAACTGGGCTCTTGATACCTGATGCCCATGTGAATGGCTCTTCAGGTCTGAAAAATACAGCTTTAATCTTAAGTAAATCCTTAGCAATTAATTTTTCCATTTCTCTATCTCCTTATAATTAATCAACAAATTCAGCGATGCAACGATTGTAAGCTGCAACAGGGTCTTCAGCGGCTGTGATAGGACGACCAACTACAATGTAGTCAGAGCCGATTTCTTTAGCCTGAGCAGGAGTCATAACACGCTTCTGGTCACCAATGTCGCCATCGGCAAATCTTACACCAGGAGTAACAGTTAAGAACTCTTTGCCACAAGTGTCGTGAACTTTCATTGCTTCGAGTGGTGAGCATACAACGCCGTCAAGACCAGCTTTCTTAGCGTTTGAAGCGTAGTGCATAACAACTTTGTCGATTGGCTCGTTAATAAGTAAATCTTCTTCCATACTCTGCTGGTCAGTAGAAGTGAGCTGAGTAACAGCGATAAGAAGTGGACGTGTGCCATCAGGTCTTGTAAGGCCTTCGAGTGCACCCTCCATCATACGGCAGGTACCACCCGCGTGGAGGTTTGTCATATCTACATCAAGGTTAGATAAAACAGCCATTGACTTCTTAACTGTGTTAGGAATATCGTGAAGCTTTAAATCCAAGAAGATTTTGTGTCCACGCTTTTTGATTTCCTTAACAATCTGTGGACCCTCAGCGTAGAAAAGCTCCATACCGATTTTTACAAAAGGTTTTTTGTCTGTGAACTTGTCAAGAAAAGAAAAACAAGCCTCAGCACTTGAAAAGTCACAAGCGATAATTACGTCTCTGCCCATTACTTAACTCCTCCTATAATCTCATTTAAATTATTTATGTTATATTTATCCATTACCTGCGGTAATTTTTCAATTATGTCTTTACATACATACGGGTCAACAAGGTTAGCGGCACCAACCTGTACAGCAGTTGCACCAGCGAGCATCATTTCAATTACATCCTCGGCAGATGACACACCACCCATACCGATTACAGGGATATTAACAGCATGTGCTACCTGATAAACCATTCTGAGTGCTACAGGGAAAATTGCAGGACCTGAGAAACCGCCCATTTTGTTAGCGATAACCGGCTTTCTTGTGCGAAGGTCAATTCTCATACCGAGCATTGTATTAATCAAGCTAATAGCATCAGCACCAGCCTCTTCGACAGCTTTAGCGATTGCTACTATATCTGTAACGTTTGGTGAAAGCTTAACAATAACTGGTTTGCTGACAGCTTCTTTTACTGCTTTAGTGATTAAAGCGGCATTATCAGGACAAGTACCAAAAGCGATACCGCCACCGTGAACGTTAGGACAGCTAATGTTAACTTCAATCCAGCCAACCTGTTCTTCTTTATCGAGTTTTTTAGCTGTGTATACATACTCATCAACAGAAAAACCGCCAACGTTAGCCATAACTTTTTTATCAAAGCACTCTTTAAGCTTTGGCAATTCTTCTGAAATAACCTTTTCTACACCAGGGTTCTGCAAGCCGACAGCGTTAATCATTCCGCTGTAACATTCCGCAATTCTTGGAGTAGGATTACCAAAACGTGGGTCCTTTGTAGTTCCTTTGAAGGAAAATGTTCCTAAGATGTTGATGTCATAAAGGTCAGCGTACTCATAGCCGTAACCAAAAGTACCACTCGCAGGAATAATAGGATTATCGAGTTCAATACCACAGAGGTTTACGTTCAATCTTCCCATAATATTTCCTCCTTTAACATAACAGGACCATCTTTACAGATACGCTTGTAGCCTGTGAGTGTCTTGCAAGAACAACCCATACAAGCACCAAAACCACAACCCATACGTTCTTCAAAACTCATCTGACCTGATGTGTTTGTAGCTTTGTAAACGGCTTTTAACATTGGTTCAGGTCCGCAAGTGAAGAAGTGGTCGAAATTTTCAGGTAATGCATCAGTAACAAAACCTTTGATACCATAACTGCCGTCAACAGTAGTTACTTTAACGTCAGCACCAAGCTTTTTGAAATCTTCTTCACAAAAAACTTCATCCTTAGTGTTAAAGCCTAAAACAACAGAAACTTTCTTGCCCTCTTTAATAAGAGTTTTTGCGAGCATATAAAGTGGAGGTACTCCAACACCACCACCAAGCAAAACAGCGTGCTCCTTACAAAGTGAAGTATTATATCCGTTACCAAGTCCTGTGAGAACATCAAGCTCCTCACCTACCTGCATCTTAGACATCTGCTCAGTACCGTGACCAACAACCTTGTAAATGATAGTAACACTCTCATCATCTCTGTCAAAAACAGAGATTGGACGTCTTAAATACAGACCGTCAAGTTTAATATTGATAAACTGACCTGAGCGGGTGATGTCAGAGACATCACCAATCAGTTTCATTTTAAATACATTTGAAGTTAAAGCAGAATTTTCTGCAATCTTAAACATACTTTGTTTCATTATCTCACCTTATTTAGCATCAATAGTAGAAACTTTAATTGTAATTTCCTCAAGTACATCGAGAAGAATCTTAACTGTGTCAAGTGATGTGTAAAGAGCAACACCGTTTTCAACTGCACAACGTCTGATGACTGAACCGTCGTCGTTGTGGTTACCGCTCATTACAGCTCTTGTGTTGATAACACAGCTTACATAACCGGCACGGATTGAATCGAGAATCTCGTCACAACCCTCAGAAATCTTACCTCTGATTTTTGTGCGGATGCCGTTATTCTTTAAGAATGTAGCAGTACCGATTGTTGCTTCGATGTTGAAACCGATGTCGTAAAAGCGACGGATGAGCGGTAAAGCTTCTTCCTTATCTTCATCAGCAAGAGTAACTAAAACTGTACCGTAATTCTGGATGTTGATACCACCAGCGATAAGTGCTTTGCACATTGCGCGGTGGAGCTTGTCATCGTAACCGATAGCCTCACCTGTTGACTTCATCTCAGGTGAAAGATAAGCATCCAGACCCTTAATCTTGTTGAATGAGAATACAGGAACTTTTACGTAATAACGGTCTTTTTCCTGTGGATAGAGATCGAAGATTCCGAGTTCCTTAAGGCTCATACCAAGGATAACCTCAGTTGCGATATCAGCAAGTGAGTAGCCTGTAGCTTTTGAAAGGAATGGTACTGTACGTGATGAACGTGGGTTAACTTCGATGATATACACGTCATCGTTCTCATCAACGATGAACTGAATGTTATAAAGACCCTTGATGCCGATGCCTAATCCGAGCATCTTTGTATATCTTAAGATTGTACCCTTTACTTTGTCAGAAATGCTGTATGTTGGGTAAACACTGATTGAGTCACCGCTGTGGATACCTGTACGCTCTACGAGCTCCATAATACCAGGAACGAATACGTCTCTACCGTCGCAAATAGCATCAACCTCAACCTCTTTACCCTGTAAATATTTGTCAACAAGTACAGGCTTGTCCTCGTCGATTTCAACGGCTGTTTTGAGGTAGTGTCTTAACTGTTCGTCGTTAGCAACAATCTGCATTGCACGACCACCAAGAACGAAACTTGGTCTTACAAGTACAGGATAGCCAATCTGTGCAGCAGCGTTGATACCGTCTTCGATGTTTGTTACAGCAACACCCTGTGGCTGTGGAATGTTAAGCTCTTTAAGAATTTTTTCGAATGAACCTCTGTCCTCTGCTCTGTCGATAGCTTCGCAGTCAGTACCGATAATCTTAACGCCTCTCTTCATAAGCGGGTCAGCAAGGTTGATAGCTGTCTGACCGCCTAACGACACGATAACACCCTCAGGCTTTTCAAACTCGATGATGTTCATAACATCTTCCGGTGTGAGTGGCTCAAAGTAGAGCTTGTCAGCTGTTGTATAGTCAGTAGAAACTGTTTCAGGGTTGTTGTTAATGATGATAGCTTCATAACCAGAACGCTTGATTGTTGTTACAGCGTGTACAGTTGAATAGTCAAACTCAACACCCTGACCAATACGGATAGGACCTGCACCTAAAACTACAATCTTTTTCTTATCTGTGAGAATTGAAGTGTTATCGCCTGTGTATGATGAATAAAAATATGGAATATATGCATTTGTGTGGCATGTGTCAACCATTCTGAATGAAGGGAACATTTTGTTTTCTTTTCTTAAGTTGTACACATCAAGCTCGTTGCAGTTCCAGAGCATTGCGATAAACTTGTCGCCAAAGCCCATTTCCTTAGCTTTCTTTAAAACGTCCAAGTTGTTAACGTTTGCTTTAAGCTCGTTTTCCATTTCAACGATGTTCTTGAAAGCTTCAATAAAGTATGGTGTGATTTTTGTCACATCGTGGATAGCTTCGATTGACTCACCTCTTCTTAAAAGTTCACAAACAGCGAAGATGTTGTCGTCTTTGAACTCTTTAATGTAGGTGTAGAGTTCATCATTTGTTTTATCGGAAAACTTTGCCATATAGAAGTGGCAAACGCCTGTCTCTAAAGAACGAACAGATTTAAGGAGACATTCTTCAAGGTTAGAACCAATGCCCATAACCTCACCTGTAGCCTTCATCTGAGTGTCAAGTGTGTTATAAGCAGTAGTGAATTTATCAAATGGGAAACGTGGAAGTTTTGCAACGATATAGTCAAGTCTTGGTTCGAATGATGCATTTGTGTTTGCGATTTCAATATCACGAAGTGCCATACCTAAAGCAATCTTTGCTGTTACTCTTGCAATTGGATAGCCTGAAGCCTTTGAAGCAAGAGCTGATGAACGTGAAACTCGTGGGTTAACCTCAATGAGGAAGTATTCGCTTGAATGTGGATTTAAAGCAAACTGAACGTTACAGCCACCCTCGATTTTGAGCTCACGGATAATCTTGATAGCACTGTCGTTGAGCATCTTTAAGTCGTGGTCGTTGAGTGTGAGGATTGGAGCAACAACCATTGAGTCACCTGTATGAACACCAACAGGGTCAATGTTCTCCATACCACAGATTGTGATTGCTGTGTCTTCGCTGTCACGCATAACCTCGAATTCGATTTCTTTGTAACCTTTAACGCTCTTCTCGATAAGCACCTGATGTACAGGTGAAAGCTTGAATGCGTTAAGACCAATGCTTTCGAGTTCATGCTCGTTGTTAGCAAAACCACCGCCTGTGCCACCGAGTGTAAAAGCAGGACGAAGTACTACAGGGTATCCGATGCGTTCAGCGGCAGCCTTAGCTTCTTCGATGTTATAAGTGATTTCTGATGGAATTACAGGCTCGCCGATAGACTCACAAAGCTGTTTAAAGAGGTCACGGTCCTCAGCACGCTCGATACTTTCGGAGCTTGTGCCAAGAAGTTCAACACCACATTCTTTGAGAACGCCTTTTTTCTCGAGCTGCATAGCAAGGTTAAGACCTGTCTGTCCACCGATACCAGGAACAATAGCGTCAGGTCTCTCGTGACGTAAAATTTTAGCAACGTACTCTAATGTGAGTGGTTCCATATAAACCTTGTCTGCAATTGTTGTATCGGTCATAATTGTTGCTGGGTTAGAGTTTACGAGTACAACCTCGTAGCCCTCTTCCTTGAGCGCAAGACACGCCTGTGTGCCTGCGTAGTCGAACTCAGCTGCCTGACCGATAACGATAGGACCTGAGCCGATAATCAATACCTTCTTAATGTCTGTTCTCTTTGCCATAATTGTTCTCCTAACTAGCCAGAAACTGGCGATAATTTATACGAAAAGGTTTATCCTTTATATACTATTTTTCCGTTGTGAACTGTCGCAACGCATCTGCCAAACAACTTTGTTCCTTCAAATGGAGTAGCTTTGCCGTTTGACAAGAATTCCTTAGGGTCAACAGTGAACTCAGTGTTCAAATCCCATACAGTAAAGTCGCAGTCGCTGTTGATGCCGAATCTGTTTCTAGGATTATCACTTAGCAGCTCAACCGCTTTTTCAAATGTGATGATACCCTTCTTGATTAGATGGGTATAAACCACAGGAAAAGCTGTTTCAAGTCCTACGATACCGAAAGCACTCTTTTCAAGTCCACGGGATTTTTCTTCCGCTGAATGCGGAGCATGGTCAGTTGCAATCATATCGATTGTGCCATCAATAATGCCTTCGATAAGAGCTTGTTTATCTTCTTTAGCACGAAGCGGAGGGTTCATTTTGAACTTTCCGTCTTCTTGTAAGTCACTGTCATCAAACACCAGATAATGCGGACCTGTTTCGCAGGTTATATCC
>JAFUOM010000075.1 GCA_017481885.1 Ruminococcus sp.
CAGACAGACAGACAGACAGAGCATAATTAAGCTCATTCAGTATGTCTTTGGTTATGTGTATGTTAAGCTTGAGGATATCGCTGAGATAGGTACAGGAAGTCATAACACAAACGAAGGATTAGAAGAAGGAAAATATCCTTTCTATGTGCGTTCCCAGGAAGTAAGATATCTTAATTATTACGACTTTGACGAAACTGCAATTATTACTTCTGGTGATGGTGTTGGAGTAGGTAAAATATACCACTTCGTTGAAGGTAAATATGCTTTGCATCAAAGAGCATACCGTATTGCTATTACTTCAGAATGTTTGTTACCTCGCTTCTTTTTTCACTATATGCGGAGCAGCTTTTATTCGTACATAACAAAAAGTGCGGTTAACTCTTCAGTCACTTCTGTTCGTAGACCCATGTTGGATAAGTATTTAGTACCGTTACCACCTCTTGAAGAACAACAGCGTATAGTTGATATCCTTGATAGATTTGATGTGATTTGCAACGATATATCACAGGGCTTACCTGCCGAAATCGAAGCTCGCCAAAAACAATACGAATATTATAGAGATAAATTATTAGATTTTAGGTGTTAGTATGATTAGTTCTGAAACCATAAAGGAAATAGCAAGCATTTTTTGTGGTGACATCGAAGGTTTTTATACTTATAAACAAGGATACAAGTTAGTGGAGTTTTTTAATTCTTATTTTGGGACAAATGATGTTTATAGATCTGGTTTTCCATCAAGATGGTCTTATGTTCATGATAAGATAACCAATATGATACTAAATGGTTCGGTTGACTCTTTTTTTAATTTGATTCTGAGCAAGAGATACTTAATGCAGGAACAATCATTAAACGAAATTAAAGCTCTAGAAAAAATAGAGTTGATTTATAGCGAGTTTAAAAAGATTGTTAGTAGAGATGGATGTGTTATCACAAAGATAAATGGAAATTACCATTTAGCAAAAGAAAACGAAGATCTGGAATTTATCGGAGAAGGTGGATTTGCAAATGTGTATAAGCAAATATCTACGGGGATTATTATTAAGAAGCTAAAAGATGGATTTAAAACTGATCCAAGTATAAGAAGTAGATTTAAACGTGAATACAACATAACTAATTCACTACAAGATTATTCGGGGATAATCAAAGTTTACGAATACGATGAGAATAGTTGTTCCTATACAATGGAATGTGCTGAATGTACTCTGCAAAAATATATATTGAAAAACGATCTGGATGAATCTACTAAAATTGAGTTGATCCGTCAAGTGTTACAGATAATGAAAGAAGTACATTCTAAAGATATAATACATCGTGATATAAGCCCAACAAACATTTTCTTAATAGCGGGGAGTATAAAATTAGCAGATTTCGGTTTAGGTAAAGATCTAAATATGATTACATCCCATAGAACTATGTATACAAGAGAGGTGGGGCAGTATTATTATTGTGCACCTGAACAGTTTATGATGCTTAAAGATGCAAATAAACGAAGCGATGTGTTTTCTTTAGGAAGAGTAGTGAACTTTATAATGAATGGAGACCCTAGGGTTTCTAATCATATTTTCAGAAGTGTTGCCGAAAAAGCTACTAGCTCAGATTCTTCGTATCGTTATGCAGACGCAGGACAAATGCTAGTGTTTTTTGAAAAATCTGTTTTGTATAAACAAAACGCTGACAATAAAGAAAGAGTTGAAACTAAAATATCTAAGAATATTTTAGATGATGAAGTAGAAAGTTATATTTATGATCTGAATGGTGAAAAAATATCTAAAGGTATATTAGATAAACAAAAAGGTTTTTCAGGAATATTACTGCGTTTTATGAAGTCCAGTGAGCAGAACGCATTATATGTAATACAGAGTATCGATAAGACATATCAAGATGTTTGTGGATATAGTTTTGCGGCTTATGATCCATTTGCTATGTTTGCTTATTCAGTATTATCAGAAGGGTTTTCGTATGTAGTTAATGAAATTGCTGCTAATATTCTTAGATATGTTGCAAGAGATGTTAATCGTTTTGAAGCACAGCATTTAGCTGAAAGTTTAATTGATTCTGGATTAGAACCTCTTATTGAGGAAATTCTGGAATCATAAGGAGAAGTAAGTATGAGTACATATAACATTGTGCTTTCCACAAACGAAAGTACTGTTGTAACTGAATATACGCCTATTGATAAGCGTTCTGATGCTTATCAGAGTGAAGCTGCTTTAGAACAAGCGTTTATAAAAATGCTTTCTGAACAAGGCTATGAGTATTTGCAGATTCACGATGCTGATGCTCTTGTTCAAAATCTTCGCAGACAGCTCGAAAAGCTCAACGACTATACTTTCACCGACAAAGAGTGGAACTGGTTTTATAACAATGTTATTTCTAACGCTAATGATAGTATAGTTGAGAAAACCCGTAAGATTCAGGAAGACCATATTCAGGTGCTTAAGCGTGACAATGGTATGTCCAAAAATATCTACCTCATAGATAAAAAGAACATCCATAATAACTACTTGCAGGTTATCAATCAGTATGAAGAAAACGGCGGTAAGCACGAGAATCGTTACGATGTCACTGTGCTTGTGAATGGTTTACCACTTGTACATATCGAACTAAAACGCAGGGGTGTAGCTCTCAAAGAAGCTTTCAATCAGATTAAGCGTTATCAGCGTGAAAGCTTCTGGGCAGGCTCAGGGCTTTATGAGTATGTACAGATTTTCGTTATCTCAAATGGTATAAGGACTAAGTACTATTCAAATACAACTAGAGCAAGTGCTGTAAAAGAGAAAGAGAAAAGCTCACGCGGTAAATCAAAGAAAACAAGCAACAGCTTTGAATTCACTTCTTACTGGGCAGATGGTAACAACAAGGTGATCGCTGACCTTGTGGACTTTACAAAGACTTTCTTTGCAAAGCATACTATTCTCAATATCCTGACAAAATACTGCGTGTTCACTTCTGAACAGCTGTTACTTGTTATGCGTCCGTACCAGATTGTTGCTACTGAAAGAATTCTCAACAGAATTCAGCTGTCAACTAACTACAAAAAGACTGGTACAATCGATGCAGGCGGTTACATCTGGCACACCACAGGTAGCGGTAAAACTCTTACATCGTTCAAAACTGCACAGCTTGCAAGCAGACTTGACTATATAGACAAGGTTTTGTTTGTAGTTGACCGTAAGGATTTGGACTATCAGACTATCAAAGAGTATGATAGATTTGAAAAGGGTTGTGCAAGTCATAACAAGAGTACTGCAATTCTCCAGAAACAGCTTGAAGATACTACTTCAAAAATTATTGTAACTACAATTCAGAAACTTGATATATTTATCCAGAAGAACCCTATGCACGAAGTTAGGGACAAGCATATCGTTCTGGTGTTTGATGAATGTCATCGTAGCCAGTTTGGTGATATGCATACAAGAATTGTAGGCGGTCAGATTAAGAAGGGTGAAAAGTACGTTAAGGTAAACAGATACTTCAAAAACTATCACATCTTCGGTTTTACTGGTACTCCTATTTTTGCTGTTAATGCCGCAAGCGGTGGTAACCCTAATATGAGAACTACCGCACAGGCTTTTGGTGAAAAGCTTCATACATACACTATTGTTGATGCTATTAACGATGGCAATGTTCTGCCTTTCCGCATTGACTATGTGAATACAGTTAAAGCGAAAGAAGGAATGACCGACAAACAGGTACAGGCTATCAACACAGAAGAAGCATTAGGCTCACACGAGCGTGTTTCCGAGATAGTCGATTATATTCTCGAACACTTTGACCAGAAGACAAAGAGAAATGCTTTTTACAGCCTGAAAGGTCAGCGAGTAAACGGATTTAACTCTATGTTTGCCGTAAGCTCTATACCTATGGCTAAAAAGTATTACCTTGAATTCAAAAAGCAGATTGAAGAAAAACATAAAAAGCTGACAATCGCTACTATCTATTCGTTTGCTCCGAATGAGCCAGATAGTGAAGATGGTATCTTGTCCGATGAGAGCTTTGATACAGAAAATCTTGATATAAGCTCTCGTGAGTTCCTCGATGCCGCTATTGCGGATTATAACAAGACTTTCAAGACTAATTACGATTCATCAAGCAAAGGTTTTCAGGATTACTACAAAGACCTTTCTCAGAGAGTTAAAGATCGTGAAGTTGATTTACTGATTGTTGTAAATATGTTCTTAACAGGTTTTGATGCTACTACACTCAACACATTGTGGGTAGATAAAAACCTTAAGATGCACGGACTTATTCAGGCATTCTCACGAACAAACCGTATTCTCAATTCTGTTAAAACTTATGGTAATATTGTTTGCTTCCGTGATTTACAGCAAGAAACAGATGATGCGATTTCTCTGTTCGGTGACAAAGATGCGACAGGCATCGTTCTGCTGAAATCTTATGACGATTATTACTTTGGTTATACAGATGAAAACGGCAAAAAACAAAAAGGCTATGAGGAACGTATCGCTGAGCTGTTGCAAAAGTATCCGCTTGGTGAGCAGATTATCGGAGAGCAGAACAAGAAAGATTTCATCGTGCTCTTTGGTAACGTTCTGCGACTAAGAAATATCCTGTCATCTTTTGATCAGTTTATTGGTAACGAAATATTACTCCCAAGAGATTTTCAGGATTACACAGGTACTTACAATGACCTTTATGATGAGTTCAGAACCCCAGGTGCTGACAAAGATAGTATAAAGGACGATATTGTCTTTGAAATGGAACTTGTAAAGCAAGTTGAAGTGAATATAGATTATATCCTGATGCTTGTTGCGAAGTACCATCAGTCTAATTGCGATGATAAAGAAATCCTTGTTTCTATCGATAAGGCTATTAAATCAAGTCTTGAGCTTCGTTCAAAGAAAGAGCTTATCGATAGCTTTATTGCTACTATCAACGCTGACTCTGATGTTCACGGAGATTGGAGAAAGTTTGTAGCTCAGCAGAAAGAAGCTGACCTCGACAGCTTGATTGTTGAAGAAAAACTCAAACCAGAAGAAACAAAGAAGTTTATTGATAATTCGTTCCGTGATGGTGCACTCAAAACCACAGGAACGGATATTGATACATTGATGCCACCAACTTCCCGTTTCGGCGGTGGTAACAGAGCCGAAAAGAAAAAGACAGTAGTAGAAAAGCTAAAGAAGTTCTTTGAGAAATACTTTGGCTTAGTATGATGTTTGATAAATAAACTCTATAAAATAATTTTCCTGGACTTATAAAACCCTTTGTGATATATGTTGTGTTACAAAGGAGGTGCTACGATGGCACGGAAAGTCAGAGATAAACTAAAAAAGAATATGATAATAAAAACGAGAGCGATTCTCTATCGATTAACTTCGAAGAGGGTCGCTCTTTTGTTATGTGAGGTGATAGCGTGAATATACTCGAAGATTTATACTACGGAAATGTTAGTCCGTGTGACAGAGATGTAAAACGAGGTTCGAAAGTAGATAAACTTCAAAATCTAGTCTGTAGATATGAAGAAGAACTTAACCCAACGCTCACACAAAAGCAAAGGGAAACCTTAGAAAAGTTCAAAGATGCTTACAGTGAACTATATGGATGTTTGGAGCGAGATATGTTCGCACAGGGGTTCATAATAGCAACCAAAATAATGATAGAAGTTCAAAATTATAAAGGAGACGAAATATGAAACAGAGAATTCTATGTACACTAATATTTAGCTTGCTTGTGTGCACTGCATGCAGTAGCGAAACACCAAACACAACGCCTGATGAAATCACACCAACAGCAATCATTGAAACACAAGCAGAAGAAACTGTTAGGGAAACAGTAGCACCGACAGAAAAATCAACCAAACCTACTGAAGCTGAAACATTAATTGCTACAACAAAAATAGATCAACAAGCTGAAGTCGAAATCGTAGAGCGAGCAGAGGAAACGAAAGCTCTTGCACCCGATGAAAAACCAACTCAAGCACCTACTCAAAAGCCAACAGAAAAGGTAAAAGAAGAACCAGTTAAAGAAGAATCAAACTCAAGTAACAACGAGCAAGACATTCAGAATATGGTCAGCTTCATAATCAGTCACAATCAAAGTAAAGGTATGATATATGACTCTACGCTAAACATACACAACAGCGGTTGGTTGTTCGCATATCAAGGTTGCCTGAACACGACATCAAATCGCACATACGAAGAACAGCTTAGCAGAACAGTATCAGGTTTAGATGCAGATATAGATTCCGTACTTGCACTAGATGGATACGCAACAAGCTACAGTCAGATAAGATTCAACTGTTACGCTGAAAAGCAATCTAACGGCATGTACAACATCTACTTCTGCTACGGATAAGCACATCAAAAACTGACACGCAGTAATCAAAGATCACAACACAAAAACACACCACAAGAATGAGCACAGGTATAAAGTGCTACGCTTCTGTGGTGTGTTGATATATAGGGCACTGGATATTCTTAATAAATAGCAAATTAATATTCCACAATGTGATGCCCAGGTAGAAAACGAGGTTTTTTTAGATCAGTTCTTTTGTATGTTTTTTCTATAGTTCTTTCTACATATATATCAGGTTGTATATTTTTAAGCATATTTTTTATATATTCTCTACAATTGTTCTTGTCTCCTATATACCTATAATCATCAGAAATTACACTAATATCGATAGGTTTAAACACACTGTTTAGAGTGATCATACCATTTTCCTCTAAAAGGATGTTTTGTAATGATTTGTATTGGTTGTTTGCAATTTTAATATCACTTTTCAAAGTTATATCCTTTTCACCACATAAATCTCCTTGATATACTGCACCGCTTTTTCCGATTACTTTTATATTTCTTGGGATTTGTATAATGTTGCCGTTATGTATTCGAGGACAATCGTATGCTATTATTCGGAATTCATTCTCGATATCGGTAAACTTTTCGTTTTCTTCTCTACATAGCAAAGGAAAACTTAAAGTATTCAGAATTTGCAATGGCAAACTCATGTCGGTTTTGTTTTTGAAAAATCTTTCCATGGAACACATACAAGCGACTCGGAAAGGATGGTTTATATCTTGTTTAAGCTTGCGAATATCATCGACATATGTCATTCTAGCTCCAAAGTATTCATCTCCTATTGCGGTCTTGGTTATTCTGTCAAGTTTTACATTAATTGCAATAAAATGATGATCGTTATCAAATTTTTCTAACCACTCTAAAGATTTTTCGTTTAGTATATGAAAATAAGTTAAGTAAATATGGGGTATAATTGGATCTATTAATAGACTGTGTAAAAAATACGGTTCGCGTATATCTAAGGAACTATTTCGGGTAAAATATAATAATGCTTTAGCAAAATTTTTTTCATAATAATCAGAGTATTCATACCCAGTTTTTGGAGGGGTCAATAATGCGGACAGTATATCTCTGCAGTCAACGATCCCTTTTTCAATTTTCTTTGCATATTCTACGCCTTTTATTCCACGAATAAGAATCATAACAACCTCTTTAATATGTTTTGAGAATTAGATGATTTAGTTTGATAATATGGTGTTAAATCATTACTATATAGTAAGTCACTAATAGTATAATAATCTGATTATTTGCTTGTATTTAGCTGTATTTGATATGAATTATCTATTTTCGAAATTTCGATTTAAACCATAAAAATAAGGGTAGTCCAATGGAGAAGGTAAGCCATATAGAGAAACTACAATTATCAATAGTCAAATAAGGGATATCATTCTCAATAAAAGCACATAGTTCTCTAATAAGAGATAGAGTATCGTTTATGGCAGGCAATCCAAATACTATTGTGATGACTAGACCTAAAATTGATATAATATTTTGTAGTTGTTCTATTTTTCTATTTTTATTATTTTCAACTATACAATTTATCGCCTCCATTCGTTCTCCTACATTTTCTGAATCGAGAAGAAATTTCATTCTGTCTTCAAAATCTGCAGTTAATTCACGAACGCTTCCATAGGCACTGTTCTGTAGTAAAGATATAAAGATTTTATCTGTATAGTAATCATTCTTTACTTTTTCGGGATTGTGTAGATGTATTCCTTTTTGTTCAAATGTATAATTTTCGTTAGCTATCTTTAATAATAATATCAGTATACTATATTCAACATTTATTCTTATATCTTGTGTTATTTTCTTGTATATGAAATGTTCATCAGGTGCCTCATCCGAAGAGTCTTTGTATTCTTTTTTGAATTGTTCCTTAACATGATTTATGGTAGTGTTGTCAACTATAGACACACATCTTCCTATGCTCCCTATAAGATATCCGACTCCATTAATAAATGTTCCGTTGGTGCTAAAATAAGAAAGAGCATCTTCTCGATATGATAGACCATCTCTATCGGGAATAGGTGCTATGGATATTTTATAAATATCCTCTTTGGTTTCATCAGGAATCTTTTTTATATCATCAAATCCTGTAGAATAATTTGCTAAAATAATATTGGTTATAGTGCTATACTTTCTAATAGATTTTATTTTCTTAGAGCTAAATAAGAATTTATAATAGCATTTTTCAATGGAATTAATATTTTTATCTTCCAATGCAACAGGAAAACCAGGTAATGTTTTTGCATTTGAAATATAGCTATCTATTTCATTAGCCATCAATGAGGTAGCAGCCACATTATTCAATGGGAGTGTGAGTCTTAGAATAGCAGTATTGTTTGTAAAAATAGTTAATACCGCTGTGAGCAAATCTACAGCACCATTAGTAAAATTAAGCTCAATAGGAGGTAGCATAAAGCGTCGTTGACAGTTTATATATGAAGAACCATAAATCTGTAAACTAGTTTTGTGATTCGCTTTGATTTCTTCGTATGTTTCTGAGTAGTATTTCTCTAACCTAGAAATTGGAGTTATACCGACTTTGTTGTTGTCGTTATCTATTTTAAAACCACAAAGTTCTTCTTTATATTGTGAATCCTCTATGATTAACGATTTTTTAGGAGTAGCGAAATTTTCTTTAATTTTTAGATAATCTTCAAACTCCGTGCCAGATATAGCTGTTTGTAAAGTAGTTTCTAAACGGTTGTACATACTGTTGTTGTATGCTTTTGTATAATTATCGATTTTATTTTGAATAATTTCGCATAATTTGTTGTAATTTACTTTGCATTCGATCTTTAGTGCTATATAAAAATCAATTGC
Source organism: Ruminococcus sp. (assembly GCA_017481885.1). Classification (GTDB taxonomy): domain Bacteria; phylum Bacillota; class Clostridia; order Oscillospirales; family Acutalibacteraceae; genus Ruminococcoides. The sequence goes on from JAFUOM010000075.1 coordinate 9,148, forward strand.
TCCATTATTGATATGACTTAATCTATTATCACTTTCCATACTTAGTCTCCCTCACGTTATTCCTACAAAATAGTATAACATATTTTATTTAATAACAAAACACTATTTATTCAACTGCACTGCTTAAAAATAGTGAAGATATTATTTGAATCAGGTTAGTATTCTTCAATTCTAAGTTCAGATAAGCAAAGAATTGCAAACGTTAAGCGCACATACAAAGTGTATGAAAAGATAGTCTAAAACTAAAGAAAACACTCGCAATGATAAATTAAAACCAACACAGCGAAAATTTGAGAAAGTGTGGAAGCATTGCTGTGGGAGTGAACTCTGAGATGTTACTTCTACTTCGATTTTGTTTTTCTTTCTGACAGTAAATTCGATGCTTTTCGACAAGATGATAATGTTAAAATTTGCTAGGAAAGGTGAGAGTTTTATAGATTTTACGGACGTTTTCACTCCACCGATTTTGTTGCAGGAATAAGCGTGGGTGTCGTAACTGACTCCACGCAAATCACATCAGACGGCAAAGCCGACTGTTAGGTGGTTTTTGAGCTGACACCGTCAGGGTGTCAAAAAACACGATTTTTACAAACTATGCTGTCATGACTACAGTTTGCACGAGTGTTAAGCCATTCTTAAGGGTGTCATAAGGTATCTAGCTAAAATTTAATATGAATCAAAAATTGCACCGCAGTAACCAAAGAATAGAAGCTTTTTACTGCGGTGCAAATTTGTCTGGATATTGTAAAAATTGTATGGTATGTTGTTGTGCTGAAAGGAGTGAATGTTATGGCAAAAGTATTGCTAACCTCGGGAAACGCATTCAAACGCACAGACAACAGATGGGGCGGTGTTGTATGGTATCAAGATGAAGATGGTGAGCGTAAACGCAAGTCATTCTCAAGCACAACCAAACAAGGCGTAAAAGACAAGATGACAAAGTACATCCGTGACTTTGAAAAGCAAGAACAAGAAGCAAACGAAAGCAACGAACAACTTCAACTCAGTATGCAAAGATGGTTAGAAGTGTTCAAGTACCCAACAGTAGAACGAACCACATACGACCGCATAGAAAACACAGCGAAGAACCATATCTACCCTGCACTCGGTAAGAAAATAGTTAGTAACATCAAAGCAGTAGATATTAAAAAGATTCTCAACGAACAGATGATGAATGGTTATGCTTTCACAACTGTAAAGAAAACAAGAGATATATTCGGCGAATACTTCCGTTATCTAATAGAACAAGAGGTAATAACAAAGAATCCTATGCAGAGTGTCCCGATGATTAAAAAATCAAACTTCTACGCACAGCAAGGCAAAGAGATACTTCCAACTACAGATACGATAACAGTATTTACAGAAGATGAGATAGTGAAACTCAAAGCTGAATGTAAAAGAACTTGGAGTACGGGCAAAAGATTCTATCAACAGTCTGCTGCATATATCTTTATGCTGAACACTGGTCTAAGGACTGGCGAGATGCTCGGACTTAAGAACAGCGACATCGACCTCGAAAACAGAGTAGTTTACATACAGCGTGGAGCGAAAGAAATCTACAAGCGTGATGGAGTGAAAGCTACATCAGGCAGAGAAGTAGTCATCGGTAAAACAAAGAGTGCTACAAGCAACAGAGTTGTACCGCTGAACAACACAGCCGTAGAAATGGTGAAAGAACTGCGAGAAGAGTTCTACTTCGGAGAAGACTCACCACTCGTACCTGATGAACACGGAAACTTCACAAAACCAAGCAACTTCCGTAAAAGATTCTACCGAATCCTTGACGGAGCAGGTATAGAACACAAAGGTTTACACTCCCTCAGACACACCTTTGCAACTAATCTAGTAAATGGCGTGAAACAACCTGACGGCACAGTGAAAAGCCTTACACCAAAAGAAGTTGCAGATCTCCTCGGACATTGCACATCTGAAATAACTGAACGCTACTATGTTAAGCGTGATAACTCAAGACTCAACGGTATAACAGATGGGTTTGAGATGTGATAATAGACAAAAACACAGGACACAAAAAATGTCCTGTGTTGCTTTTAGAGAGTTGCAATATTTAATTTCACCAATCAAGCTGAAGATAATAAGGTTGGTCTGCACCATTTTCAAGACTGGCACAGCTGATATATCTTACTTTCAGATTCTTTTCATCATAAGCAAATATATCATATTCATAATTGTCGGTTGTTTTGGAGAATGGTTCGTCATTAGCATAGCTTGAGCCATAGAATAGGCATGTGTAGTTTCCTTTCTTTATTGTAGTATACCCTTCTATTGTGTGAATGGAACGATTTTCATCCAATAAATAGTCGTCAGTTTTTGAATACTTTTCAAATAATTCTTTAACACGAGCTACTTCTTTGTCAAACTTGTCTTTTTCCAAAGGCCATTCGGCATATACATCGTAAGTATAGTCGAATTCTGCATAATAGCGATAGTAATAATGAGCGTCTAAATATACTGTTTTGAGGTTGCCTTCTTCATCTTCTACGCTTTCAAAAGTGTTTGGCCAGACAGGGAATAGTTCTTGAAAGAATATGTCCTGATTAGCAATACAGTGCACATCGAAATCTCTGTAGTTACTGAAGTCGGTTGTTTCCGATTGTGTTACCAATCCTAGTGGCAGTAAAATAGAAAATGGAATACTTAGAACACAGAGTGCAAGCGCAATAAGTTTAATTGGCTTTTTGAAAGTAAACTTTAGCTTAGAAATAATTAGCACAGAAATTGATGGTAAAAGGCATGCAAATAGACATATATAATATAGCGGATTAGTGTTAAAGCAAGGATATGCGTAAGCGACTAAGCTATTTATTATAGAAATAAAAAACGCTAATATAGGCAACCACACAATGATAAAAACTAATATAGTTTTAAATACACCAAGCAAAGTTTTCAGGAACCCTTTTCTTGTGTCCTCGTTTTGAACAGGTATTTTCTCGGAATAAATCGTGAGTTGTTTTGCTAGTTCTGAAATAGTATATGCTTTTTCGTTATCGAGTTGTACGAGCACAGAGAGTTTTTCTTCGTTTTCCTCTACGGCTTTTCTAGTGCGGAGTTTTACGTTTTCAATAATGTTTTTGCTGTTTTCGGGAGAAGTGATAATATTTCTGATTTCATCAATTGTGAAATCAAATTTCCTGAGCGTTGCGATATTATTAAGTTCGTCTATATCCTTTTGGAAAAAGCTATATGCTTTTCTTCCAAGATAGTTTTCAGTATAAGAAGGTGTGATAAGTCCTTGTTCTATGTAGTAGCGAATAGTTCGGTCAGAAAGTTCTGTGAGTTCACAAACATCTTTGATTTTCATAGAAATGTCTCCTTTTCGCTACGATTATATATTTTTACCTAGGGTAAAAGTCAAGGAATTAATGATAAAATATATTAAAAAATCATCAAATAGATTATAGCACACAGGAGATTAGTGTTCAAATATTCTGATGCTATTTTGATGCTGTAGCAGACGGAAACGTTGCAAGCAGAACGAAACAGATAACAAATTGATGCCCGTTTGGTGCTATAAACGTACAATATTCTAACCACACGAAAAGCAAAAACCCGCTTAAACCTAGTGTTTAAGCGGGTTTCTTAATGGCAGGGGCAGAAGGACTCGAACCCTCGGCACGCGGTTTTGGAGTCAATCCGCGGTCTAATGAACCACGTGCTTTAAACCGCACCACTGAGCCGTTTCTGAAGTTCTGCGTATTGCAGTTTTACTGCTTTGATGCTATTTTGATGATGTTTCATATTTTTAGGTCACCAAAGGGTACTGGAATTTGTCAACAGGTGGCGCGGAAAACATATAAATTAGAGCAATAAATATATTACAAGTATCAAAAATTCAAGATAATAAAGAAAGCACAGGCGATAGTAAAACTAATATCGTCTGTGCTGTTTCTTAGAGCATAAATCCCATAGTGAAATCTTCGTCCTCGATTAAATCTTCACTTTGATTGATAATTCCCTTAATTTCATTTTGTCCATTGAGTATGAAAGCTATAATAAACTCTCGGTCAACCTCAATGGGGATTTCGTCTAAGCACTCGTTTATGAGTTCCTCTGTAATTTCGGGTAAATCCATTCCTCTGTACATTTCATGAGCTATGTCACTACTCTGAATAAACTCTCTGAGAAATCGGATAAGACCATCGTTCTGTCTTGTTTTGTCGGTGGGGTATCCCTTGGCAATAAGAGCAATGTTGTTATCGTAATTTGGTGCAAGAGAAATGATTTCTCCAGTGTCAACATCGCGAAGAAAACCGAAGTTTTCAGTATGTCTGTCCATATTATAGCATACAGAATCCATCCAGATCAGAATCAGATATTGCTTTGCAAATTCTGGAGATAAAGCATATATGGTGTTGAAACAGTTTTCGTAATCTTCATCGTCGTCCACAAGAGAACGCATAGGCTCAAAATTCACCTTTGCACTATCTGTGAAGTCCAGAGAACGGATGTACTCTTCGTCCAATTCGTAATGTGCCATATTAAAACCAAGCTTTTCACCGAGTTTACAGATGAATAGCTCAGAAAAATATTCATTTTCGTTACCGCTTTTATACATCCACCATTTGCCGTCAATAAGCTTCCAGCACTTTTCAAAGCTACCTCTATTAGTAAGCTCAGGAGTTCTTGAAGGTTTTCGTGAGAAACTGTCAGGATCACCTCGCAGAGCAAGTTGATCAAAGTAATTCTCTTTAAATCGGATATCTTCGTAAACAGCAGTTGAGCCTACGGGTTTGAACCAATATCGGTCGGTAACGGTTGCGGCGTTTACAGCAAGAGCCGTCTGAACATCATCGGTTGTTTTAAGTCGGAGTGCTTTCTTCAAAAGCCTTGAGTTTGTTCTGTGAGAGTCGATGGCTCGAGCAGCAAGCCATCCCTCTACATCTTTTGTCCGTTTAAGATAAAGGGGAAGAAGAGTCTCGTTCGATTCAATGATTATTCCATTTTTTATTGTTGCTACAGGGTAATCGCCCGACATAAGAGTGCCTGTGATGTTTTGCATATTTCGCACCGCCTTTCGTTTGAGGTTGCTATTAACTATTCCTTCGGGAGTGGATTTGAGTTCTTTTAACTTTTCTTGAATTTGCTTTCGTCTTTCAACCAAAGTTCGAATCTCGTCAAGTTCATCTGATTTGATATACCGGCTTTTGATTTTGCCATTTTGTATCCATTGGAGATAAAAGCGTTCTTTACCATTGATTATTTTCCGCGAGATGTATCCGTTAATACAAGTGGACAGTTCTTGTTCAAGTGTTAATATCTGTTCATATATATCACTCATATCTCCATCTCCTTGAAAATAAATGTTCCTAAAAATATTGTAACCTATATTATTGCAAAAATCAATAGGTTATGATGACAAATGTGTTGTTGCCATAAACCTTCTGAGATAAGATTATTATATAAATAATTTGCGGATATGTGTTATTGTATTCAAAAAGCAAACGCCGATATTTTGATGCTATAAATCTAAGACTGATGTGAACATCTTCGTCACACCAGTCTTCTTGTTTGTCGTATATTAACTTGAAATAGTATCTTTGGCAACATAAATACAGCAATTTCAGATGCTCAAAATTTGACCTGCTTAAACAAAGATTATAGACAAAGTATTTTAACTGGATTTACCTAATAACAAATATATGTTATGAAAACCTAAAAACAAAACCTCCGCTAATAAAACAGCGGAGATTTTGTGTTAGCTTGATTATTTACTTCTGTTAAGCACAACAGTAAATACAAATGTCATTGTCTTTTCGTCAAATGAGTAGTTTATATTACCGTTATATTCTTTAGCGATTCGTTTTATACTTCTAATACCATAACCGTGAACTTCTTTGTCTGTCTTAGTTGTAATCAGCTCACCACCGGATTTTTTCGGTGGGGTAGAGCAGGAGTTTTCAAGATTAATAGCTACAAAGTTTGAGTTGCTTTCTTTAATAGTCAGCTCGATAATTTTATTATCAGAATCCTTTGCAGCTTCAATAGCATTTTCAAGCAGGTTATCAAGTATAGCAGTCATATTTGCATCGCTGATAAATGAGAAGTCGATATCCCTGATATCACAGTAAAAATCGATGCCGAATGTCTTGCACATTTCCATATATCGATTGATGATTGCGTTTATAAGCTTGTGGTTGCTGTATTTTCTGAGATACTTGATATCATATTCACCGTAAAGGTCATCAATGTACTTTAAGATGTTGTCGCAGTCATTGTGGTTAGCAAGTTCTTTAACACTTATCAGGTGTCGTTTGATGTCGTGAATGATAATATTAGAGTTTTCGTACTGGTTCTGCAAAAGAGAATAGTACTCGGTGTCGATTTCAGCCTTTTGTTTTTGGAGCTTGTATTCGATATTCTCTTGCTGAGTTCTGACCATGGATTCATGCACCCAGAAGACGACTATATTTGAATACATAAGCAGAATTGTTGAAATTATGAAAACAGTGTAAATGATTTGTGGTACATCAACAATCATCGTGATAACAACTATTCCTAGTAATAAGATTATTGATGTTAAAGGAAGAAGAAAAAGTAAGGATTCTTTTAGTAATCCCATTCGCTTTCTTGTTTCTTCAGTAGATATCTTTGCTATAATCAGTGCTACAAAGAAGTAAAGTAGTTTTGAACAAACAGTTTGAATCCACAAAGTAGTATTGTTAACTGTATGTTCTGTAAGAGCAACATCAAAAAATGTAACAGAAGCATAGAATACACAAAGCTCTGTTATGAACATCGTAATTGTCAGGATAACTGCGTTGAAAATGGATTGCCAAATGCTCGAGTTAAACAACAGAAAACATAACAATATATTACAAATAAGAAAAGCACCGAGGTTTACAAACGGTATTCCGATAAAGCTTAGCGAAAACTGAATCAAAACGGAAGCAGATAATCCTAGAATCAAAAAACTTTTATTAGTTTTAGTAGTAAACTTTTCAGAAAAATACATCAGCGAAATCAGAGCTTCAAAGACGTATGTAAGAAAATAACAAACTGCACTCATCATTTGCCTCCTACGAAATCGAAAAACGCTTTTTTCAAATCATTGTAGTATCTCCTTGATACACAAGCAATGTCCAAACGTTCATCTTGTTTTTGAAATGTCATTGTAGTTTTATCAAAGTTAATGATGTTTTGTAGGTTAACTAAAAAGCTCTTATGAGAAAACACAAATCTATCTTTCTGGTCGATTATTGCGTACCACTCTTCTGGCTTTTTGTTTGTTTTGATAGTGTTAGTTTTAGTGACCATAGATGAGCCGTGTTTTAGATTTTCAATATATAGAATGTCTCTTGTTTTCACATATGACACCGTATCATTGAATTTGACAACAATCTGTTTGCTGATGTTTCGATAATGTTCCAAAGCCTCAAGAAAGTTTTTGTGAAACCTTTGTTCATCAATCGGTTTGGAAAGATACCTGAAAACAGAAATTTTCATCGCACTATCGAGATAATCAGAGTACGATGTCAGTATTATGATAATAACATCAGGGTTGTTTCTTTTGAGTTTTTCAGCTACTTCAAGACCACTGATACCATTCATCTCTATATCAAGAATAGCTATGTCATAAATAGCGTTTTTATCAATTGAAAATTCACCGTCTGTATTAGTGTCAATTTTGAAGTCTATATTGTGTTTTTCTTTAACCTTATCAAGCAAACTCGATACTTGTTGAACGATATTTTTATCGTCATCACAGATAAGTATATTAAGCATAAGTATTGCACCTCAAGTATAATTATACAGAAGATTAACACCTTTGTCATTATGTTTTCAGCTTCAAAATTGACCGATTTTGCCAAAATCGATACCATTTTTACCACGAGCGAGATTTTTTACTTGATAGATGCTATAATTTGGTTGGGAGTAGTGTGGCTACTCAATAATCTTTAGGAGTTGATTTTATGAAAAAATGTTTACGTGTTTTTAGTTTAGTTATGATTGTTATTATTGCGATTTCATCATTTTCTGTATCTGCTTATTCAGCAAACACTGATAAGTTTATGATGGATTTGTTGGCTGATATTGATTTATCCTACAAGAATGAAATTAAGCCTTATTTCTATCCGGAAATTTTTAAAGGTGACACTGATATATGGTTTTACTACAATATGCTTTACGCTCACTATGAGAATAACCAGACAGAGCCTGAGTACGTAGTGTTTATTGCTGAAACAAGTACCTGGCATGAGCCTGCTATTGTTACCAGAAATGTTGGTGATTGTTTGATATATAACAGTTCTATCAACTATCTTTACGATTTAGCTCATTATGTTTATGTACCTTCACTTCAAAAAGTCTATACTCTTGAAGAAGCGTATTATAGTGAAGAATTAGATATTTCAGATGCTATGAAGTCGGGTCGCGTTGGTCTACACAGAGGTGATATTAACTATGACAGAAGCTGTGATATCTTTGACGCGACAATTATTCAATTACATCTCGTCAGTTTAGATATTGATGATAGAATAACGGAAGGACGTATGGATTTAGATGGATCTGACGATGTTAGTATCGTAGATGTCACAAAACTTCAACGATATCTAGCTAGATTAGATGATTCTTTGACTGTTGTAACATCATCCAGTGAATCGCAATTAGTTAAACTTGATTAACTTCATTTAAATACATAAATCCCAAAACAGAGAAGGCTCCGAGGTTGTTCAAACTTCGCTGCTTTTCTATATGTGAGCTTCAAAATTGACCGATTTTGCCAAAATCGATACCATTTTTACCACGAGCGAGATTTTTCACTTGACAAGTGATACAATGTAGTCGGAAGTAGCGATGCTTTCAAAAATAATTTTAGGAGATGATCATATGAAAAAGTTTTTAGCAATCATTATGTCTGTGGTTATGGTTCTTGGCTCTGCCGTTATTATAACATCGGCTTAGAAGTGAATAAAATTGAGGTAGAGTTGTAAAAGATTTTAGAAGTTATGGCTGAACTTAAGATTGGACATTTGATTGGTGATTTGGATGGCGATGGCGATATCAGCTTACTTGATGCAACTGCAATTCAGAGATGCTTAGCTGGTCTTGACGATTATCCTCGTGATGAGTATTATTCAGTATATGGTACAGATGATAGCGGTCATATGTCTGATGTTGACAGAGATGGAAATGTTTCAATATTATATCAAATATGGTTAACAGTATATATGCATATTAATAATTTTTAGATATGTAATAATATAAAGGAGAAATTTATATGAAAAGAATAATTAGTTTTTTATTAGTAATTGTTTTAGCAATATCTTGTTTTTCATTAACTGCTTTTGCTAGTGATGAGAATAGTAAGGTTTCGGATAGCTTATCAGCTAAATTGGAAAAATTAACTCTTGGAGAAAAAATTGAAACAATTATTTGGCTCTATAGTGAGATAGATGAAGATGAAATAGAACGAAAGACATTTTTAGATTGTGGTTTGACTGCGGGTACATGTATGACACTCGAAGATGTAGATTTATACAAAAAGACATACAATCGCATATTAGGAGAAATACAATCAGAAGTGAATAAGAGTTTTGTCGAAAAGTGTGGTGTTGATGAGAATGATATTGTGCTTTGTTCGACACTTTCACCGATGATTATCTTGAACTTAACTGAAGAAAAGGTATATGAGATCGCTAACTTTAAAGAGGTAGCATTACTTGATTATGACGATAGTGTTCCAGTTGAACCGTCTGACCCAATAGAGCCAACACTTCCTGTAGATGTAGTTGGAGATGCCGATCAAGATGGGGAACTTAGTGTATTAGATGCAACCGAAATTCAGTTAGTATTAGCTGAACTAAAAGGATGGGAAAATGAGTCGGCGATGTTTGCAGCTGACTATGATAGAGACGGCGATGTATCTGTTTTGGATGCTACTGCTATTCAATTGGAACTTGCAAACATTTGACGTTAATTTAATTTTAGAACATAAGAAATAAGGTTTTGTTTCAATGATAGTAATTTCACGCTAAGATTTCATTAATCGTTCTTAACAGCATTGTTGATTCAATGAATTAATATTAAAAATGCTTTGATAAGGTTTGTTCTATATAGCGTAAAAGTTGTGTGTGAACATTATATAGTGAATCAATATATGTTGTGCGGTATTATTTATCTAAGCTATGCGTGAACAATATCTTTGAATATTTAAAGATAGCTAAGGTGTTTGTTATCTTTAGCAAAGGCTATCTCGCTACTTAGTGAGATAGTCTTTTATATTAGCCGTAAAACTTGTTGAAGTGACCGATTTTGCCAAAATCGATACCATTTTTACCACGAGCGAGATTTTTTACTTGATAGATGTTATAATCAAGTTAGAAGTAGTTATGCTTTTAATAAAATATTTTAGGAGCTGATTTTTTATGAAAAGAATGATTTCTTTTATTCTTGCGGTTGTAATGCTCTGCTCTATTGCGGTTGTTTCTGTATCTGCTGTGGAGGGTGACAGTAAAACCTCTCGTAGAACTGAAGCTTATCTTGCTGAATTTGAAGATACAGATGTTGTACGAATGAATATTGAGATGAATACTGATATTAAAATCATGGACAGCTGGGAGTATTACTGGGAAAACGGAGTAAATATGACTCGTTTTATTAATGATAAGGAATACGCCAACGAATGGGGTATGGCACACTACGAATACGAGCAAGCGCTTTATAAAGAGCGAGAAGCTAATTTGCTTGATTTCTACAATAACTATATCAAAATTTCTGACGAATACGATGTGCTTGTTATTCCTTACTACAATGTAATAAGAGCTTTTGTTCGAGTTTGTGATATTGAAAAGATAGCATCATATGATGATGTTATTTCCATTTATTCAAATCTCAACTATGATGGCTTTGGAAACGATGTTATTTTTGGCGCAGATGGTATTTATAAAGTTATTGGTGAGAATTATTGTGAGGAATATTTAGGGCTCGAATTTAATCCTGAAACTGATAGTAACTATATTCGCGTACATGGCTCTGATTGCAATTATATTATTTTTCAAGGTTGTGCAGTACAAAATGAGGGATATAGTGAGGAGGTTATAGGTAACCTTATCATCGGTTCTGAATTCACTCATACTCCTGATAATCCGACAGGTTATTTTGCAATAGGTGATGGCGAATATTTAATGACACTTACTGAAGCGTTGGAGAAAAAGCGTATTCGTTTGGGAACAGTTGCATATAATTTCCCTTATGTTTATCTCATTGGTGATGCAGACTATGATTATAATATTA
>JAFUOM010000076.1 GCA_017481885.1 Ruminococcus sp.
ACGATAAAAAGAAACATCCACCGAAAATGGTGGATGTCTCTTTTTATGGCAGGGGCAGAAGGACTCGAACCCTCGGCACGCGGTTTTGGAGTTAATCCGAGGTCTAAAAAACCTCGTGCCTTTATCCGTACCGTTGAGCCTTTTCTGTAATATCGCATACCGCAGTTTTACAGCTTTGATGCTTTTTTGATGCTTTTTCAAATTTTTCCGTTACTTATTATATACACGATGATGTTTTGATGCTAAGAAAACCTGAGACTAATATTCAAAATAATAGTATCCTCGCCAAATAGAGTTACCACTTGCGATATCAAGAATACCCATAGTTATCCCTCGTTACGTTTTAACTTCTTAACAGCTCTATCAAAATCGCTCTCAAGCTGACGCATTTCATTGTCACGATAAATTTTGAATTCTTTTTCAGCTTTTTCCATAGCAGCTTTATGTGATACGCTACCTTTGCCTGTGAGTAACTCTCTGCGATTACTGCTTAGTTGATGGTCAAGCTCGTCAATCCAATTCTGCATAGTCATAGGATTCTCTTCAAGAGCTTGTAATTCGGCGTAGTCGAGAAACTGTGACACGAGCAGATTCAAAATCTGGAGTTCTTTCTCTGTTAAGTAGTTTTTAGCGATTTTTACATCACCTATAGTGACATAATCACCTTTGAAATTTGTCATACCTACATAAGGTTTTTCGCTATCTACGCGTTCGTAAATCACTTCGGCAGCAGTGTGTTTGTGAGCGGCATAATGCATTTTATTTTGAACTGTTGCGAAGAACTCCTTTGTAAGAGGAGATTTTGAGTCATAGTCAATAGCGGTTGCGTATATGTCGGTTACCTGCTGATAGAGGTTTCTTTCGCTGGAACGAATATCACGAACACGCTGTAAAAGTTCGCGGAAATATCTTCCACCACCATTTTTTAAGCGCTCGTCATCCATAGCAAAACCTTTACGGATGTATTCGTTGAGGCGTTTGGTTGCCCATTGTCTAAACTGAGTACCTCTCAGGGATTTGACTCGGTAACCTACGGAGATTATTACATCAAGGTTGTAATAATCGACCTGATATGTTTTACCGTCAGCGGCAGTTGTTGCAAAATTTGCAACAACTGAATCTTTTTGCAGTTCGCCTTCCTCGAAGATGTTTTTTATATGCTTGGAAATCGTAGACTTGTCACGTTCAAATAATTCTGCCATCTGGTCCTGAGAAAGCCATACAGTTTCATCATCAAAGATAACATCCACAGAAATCTTTTCGTCTTCGGTTTTGAAAATAATCATTTGGTTTTTATCAAGCATACAAAACACCCCTTTGTTTTCTGAAGTTATTATACTATAGAAAATGAGAATTTGTCCACTATAGTGCATTTGAAAGTTTAATGCAAAAGCTTGATGCTATGTAATTAAGACTGATGTGAATATCCTAGTTCACTCCAGTCTTTTTGTTTGTCGTATATTAACTTGGAATCATATCTTTGTCAACATAAAACATCTGTTTCAGATGCTCAATAATTGGCCCGCTTAAACAAAGAATACGGAAATGATTATGAGTGCTTGTCCTTGATGTGTATGTGGGGAGTTATTTGATTGAGCTTTTATTGTGATTTGCATAGAGCGATGCTTTAACTTGTTCACCTGTGATTTCACCATCAGCCCAAAGAGTATAGAGTTTTTGTGCATTCTCTGATACAGGTACGCCTTCAATGCTGTTTATTGCATTGGCGATTCGTACAGCTCGTTTGCGTTTAGTTACATCAACTGTTGGCATTGTAAACACTCCATTTTATAACCTTGTTTTTATTGTACCATACGAAAGTTCCTGTTTCAATCTAGTGTATTAGAGTTTTATGCAAAGATGGGATAAAAATGTCACATCTTATTTGTTATATATATTGTAAACTAAAGTATGTGATGGTAAAATCAAAGTATAAAAGCTGAGGTGATTATATGTACGCTAAGCAACCCAAAAAGCTGATTATTATGAATATTCTTGATATTCTACGAAAATACACAGATATAAACCACAGACTCAGTCAGAAAGAAATCGCTGATATTCTCGTGAATGAATATTGTATGACTGTTGACCGAAAATCAATAAAACGTAACCTGATGAATCTTATCGAGTTTGGATATGAGATAAACTACAGTGAATCTATCAGAACTTTTAAGGACAAAGACGGAAAAGATATAGAAAATGTTATACTTTCAGACTTTTATCTTGAGCGTGAGTTTACTGACAGCGAATTGAGATTACTCATAGACAGTGTACTCTTTTCAAATCACATACCATATCAGCAGGACAAAGATCTGGTAGCAAAACTGTCCTCCCTTTCAAATATTTACTTCAAGTCACGTGTAAAGCATATTGCTCGTATGCCACAGGATAAGACTGATAACAAGCAACTATTTTATAATATCGAGTTGCTAGATGAAGCTATTAGTAAAAGCAGAAAAGTAAGCTTTAACTATCTTGAATATCACACAGATAAAAAGCTACATAATAGAAAACGCACTGACGGTACTGTTAGGGAGTACATAATCAATCCTTATCAGCTTGTTGCAAAAGAGGGTAAGTATTACCTTATCTGTAACAATGATAAGTATGACAACATCTCTAACTATCGAGTTGACAGAATGATAAATATGCAGATTTTGTCAGAGTTTAGGAAACCATTTGAAACACTTCAGGGTTCAGATGGAAGAACACTTAATTTAGAAGAATATATGGACAAGCATGTTTATATGTTTTCGGGCGAAAACATTAGAGGGGAGTTCGTTGCTAACAAGTTTATCATAAGCGACATCATAGATATGTTTGGAAAGGATGTTAAGTTCTCTAATGAAACAGATACAGAGGTGACTGTAATAGCGACGGTAAACGAAATAGCAATGGAACAGTTTGCAAGGACGTATCTGCCATATCTTGTAATCAAAAAACCGTTAAGCTTGAAAGATAGACTTATAGCAGATATAGAAAAATCATTATTACAATATAAAGGAGAATAGTATGAATAGTAAAAGAATAGTTGACGAAGTGCACAACGATGAATATAAAGAGAATGTAAATAAAAAGGTGGAAAATGTTGTTTCGTTAAAAGATGAGGCAGTGAAATTTTTATTGTATTCATATTTTGGTATAATTGATGAAGACGAAGACAGAGATATAGCTTTTAAATGTGCGTATAGGACTTATCTTGATTTAGCACGCACCCTTGAATTTAATGTGGATTTAAAGGAAACTAATGGTAAGACAGGAGCGATAAATAAATACATTAAATCTATGTTTAGAAGTAAGATTTCTAACCTGATTATTGATAACATAAATAAATGCAGAAGTTTTTCTGAACAAGGCGACTTTAATGAATGGCATAAAAAAGTTTGTGAAGAGATTATCAAAAATGCAAACAATATGAAATATCAGAAAGAAGGGGAAGCTGAAAAAGATATACTTGACCAAAAAATTGTTTGCGGACAGGCTCAAAAATGGCTTAATATGACTCTTAAGTATTTGTGGCTACTGGGAAAAGTAGACGGAGAATTCTTACATGTTCCTGTAGATAGTTTCATTATGGAGGCGGCTGCTGGTAGAAAAAGAAAAAAACATAAAAGCACTGAAGGAATAAAAGTTAAACTTCCTGATAAAAACGGTGATATAAAATTAGAAACATATACGGAGGAATCAGCGTTAAAATGGAGTAATTGGAATAACGATGACATGTATATTCAATTTCAGACAGATATTCTAAATTCCCCCGAACTAAAAGAAAAGACACCGATTGAATGGGAAAATGATGCTTGGATTAACGTATCAGAAAATAGGAAGATGGCAGAAGCGAGGAATTATTCGAATATTGTAAAAATGAATATATCATGACTTTTGTGTTCCATAAAATTACATAAGGGTATATAAGAATCATCGAACTCCCTATCTAAATATAGATTAGAAAGAATGACCACAAAATCACCCATCACCCGTAGTACTATTATAGTGCGAGGTGATGGGTTTGTTATTTTTATGTATCGCTGAGTTGAAAAATAATATCAATTTGAAATGGGGTTTGTTCTTATGAGTTTAGGAGAGAAACTTAGAAGTTTGCGTGAATCTAAAGGTTTGACAATGAAAGAGTTAGCAGAAAAACTTGGTGTCGATAGAACATCTGTATCTGCGTGGGAGAGAGACCGCACCACACCTAACTACGATATGCTAATAAAAATCTGTTCAGTATTATCGTGTGAAATAAATGAATTAAGCCGAGTTTGATGCTACTTGTTTACAGTTTAATGCATAACTCTTAATCTTAGATAGATTTCAAAGTAAAATTAGTTGCTTACAAGTGAAAGCGAAACAGCCACCTCAGTCAGGTGGCTGTTATTCTATCTGTTTTAGTGCAAAGGAAATCCAAAATCTTCGTCAATCTCAGAACATACAAGATCTATATATATGTAGTCCCAATTATCGTTAAAAGCATTTCGTACATGGAAATGATACTTCTTTTCAGGGTCATCCATATTAAATGTGTTAATGTAAAAGTAAGGGTCAATTCCATTGCAGGGACCATCGTCTATACCTTTTATAAAAATTCTATCCGAAGATACTTTGCAACCCATTAGATAGTCTGTCCATGTGAAATCTTCAATTACATCGGTAGAAAAATTATCCATATCCATAACATATGATCTAAGAATTTCAGGCAGTTTTGAAGCTTTCCAGAAACTCTTTGCTGAGTCATCGTATTCACCATGGGTAACAAATCTTAATTGACTAAACCACTCGCTTTCGTCTTCTTCCTCAGGGTTTGCGAATTGGTCCCAATCTCTTCTTTCGGCCATATATTCTTCGAAATCAGTACACAAACCATTTCCGTCAAAAATCAGATTAGGAGTACTTGCATAAGCACGGATAATACTTTTCATATTTTCCTTTGCTGTTTCAAAACTTGATGATATCCAGAAACAGGTCTTTTCTTTGCCTTCATCAACTTGTAATACACCCTCAGCAGATACGTTTGTTTTGACCATAAGTAACCAAACTATATTGTTGTTTTTCATAATTTCAAATCCTTTCTGTTTTTGTTAACTATATCATAGTTGATTGGATGTACTAAAAAAGGTGCATCTGGCTTTTGCAGTAAAGGATTATTTAACTTAATTAAATTAAACTCGTTGTGCTACTTAATATTTCTGATGATATTTTGATGCTATGTAACTAAGACTGTTGTGAACCTTGTGTTCGCACCAGTCTTTTTTTGTTTGTCGTATATTAACTTGAATCAGTGTCATTGTCAATATAGATTCAGATGTTTCATCAGCTCAATATTTGACCCGCTTTAAACAAAGAATACGAATCTATTTTATTATGCTCATTTTTGAGTATAATTTTATCATTTGCGAAAAAATGATAAAATTAACTTGACTTATGCACAACTTGAATCATATAATAAGCATATACAACTATAATCGTTTTTAGCGATTAAAAGGAGAACCCAAATGCGTGAGTATCAATATACAGAAAAATGGAAAAATTTGTTGCTACCTGATATTGTGACAATGCTGTCGAGTATACACGAGTACAAAGGCGAACAGAATCTTTTTATCGAAGCGAAGGCAGATGTGCTGACATCTCTGTTAGAGATAGCTAAGATACAGAGCACAGAGGCTTCTAATAAAATTGAAGGAATATACACATCTGACGAAAGACTCAAGAAACTCGTCACAGACAAAGCGATTCCTCAGACTCGTAATGAACAGGAAATCGCAGGCTATCGTGACGTATTAACTACAATTCATCAGAGCTACGAGTACATTCCTGTAAAACCATCTATTCTTTTGCAACTGCATGGTGATTTGTATAAATTCAGCGGAAAAGGTGTAGGCGGTAATTATAAAGTTTCAGATAATGTAATTGCACAAGAAGATAGCGAAGGCAACCGCACAGTCAGATTTGCACCTGTATCAGCATTTTTGACAGCCGATGCAGTTGAGCGTATATGCATAGCTTATGACGAAGCGGTGAATGTACAGGGTGTTGACCCATTGCTTATTATTCCGATGTTCATACTTGACTTTCTGTGTATTCATCCGTTTAACGATGGTAACGGACGAATGAGCAGACTTCTGACATTGCTTTTGTTGTATCGTGCAGGATACATCGTCGGCAAGTATATCAGTATAGAAAAACTGATTGAAGAAACAAAAGAAACCTACTACGAAGCATTGCAGAATAGCTCCATCGGTTGGCACGATGACAAAAACGACTATGCACCATTTGTACGCTATACGCTGGGGATTATCCTAGCGGCATATAAAGATTTCTCCGATAGAGTATCAGTTCTTACAACAAAAGGTATGTCAAAACCTGACCGTATAAAAGAGCTGATTAAAACAAATCTCGGCAAGATCACAAAAACAGAAATAATGGAAAAGTGTCCTGATATCAGTCAGGTCACAGTACAGAGAACGCTTGCTGATTTGCTGAAAAGTGAAGACATAATCAAAATCGGTGGTGGACGCTACACATCATATATGTGGAATTGGGAGAGAGAAGAATGATTACAGGTGAACTAAAAAATAAAATAGACAGCTTATGGGACGTGTTCGCAGCAGGCGGACTTGTAAACCCACTCGATGTTATTGAGCAGATAACTTACCTTATGTTTATCCGCGACCTTGATGATACAGATAATCTGCGAGCAAAAGAGAGTGCTATGCTCGGACTGCCATTTCAGAGTATTTTTGCGGATGAAGTGACTATCGGCGAACGCAAGGTGAATGGTAAACAGCTCAAATGGTCGGTGTTCAAAGATTACCCTGCAGGACAGATGTATTCTGTAATGCAGGAGCTTGTGTTTCCGTTTATCAAGAATCTCGACGGCAACAAAGACAGTGCATATTCAAAGTATATGGATGATGCTATATTCAAGCTTCCTACACCGCTATTGCTCTCAAAAGTAGTTGATGCACTCGATGATATTTACGAGCTGATGTCAAAGTCAGACAATAAAGATGCACGAGGCGATACATATGAGTACTTGCTCAATAAGATTGCTCAGTCAGGCTTAAACGGACAGTTCAGAACACCTCGTCATATTATCAAAATGATGGTCGAGCTTATGGCACCTACATCTGATGATGTTATCTGCGACCCTGCGTGCGGTACATCAGGATTTTTAGTAGCATCAGGCGAATATCTCAAAGAAAATCTTAAGGAAGAGATATTCTTCAATAAGCAGAAAAAAGACCACTATATGAACCATATGTTCCACGGCTACGATATGGACAGAACAATGCTTCGAATCGGTGCGATGAATATGATGACACACGGCGTTGACCATCCGTTCATTGAGTATCGAGACAGCCTTTCTGACCAGAATCAGGACAAGGATAAGTATAGCCTGATTCTCGCAAACCCACCGTTCAAAGGTAGCCTTGATAATGACACAGTATCCGCAGATTTGCTCAAAGTCTGCAAGACAAAGAAAACAGAACTCCTGTTCTTAGCACTGTTTTTGCGAATGCTTCGAGTTGGTGGACGCTGTGCTTGTATAGTTCCTGATGGTGTGCTTTTCGGTTCATCAAAAGCTCACAAAGATATCCGCAAAGAGCTTGTCGAATCCCACCGCCTGCAGGCTGTTATTTCAATGCCTAGTGGTGTGTTTAAACCATACGCAGGAGTATCCACAGCTATCCTGATTTTCACCAAAACAGGTCACGGCGGTACAGACAACGTCTGGTTCTACGATATGAAAGCCGACGGCTATTCTCTCGACGATAAACGTACAGAAATTAAGGAAAACGACATCCCTGACATCATCGCTCGATTCCATAACCTCGATGCCGAAGCAGAAAGAGAAAGAACAGAGCAATCCTTCTTCGTACCAAAACAGGAAATCGTCGATAACGCCTACGACCTTTCTATCAATAAGTATAAAAAGGTAGAGTATGTCCCTGTTGAGTATCCATCTACTGAAGAATTGATAACCGACCTATATGAATTACAGATGAAGATATCTGAGGGTCTGGATGAACTCAATTCCTTGCTTGGACTTTAAGGAGTGTGGATATGGAAACTGTTAAATTAAGCGAATTAGTCGATATTTATTTAGGGTTAACACACACACCTGAATATGTGTTGCAAGGAGTTCCTTTCCTTTCTGTAAAAGATATCAGCAACGGCAAAATAGATTTTTCTAAATGCAATTACATAGCGAAAGAAGAGTACAACTCTTTGCCTAATGGAGCAAAACCACAAACAGGAGATATGTTGTTTTGCCGTGTTGGTACTATTGGTAAACCTGTTATAATTGAACCCGAAACCCCACGATTTGGTTCGTTTGTCAGTCTTGGCTTTTTTAGGTTAAAGAGTAACAATCTTTGCAAATTAAAATATTTGTATTATTGGATGTATTCAAATTCATTCTTTTCGCAAGTTAAACAGAATGTGAAAGGTGCGTCCCAAGTAAATCTTAATACTGGATGGTTATCTAAATTTGATGTCCCTTTATGCTCTATTGAAGAACAAGAAGATATTATTTGTAAATTAGAGTATTTGGATAATTTGATTTTAATGAGAAAGAAACAACTTTCAAAACTTGATGAACTAGTCAAATCTCGGCTTGTAGAGATGTTCGGTACAATTTATGATAATAAGTTTGGGTATGATATTAAAACACTACAGGAGGTTTGTGAGCAAATCAAGGATGGAACACATCAGACACCAACCTACACAGATGATACAGTAAATGGATATAAATTTTTATCATCAAAAGATGTTACTACTGGAACAATAGATTGGTGCCATTTAAAGTATATTCCCAAAGCACTGCATGAAGAATTATATGCTCGAATATCCCCAAGAAAAGGTGATATTCTTCTAGCGAAGAACGGAACAACTGGAATTGCTGCAATCGTAGATAGAGATGAAATCTTCGATATTTATGTTAGTATTGCCTTACTTAGACCAATAGAGATTAACTCTATTTATCTGTGGGCTGCTATTAATTCTGTTGAAACAAAGCGACAGTTTGATTCTAGTTTGAAAGGCATTGGTGTTCCTAACTTACATTTAGGAGAAATAAAAAAAGCAAAAATTATAGTGCCACCACTTGAACTTCAAAAAGAGTTTGCAACCTTTGTTGAGCAGACCGAAAAACTAAAATTAGAAGTCAAGGAGAGCCTCGAAAAACTCGAAACTCTCAAAAAATCCTTAATGCAAAAATACTTCGGATAAAGGAGAATAGCAAATTGAAAAACAATGATTTTATACAAATGGTTTCAGAAGATATTAAAAGATGTGATATGGTTTTAGAATCGGATACAAATGCTTCGCTACTATTGAACGAATTATTTGGTAAATACTCAAAGGTGTCTAATAATTTTCCTGTTATTGAAATGAATCCTTTGTTGTTTAAAGCACATCCTAATGTTCCAAAAGATAATCTACAAAAAATTCAAGGCTTTTTAAAAGCTTACTTACTAAATAATTGTGAGGATTATCGGTTTAGTGATACAAAAAGTACTGAAATTAATGTAACAACAAATATAATTAATTCTAACGAAAATAATGTAAAAATAGAGAGTTTTACAGAAGTAAGAAATAAGGTTGAACATATGGCTTGTTTGCCCGATGCCGAAATAGAAGAAATATTATCAAAGATTACCGAGCTTGAAAACATTATAAATTCAAATGAAAGAAAAAATAAAAAATGGTCAATGGCAACAGAAATAATAAAATGGATTGCTGATAAGGGTGTTGATGTTGGCATCGCTTTATTACCTTTAGTACTTAAAATTGGACAGGCTCAATAAATATATAAGTTGTTGAAAATCAAAACTCTCAAAAAATCCCTAATGCAAAAATACTTTGGATGATTGTCAATGGAGGTATTATGCTATTTAGATATATAAAATATAAATTTCATCAATTAGATTTTTGTAGGAAATATATCAGTCGTTCTAAAGAATTAACTAATTATAAGTGGTATTTGAAGCATCTATCAAAAAAAGATTCACTTCCTAGTTCGTTTATTGATGTGTCGATATATGATTTGTTAGATAATGATGGTATGAATTGTTTGATAAAAAAAGTATATAAGCTTAAGAGCAAAAATAAATACAAAGTCTACACACCGTTTATCAAACATACATTCAAAAAAGTAAATTACATAAATTCAAATATTACTGGTAGACAAACCGGTCGTATTGCTGAAATTGAGTTTAAGGACAATAAGTGGATAAAGAGTATCAATATACATTATACATACGTTAACACTTCAGAAGTTGTTGTTGAATATCAATTTGTTTTCCGCAAAGTTATGACAACATATCTTCAAATCCATAACTTTGTTGTAGAAAATATTTTTAATGTTAAGAAGAAAGGATATTTTCATAATTATGCTGACAAAAGTATAATTAAAAAAGCCGACTATTCCGAATTGTGTAAATTGGACTATATATTATTTGCTGATATCATTCAGGCATATGTTTGTACTTACTTTTATACCAGATATGGGGTTAAGTATAAATTACCTATAGAATATGCATTAAAAATAAAAAACTATAATAAGAAGAAATCTCGTGAAATGAAAAACTCTTTTCTATGTGAATGTTATAAAAAAGAAAAATCATATCTAATAGTGTCAGACTTGAATTATGGTAGATTTGAGGCGGCTCACTATATATCGAATAAATATTTACCCCGTTCCTTTTTATTGAAGTATTTTACTGATTTTTCAATGGAAATGTATTATAAGACTTTCTGTAAAATTGAATTAGAAGAGTTAGAGATACATATGAGAAAATATCTTAATTCTAATAGAAGTTTTGTTTCTGCTAAAGACATAAAATGGTTGGTTAACAAGATTAGATATATACGAGAAAGTAAAGAAAAAATAAATCACATATATGAAGACATACCAAAACAAATGTTGGATTGGAAGTGCTATGTTCACGGAAAACTAATGAAAACAGATTTTATCAATTTCCCTACTAACTTGGACTATTTTTTGAAGTTGTATCAACAGAACCTAGATTATCTGAATTCTATTGCTTCCGTCCAAAATAATAAGATAGTAATTATAGTTTCTGTTTTTACACTAATAGCTACAGTTGTAGGTGTTATCATAAGTTTGTGTGGATAATTATTGCTAATATTGTAGTGGTATGACAATTTAAGAGGGATAAATTATGACCAACTTTGATTTTTTGAAAAAGGACAAGCAGTTTGAAAGTTTCAGCGATGTTGCTGTTTCTGCTGAGAAAGTCTTACATATTGACCCGGCACTGTGTGTGATTAACTGTCGCAGGGCGATGGAGTTTGCTGTGAAATGGATGTACTCTGTTGACGGTTCGCTCACTACCCCGTGGCAGGATAACCTTGCGGCTTTGATGAGTAGCGAGGAGTTTCGTGATATCGTCGGTAACGATGTCTGGAATCGTATGAAGATTATCCGTGTTATCGGCAACAATGCGGCTCACAGATCTAAGAAAATCACCGAGGAAGAAGCTACTCTTTGTTTAGAGAATCTTTTCATTTTTCTTGATTTGGTTGCTTACTATTATGCACAGGAGTACGAAGACCACGAGTTTGATGCATCTCTTATTTCTACCCACAGCGAAACAGTAACCGACAACAGCGTTGAGATTAACTTTGAGCAATTACTCAAAGAAAACGAAGCTCTAAAAGCTGAACTCACTGCCCGCCGTGAGGAACAACAGCAGACTTATGTTCCGAAACCTCTCGATATTTCCGAGTACGAAACTCGAAAAATCTACATCGACTATATGCTTGTTGATGCAGGTTGGGTTGAGGGCAAGGACTGGCTGAATGAAGTTGAACTCCCTGGTATGCCGAACAATTCCGAGGTCGGCTATGCTGACTATGTGCTCTATGGTGATGATGGAAAACCTCTCGCTGTTGTCGAAGCAAAACGCACCTGCAAAGACGTAGCGGTCGGTCGTCAGCAAGCTAAGCTCTACGCTGATATATTAGAAAAGAAATATGGTCGCAGACCTGTGATTTTCCTGACAAACGGCTTTGAAACACGAATCACAGATAACCTGTATCCTGAGCGTAAGTGTGCGTGCATTTACTCAAAACGAGATTTAGAAAAGCTCTTCAATCTCCAGACTATGCGTACAAGTCTCAATAATGTGAATGTAGCTAAAAACATCGCAGGTCGTTATTATCAGGAGGGTGCTATCAAAGCTGTGTGCGAAAGCTTTGATAAGAAAAACCGTCGAAAAGCTCTGCTCGTTATGGCGACAGGTTCAGGTAAAACCCGTACAGTTATCGCTTTGTGTGATGTGCTTTTGCAACACGGCTGGGTGAAAAATATCCTCTTCCTTGCTGACAGAAATGCACTGGTGCATCAGGCAAAAAAGAGCTTTGTAAATATGTTGCCTGACTTATCTACAACCAATCTTTGCGTGGATAAAGACAACTACAACGCTCACTGCGTTTTCTCTACATATCAGACGATGATTCATTGTATAGATGACATCAAGGACGATAACGGCAAGCTCTTTACTTGCGGTCACTTTGACCTTGTTATCTGTGACGAAGCACATCGTTCTATATACAATAAGTACAAGGAGATTTTTAACTACTTTGATGCTCCGCTTGTAGGGCTCACAGCGACACCAAAAGATGAAATCGATAAGAACACCTACGAGATTTTTGAACTTGAAAACGGTGTGCCTACTTACGGCTACGAGCTTGCTCAGGCTGTAAAAGATGGCTACCTTGTTGACTATATGTCCGTTGAAACAAAGCTGAAATTCATCGAACAAGGTATCGTGTATGACGAACTTTCCGATGAAGATAAAGCTAGGTATGAAGAGTACTTTGCAAAAGATGGAGAATTCCCTGATGCTATCAGCTCGTCTGCTCTCAATGAGTGGATTTTCAACGAGGATACTATAAGAGAAGTGCTCAACGTCCTGATGACAAACGGCATCAGAATCGACTACGGCGAAAAGCTAGGAAAGACTATCATTTTTGCAAAAAATCACAACCACGCTGAAAAGATATTCCAAGTGTTCAACAAAGAATATCCTCACCTCAATGGCTACGCGAAGGTTATCGATAACAAGATTAACTACGCCCAAAGTGCGATTGATGAGTTTTCCGATCCTAAGAAGTTACCACAGATTGCAATTTCTGTTGATATGCTCGACACCGGTATTGATGTGCCTGAGGTTGTGAACCTTGTGTTTTTCAAAAAGGTTATGAGCAAAGCAAAGTTTTGGCAGATGATTGGTCGTGGCACAAGACTTTGCGAAGGTTTGCTTGATGGCGAAGATAAAAAGCTGTTTTATATCTTTGACTTCTGCGGAAACTTTGAGTTTTTCCGTATGAGTAGCGGTAAGCCAACTGCTAATCAGGTAGCACTGCAAGGTGCGATATTTAATCTCAAAGCTCAGATTGCTTTTAAACTGCAGGATATAGAATACCAGACCGATGATTTGATTGAGTTTAGAAAATCATTAGTTGATGATATGGTTAAAAAGGTGAGAGAACTTCACAAGGACAACTTTTCTGTTCGTCAGCATCTGAAATATGTTGAACTGTTCTCGAATCCTGATAACTATACAACTCTTACATATGAAGATACGCTCAATATGAAAGAGGAACTCTGTCCGCTTATCACCCCTGACGATGATGACCCTAAAGCTATGAGATTCGATGCTCTTATGTATGGTATCGAACTAGCATATCTTATCGGCAAGAAATACACTCGTGCAAGAAGTGATTTGTTTAAGAAAGTGTCTACTGTTGCGAGTATTGCGAATGTTCCTGAAATTATGGTGCAGGCAGAGCTTATAAACAAAATTCTGCATACAGATTATATTGATAACGCAGGAATCAACGAGTTCGAACATATCCGTGAAAAGCTCAGAAACTTGATGAAGTATATTGTGGGTGGCAGAGAAACTTATAACACAAACTTTGATGATGAGATTCTCTCTATCGAGTGGAATGAATCCGAGCTTGAGAATGATGATTTGAAGAACTATAAAGCCAAGGCTGAGTTCTATGTTCGTCAGCATCAGGATAACGAGGTTATCTCAAAACTTAGATCTAATGTTCCGCTTAATGCTGATGATGTGAAAGTGCTTGAAGAAATACTTTGGAGTGAAGTCGGCACAAAGCAGGACTACGAAGCTGAGTATGGTCAAAAACCACTCGGTGAGTTCGTTCGTGAAATTGTTGGTCTTGATATGAATGCTGCAAAAACTGCGTTCGCACAGTATCTGGATGATACAAACCTTGATGCTAGACAAATCTATTTCGTAAATCAGATTGTTGAGTATATTGTACACAATGGTATGATGAAAGATTTGTCGGTTTTACAGGAAGCTCCATTCACTGATAGAGGAAGTATTGTTGAAGTGTTCACTGACGTATCTGTCTGGCTTGGTATCCGTAAGGTAATTGAGCAGATAAATTCAAACGCTATAGCGGCTTAGTATTATATTTATTTTCCTGGACTTGTGAAATCCTTTGTGGTATATGTTGTGTTACAAAGGAGGTGCTATGATGGCACGAAAAGTCAGATGTAAACTAAAAAAGAATATGATAATAAAACCGAGAGCGATTCTCTATCGAATGATTTCGAAGAGGATCGCTCTCTTGTTGTGTGAGGTGGTAGCGTGAGTATACTCGAAGATTTATACTACGGAAACGTAAGTCCGTGTGACAGAGATGTCAAGCGTGGTTCAAAAGTAGATAAACTTCAAACTCTGGTATGTCAGTATGAAGTAGAACTGAATGAAACACTCACAGAAAAACAAAAAGAAATATTAGAAAAGTTCAAGGATGCTTACAGTGAACTATACTGTTGTTTAGAGCGAGACATGTTTGCACAAGGGTTCATAATAGCAACAAAAATAATGATAGAAGTGCAAAACTATAGAGGAGAAGAAATATGAAAAAGAGAATTCTGTGTACACTAATATTCAGCCTGTTCGTGCTCACAGCATGCAGTAGCGATACACCAAACGCAACACCTGATGAAATCACACCAACAGCAATCGTTGAAACACAAGCAGAAGAAACAGTTAGGGAAACAGTAACACCGACAGAAAAATCAACCAAATCTACTGAAGCTGAAACATTAATTGCTACAACAAAAACAGATCAACAAGCTGAAGTCGAAATCGTAGAGCGAGTAGAAAAAACAAAAGCTCCTGCACCCGCTGAAAAACCAACTCAAAAACTAACAGAAAAAGCAAAACAAGAACCAGTTAA
>JAFUOM010000008.1 GCA_017481885.1 Ruminococcus sp.
GATTGGTCATACATATACTTCACAGTACAGCCAAAGACAGTAGATCCAACTGACGCTCCAACAGATGCTCCTACAGAAGCACCTACAGCAGAGCCAACAGAAGCTCCAACGGAAGCACCTACAGACGCTCCTACAGATGCACCAACAGAAGCTCCTACTGAAGCTCCAACAACAGCACCTGAAAAGGCAGAAGCTGGTTACTACCTCGTTGGTACATTAAACGGTGAGAACTTCTGGGGCGAAGCTCCATTCACAGCAGACAGAATGTTCAAAGAGAACCCTGCAGTAGCTGGCGAGTATATGCTCGATTGGACATTCTATGCTAATGACGAACTCAAGGTTGTATACTTTGATGGTACAGAGATCAAGGCATGGTACAAAGACCAGGCTGACAACTACAAGATTGGCGCAGATTCAGGCAAGGTTGGTGACTGCACGGTTTACTTCAACCCTGACGGAAACTCAGATTGGTCATACATATACTTCACAGTACAGCCAAAGACAGTAGATCCAACTGACGCTCCAACAGATGCTCCTACAGAAGCACCTACAGCAGAGCCAACAGAAGCTCCAACGGAAGCACCTACAGATGCACCAACAGATGCGCCTACAGACGCTCCAACAGATCCTGTAGTTTACACAGCTTACTGCGTAAACTCAAATAACTGGACCAATCTCACAGCTCACGCATGGAACGAAGGTGGTTCAGGTACAGATTGGCCTGGTAAGGCTATGACAAAGACTTCTATGAAAGCTCCTAACGGTGCAGAAGTATGGGAAGTTAAGTTTGATGTATCTTACGGCAAAATTATTTTCAACATTGGTAGTAACAAGGCTCAGACAGCTAACCTGGATTTCAAAGTTGGTCAGTATTATGACCTTGCTTCAGGCAAATGGTATGAGAATCTTTCTGATATTCCTGCAACAGCTGCTATTTCAACAAACGTTTACTTAGCTGGTTCTTTCAATAATTGGAGCGAGAAGGGTAATGAATTTAAGAAGGCTTCTTCATCTGATACAGTAGCTACACTTACAATGAAACTTTCTGCTAATACAACTTATGAATATAAGGTTATTAACAATGGTTCATGGACAAGTACATCAACAGCTATCACTGCTTCAGGTCAGACTGTTACAATGAGCTCGCATAACGACAACGCAAAAATCACGACAAAAGATGCAGGTATATACACATTCCAGTATGATACTTCATCAAATAAGCTCACAGTTATTTATCCATAATTGAGGATAGTTTCCTGAATAATTAATCTAAAACATAGGGACAGGTTTACGCCTGTCCCTTTTGTTATGCCTCAAACACAATATCTTGCGTAGTTTTTGCGCTTAATCGAGTAAAATTAACAATCTATTCTTTATTTTTACAAAAAATGTGTTATACTATGAAGTTATAGAGGGTATAATAGGAGGGTGTATTATGAAGCTTTACGATATTTCAAGAGATATTATGACAACACAACCATATGGTTCTGACCCTGAACCAAGCGTTGAGGCTATGTGCAGTATTGAAAATGGTGATATGTACAATATGACCAAATTCACCATGTGCTCGCATCAAGCGACACACATAGATGCACCATTGCATTTTGATGAGGATGGCTTTGATATAGCTGGTTTAAGATTAGCTCCGTTTTACGGAAAATGCACTGTTGTGAGCATTGATGGTATATTGACTGGCGAAGATATGGAAGAACTTTTGCCTCATTGCAGAAAGCGACTGATACTCCATGGCAATGGTAATGCGTATCTTACCAGTAGTGCTGCTCAGGTTATTGCACAGAGCGGTTTGATTCTTATCGGTACTGATGCGGTCAGTATTGCTGCTCCTTTTGATGAAATGCGTACGCATTTGGAACTTGCCCGTGCTAATATTGCGGTGCTCGAGAATCTTTATCTAAATGGTGTTGCGGACGGTGTGTACACACTCTGTGCATTTCCGATAAAACTCTCGAAGCTCGAGGCGGCTCCGTGCAGAGCAGTTTTAGTTGACGAAGGCAAAGGCCTGTGATTGTGTTACAAATTAAGAGAGGTATATTATGAAAAGAACACTTTCAGTTTTTCTTATGATACTGCTTGTGCTGTCTACTTTGACTCTGACAGCCTGCGGTACAGATAAAGCTGTGGTTGAATCGGTGCTTCAAATCGATTCAAATTACTCGGGGCATAGGTGTATTACGGTTAAGTATCCGCTTTCGGTTTATATTGATGAACTTGAGGAAGAGCTTGCTAAGAACAATCCCCTTGCAGATAGTGAAAAATCTACATTTGAATATGTTGGTGTTGATGACGATGGGTACAGATTTGTAATGGATATCGTTTTTTCGTCTCACGATGAGTATATTTCTCAGGTGAGTACACTTATCGGTAGAACAGCAACATCCTATTTAGCTCAGCCGTCTTCGGTCCTTGCAAAGGGTACACGAATGAAAGAAGACTTTGATACTGCTGACCTTATTTCGTGGATGGCTAAATGTTCAAGCACTGTTGATGATACTAAAAACGTGGAATATAATTACAAAGTTAATACCGTTAATGTCAACGGCGAGGTCTTCAACACAAAATCTACCGTTGATATCCAGTCGTTAAAGGGTCATGCTATTAACTCTATAATGATTGAAACTACAAATCTCAAAGACGGTACTTACGACAGAACAATTACTTTTTCTGTTCCTAACAAGACATATATTGATTTGTCGGGTTCTATCAAGGAATTTTTTACGACTAATACAAGTCCTGCTGCTCAGTATTGTGACTGGACCAGCAGAGGTACAAGCTGGGAGTATACGGTTATATATAAAGGAATAACTCTTGAAGAACTTTCTGAGTACACAGCAATGCTGCTAGATACTGACACAGACGAAGTCTTCTACGGTGACAAGGATAATTCCAGCACACCGTTGTCCGAGGGGTTAGTTTTTGAAGAAAGCTTCAATACTTCAAGTTTTATCGGAAACGATGGCGGAGTAAAACTTTCTTATAAATATGCCTTGCCAACTAAAACAACCCATGGTGATGGTAGTGTTTATGCTGATGGAAAGTGGAGTGCTGTAGGTACATGGCAGGATGGTGTTTACTCGGTAGATAGCGAGTCTGATAGCATGAATATCCGTATTCCTGATGGAATCCAGTACGCGATTAATGGTATTCGTATGGATATGGAGGTGCTTGGCAAGGATAATTTTGTCCGAACAGCTGAGTTTCTTTACTCAAAAACTCAGGGAATGGACGGTATGCACTATGCACAGGATTTCTTCTTGTCAAAGGGTGCAGAAACCGAAATCGACGAAGATGAGGATAACTTAATCTGTCGTGTTATTTTTAAGGGAGATTCGGCAACTATTACTGACCATCTTGTTAAATGTTTCGGAAGCGGAAATTTTGTTGCTTATGACGTTGAAGATAAAGCGTTATCTTTGAGTGATAAAACAAAGCTTAGCGATTACATTGATTTGTCATATATGCTTAATTCAACTAACGCTAACCGACCAATAACATACACAGTTCATTCGTCAAGTGCTGAAAATATAATTGATATGAGCTGTGACTCTGTGGACGCAACAAGAGTTTCCGATAATTCAGATGTATTCAAGGTTGATGTAAAGGGTGGTCAGGGAACAGTTTCGTATAACGGAAACATCCCGGATAAAGCAAGCATAATTGTATACTGCGTTATAGGTTTGTTGATGCTTCTGGGCACTGTTTCGGTTATTGTGCTTATGCTCAAAAAACAGCAGAAAAAGATTACTGCAAAACAGGATGTCGCTCCATCGGTTTCCCAGCAGACAACAACTTTCAGTATCGCTGAACTCAAAACACGTAAAGAGAAAATCGACAAGCAGTATCGTGACGAGATAGATAAAGATATTGAAAAGAAAATTGAGGCTGACAGAATAGAGGGTCTGAGTCGTGAACTTAAAGCAAAGGAGCTTGAAAAACTCACAAGAATGGTTAACGGCGAACCTGTTTTAGAAGAACAGCCTGAAAAAACGGAAACTGAGGACGAAGATGTATAAGCTAGTAGTGTTTGATTTGGATGGAACATTGTGTGATACACTGAGCGATTTGTGCAATGCAGTGAATTTTGCTTTAAAAAGTGAAAATTTGCCGACACATCCGCTTTCAGCGTATAACAAGTTTGTAGGTAACGGGATTAATAATCTGATAAAGCAAGTGCTTGTGGACAAAGCTGACGATGAACAGCTTTTTAAAAAAGTTAAAGCGCACTTTGATTCGTATTATCCTCAGCATTTGTGTGATGACACCGTTCCTTATGACGGAGTGGAAGATTTACTTTCAACCCTCAGGTCTTTAAATATCAAAACAGCGGTTCATTCCAACAAACCTCACGCTTATGTGCCGCATATTCTGAAAACTCTATTTCCTAACCACAGTTTTGAAATAGCGTGGGGTAAGCGTGATGATTGTCAGCGTAAGCCGAGCCCTCAGGCGTTAATTGAGATGATGGATTTGCTTGACGTTGATAAGTCCCAGGTGCTTTATGTTGGCGATAGTGATGTGGATGTACTCACAGCTCACAATGCAGGAGTTTCTGTTTGTGGTGTTGAATGGGGATTCAGAGGCAGAGAAGAGTTGCTTTCGGCTGGCGCAGATTATGTTGTAAGCGACACAAAAGAATTACTTAATGTAATAAAGGGATAGGATGAACAGAAATTATAGCAAGGAGCTTGAGGCTCTTATCGAAAAAAACAGAATAGAAGGGATTCGTCCAAAGCTGATGCTTCACGCTTGCTGTGCATGCTGTGCAAGCTACGTGCTTGAATATCTCAGTGCTGACTTTGAAATATATCTGCTCTTTTGCAATCCTAACATCACGGAAAATGCAGAGTTTGAGTATCGTTACAGCGAGCTTAAACGACTTGTAGCTGAAATGGGACTAAGCGGAAACGTTAGTATTATCGATTGTCCGTATGAGCCTGAGAGTTACCTTTCTGCTGTAAATGGATACGATAACGCAAAAGAGGGCGGTTCTCGTTGTAACATTTGTTTTGAAATGCGACTTAAAACTACTGCTGAATATGCTGTTGAATATGGTTGTGATTACTTTGCTACAACTCTTACAATCAGTCCGCTAAAAAATGCTCATAATATAAATAGTATAGGAGAGCGTATTTCTGATGGCGTTTCGGTGAGCTATTTGCCAACCGATTTTAAAAAGAAAAACGGATATAAGCGTTCTATTGAGCTTTCGA
>JAFUOM010000009.1 GCA_017481885.1 Ruminococcus sp.
GAAAGAGTATTAGGTAAATCATTTAAGTTCTTTACCTCTCTTTCTTGCGACGATTGACGCTACAATTCCGATAACGGCACTTGAGAGGATGATAACAAGAACATTTGCCGAAAACAGTACAACCAAAGCAAAGGCAAAAGCCATAATTGTGTATGCCAGTATATGCTTTGGAGCCTTTTTGAACATAGAAACAACAGCTTTGATAATTAGAGCCAGTACACCCGCTCTGATACCTGTGAAAGCGTATCTGACTACATCAAGAGAACTGAATTCGCGCAGAAAAATCGAAATCAGAAAAATAATCACAAACGATGGAAGAACAACACCAAACGTTGCCATAAAGGCGCCGATAACTCCGGCTGTTTTGTAGCCGATAAAGGTAGCGGCACAAATTGCGATAGGTCCAGGTGTGGATTCAGAAATAGCAACAACATCGAGCAAGTCTTCGCCACTTATCCATTTTCGCCTTTTAGAAGTTTCGTTTTCAATGATAGGAATCATTGCGTATCCGCCGCCAAAGGTGACAACGCCTATTTTCATAAATGACAGCAGAATTTGCAAATATAGTTTTAGCTTTTCTTTTTTCATATCAGTTTTGTTTCCTTACAATTTTATAGTCATCGCTGAACTTAAAGTAACTGCAATTATCAAGTGATGATTGCATAAACTTTGCCATATCATCTTCGTCAAGGTTTACCATACACTCATAGCAGTCATAATATTCATTGTAAATATAGTGTGCACAGAATTCGCAGTTAGAATTAGCCATAATAATCACCACCAAGCTTTATTGTATCAAAAATAATCGGAGTATGCAATAAATAAAAACGAGCATCAGTGTTTTGATACTCGTTTAAATCGGCGCTAAGACAGGGAAGATGTTTCTCAATGCTGTATAAAGAAGAAGTATGATTAAAAATGCCCACAGATACTTTGTTTTAAGCAAGGTGAACGGGGGCTTTTTGTTGAATACAAAAAACACCAGTTCAATGTAAAGCCACGCACAAATAAAGATAGCAAAAACAGGGAGAAAATTCTGTCTTATTGATAACAAAATATCACCGTTAAGTAGTGCTAGCACCGAACGTGTAAGTCCGCAACCGGGACAATGAAAATGGAACAGTGTAAAAGAAACACACGGCGGAAAAAGGTATGTGTAGTTTGATAAAAGCTTTGCAACAAAATATATTGCAGGCAGTAATATGAAAGGTAGTAAAATTACAATTGTTTTTGTCAGTTTTGAATATTGTTTCATAGTGGTTATAAAGGTAGTTATAAAAATCGGGGCGGATTAACCGCCCCTGCTTAGTGTTAATGGTTATCAGTAATAATACAGCTCGTTCAATAAATCTGTGTATGTACCGCTAGCCATAATGATGATAGAAGCGATACTGAAAACTACGCCGATTGCACCGAGGATAATACCTACAAGTGCCATTGAGTTGTTGTCTTTCTTTCTGTTTTTGGAAATGACACCAAAAATGATAGCCAAAATACTTGGCAACCAACCGCCACAACAACAGGTTACTGAAAGAATACCACAAACAAGAGAAGCAATAGCCATACCTTTGCTGTCGTCTTTTTCAACCATTGGTGCATATGCGTTTGGCTGATACTGTGGCTGACCATACTGTGGGACAGTGTTGTACTCAGTGGTGTTGTACTGTGGTTGCTGATAGTTAGGCTGAGCACCGTACTGTGGCTGTTGATAGTTTTGCTGTGGAGCATTGTACTGTGGCTGGTTATAGCCCTGTTGTGGAGCACCGTACTGTGGTGTTTGGAAGTTGTTTTGATCAACAGGTGGCTGATATCCATTGTTTTGATAGTTGTTTGTATTGTTATCCATAGCATATACCTCCTATATCTGATAGATAAATTATAGAATAAATAAGTATGATTGTCAATAAAGCGTGACAAAAGAAAAGAGCCGAAAAACGGCTCTTAAACTATTAGTATTCAATTACTGTACAGGCTGTGCAGGTGCTGTGTATGTAGGCTCAGCTGTAGCTTTTAAAGCCTCATAGTAACCTGCTTTTGCTGTCATATGGTAAGGTGATACCCAAAGGGCACCAACACCAAGACACAAAGAACCAACAATATACCAACCAACAAAGCTTAAGTCAAGAACGAAAAGCTCGCCCTTGTGACCCTGTGTGATTCTCATACTCTCTTCAATGCAAGCTTTCCAGTCCCAGTCAGGGTGGTCAAGAGAAACGTAGTAAGCCATTGAGTAAGCGTAACCCTTAATTATACCAGGAATGATGAAAAGAAGTGACCAAAGAAATGTAAATATAAAGAGCATCAAACCAAGTAAAAGGTCTTTTGAAAAACGCTGTGAAAAGCTGAAGAACATATCACCAAGGTCAATTTGAGGATGATTTCTTACAAGCTTCATAAAAACAAGTGAAAGACCAATTGAAAGCGGACCTGTAAGAACAAGGTTTCCTACAAAACCAATGTATGGTACCTGTGAGCATAATGAAAGGATAGCGCTCTGGATAAGACAAGCAACAAGTGCCATAAGCCATGTTTTGCCAAAAAGGTTGTTGCCTAGTAAGGTTTTTGAATTTTCCTTAATCTGGGCACGGTCGATAGTATAATTCATAACTGATACCTCTTTAATTAGATTTGCTTTATTAAGCAAGCTGATTTTACCACTTTTATGAATTTTGGTCAATTGGATGGTTGCACATAATGGTTTTCACAATGATTAAATTATTTGTTAAAGTATTGAATAAATTAAGGTGCTGTGATATAATACAACTAATTGTATTATGAGTAACTATGTCGTTTTTAGTAGAGGTGTTATTATGGGAGCAAAGGTTACACTTTTAGCACACACTCCGTTGCCTGAGCAGACAATTGCGATGGCTGCTAAACTGTGCTATTCATCAAGTGATATTGAGAATATAAGAGAAGGTCTTACTGAAGAGAAAACCGAGCAGTTTCTTGATATGTTGACTGCTATCGGTCACGCCAGTCCTGTAGAACACGCTTCTTTTACGTTTGGAATCGAGGGAATTTCCCGTGCGTGTTCGCACCAGCTTGTGCGTCATAGAATTGCATCTTACAGCCAGCAATCACAGCGTTATGTTGATGGTACAAAGTTCGAGTTTGTAACTCCTCCTGAAATCGAGCGTAACGAAAAGGCATACGAGGCTTACAAGAAAGTTATTGATATGCAGAGTGATGCTTATGCTCAGATAAGAGATGCGCTCGTTGTCGGCTATATCAAGGAATATTCCGCAGAAGAATTAAATGGTACCGATGACGAAATTATAAATGCGTTTAAAGACGAAAACAAAGCTTTGTTTTCAAGCTTTGTGAAAAAAGCTAACGAGGATGCTCG
Organism: Ruminococcus sp.; assembly: GCA_017481885.1. Classification (GTDB taxonomy): domain Bacteria; phylum Bacillota; class Clostridia; order Oscillospirales; family Acutalibacteraceae; genus Ruminococcoides. The sequence continues at coordinate 3,350 of JAFUOM010000009.1, forward strand.
TTTTGTTCTTCCTAATGCTTGCACAACAAAGATTGTTTGTACATTTAATGTTAGAAGTTTAAACAACTTTTTTGACCACCGCTGTTGTAATCGTGCTCAGTGGGAAATCAGAGAGGTCGCAGAGCAAATGCTTATGTTATGTAAAGAGGTTGCTCCTGTGCTGTTTAAAAATTCAGGCCCAAGATGCCTACGTGGTGCTTGCCCTGAGGGCAAAATGACCTGTGGAAAAATTAAGGAAGTCAGAGAAAAATATGGCAAGTAAGTTTATAGTTATAGAAGGCTTGGATGGTAGCGGAAAAGGCACCCAATCAAAGCTTGTTACCGATATATTGAAAGACAGGGGATACAAGGTTAAAAAACTGACTTTCCCTGATTATGACAGCCCTACATCGTCGCTTGTGAAAATGTACTTAGGCGGTGAGCTTGGGGATAATCCTGATGATGTTAATGCTTATGCAGCGTCTGCTTTTTACGCAGTAGACCGTGTTGCTTCTTTTATTCAATCGTGGAAAAAGGACTATCAAGAGTGCGATTACATAATTGCTGACCGTTATGTTACGTCAAATATCATTTACCAGATGTCAAAGGTAAGCGATGATGAACGCGACGATTACATCGAATGGTGCGAGGATTTTGAGTATAACAGACTTTGTGTTCCAAAGCCTGACGTTGTGATTTATCTTGATATGCCACCTGCCGTTTCCCAGAAGCTTATGAGTGGCAGATATAACGGCGATGAAAGTAAAAAGGATATTCATGAGAAAAATATGAATTTCCTGCTTTGTTGCAGAGAAAGTGCACTTTATGCTTTAAAAAAGCTAAACTGGGAGCACGTTATGTGTGCGGAAAATGACACTCCTAAAAGTATAGAATCAATCACACAGTTAATACTTGATATTATAGATACCAAGCTTTAATTAATAAATATAAGGAAGCGCATTATGCTTGATTTTTACACCCCGACATTAGAAGACAGAGAGTGGATTGAAAAGCTTACCGAAAGCTGTGGCCAGATTGGTTGCGATATTTCCTTTGCTACAACCTACCTATGGCGCAACAGATATGATATAAGAGTCTGCAACCACGATGGCGTTTTGTACAAGGCTTATTTCGGTCGAGACGGAGTCTCAGGCTATACTTTTCCTATTGGGAAAAAGCCTCCGAAAGAGATGCTTGATGTCTTGATGGATGATGCAAAAGAACGCGGGGTAAAACCGCTTATTGGTATGCTTAACAAAACAAACGCAGAAATTTTATCTCATCTTTATCCTGATATGTTTGAATTTTGTGAGGAAAGAGACAGCGCTGATTATATTTACAATCGAGAGAATCTTGCTGAGCTTTCAGGCAAAAAGTTTCACGCAAAGCGAAATCATATCTCAAAATTCAAGCGTAATAACGAAGATTTTTGTTACAAACCGATTGATGAAACTAACATCGAGGACGCGTACTTTGTTGCTCACAAATGGCATATGCAAAACGACTCTGATAAAAGCGAACTTTATGCTATCAGAGAAGCTCTCGACAATATGGATGCTATAGGACTTTTTGGCGGTGTGCTATATGTAAACTCTCGTCCTGTGGCAATGACTATCGGTTCAAAAATAAACAACTTTGTGTGTGATGTGAATTTTGAAAAGGCTGTTGACGTTGATGGTGCGTATGCGGTTATCAACAATGAATTTGCAAAAGCACAAAGCAGTTTTTTGCAGTTTAACCGCGAAGAGGATTTGGGAATTGAAGGCTTGAGAAAATCAAAGCTTTCGTATAATCCTGACAAAATCCTGATGAAATACACAGCTACTATGAAATAACAGGAGGATATTATGGTATATGTATTTTTAGCTGACGGCTTTGAAGAAATCGAAGCTTTAGCTTGTGTTGATATTCTTAGAAGAGCGGAAATTCCTGTTTCCACAGTTTCTGTAAATGGAACAAACAGCGTAACAGGTTCCCACAATATTCAGGTTATAGCTGATATTTTGGCTTCTGATGTTGATATAAATATCGTTGAGTGTGCTGTGTATCCTGGTGGTATGCCTGGAGCAGAAACACTTTCAAGTGGCAAGGATAATACTCCTAGTGTTATTGCAAAGCATTGTGTTGAAAATGATATTCTCGTTGGTGCTATTTGTGCTGCACCATTGGTTCTTGGTAGACTTTCACTTCTCGAGAATAAAAAGGCTACCTGTTATCCCGGCTTTGAAAGCGAACTTAAAGGTGCTACTGCTACAGGTGAAAGAGTGACAGTTGACGGCAACATTGTTACAGGCAGAGGCCCTGGCTGTTCTGTTGATTTTGCGCTTGAACTTGTTAGTAAACTCAAAGGCGAAAAGCTCGCTTTAAGTATCAGAAAGGCGATGCAGTGTGATGAATAAACACGACCTTAGGCTGGAACTTCTTTTAAAGCGTAAATCGTTGGATAAAGCTAAAAAGTTTGATTTAGACCTTGAGATACAAAGCAGACTTCTGCTTACAAAAGAATACAGAGATTGCGACAAGATTCTTGTCTACGTGTCAAATGATCTGGAGATTGATACAAAAGGTATTATCCACGCTGCTTTTGCCAATAAAAAGAAAGTTGCAGTTCCTGTGACAAACGATGATTATTCTTTGAGCTTTTATTATATAAATTCACTTAAAGAATTAAAACAAGGTAAGTTTGGAATAATGGAACCTGTTAATCGTGATAACAAGGTTGTTGATTTTGATAATTCTATTTGCGTGATTCCAGCGCTTTGCTGTGATTTGTCGGGTAACCGAATCGGTTATGGCAAAGGCTGTTACGATAGATTTCTATCTGAATACACAGGTGAAAAAGTATGTCTTGTGTATGGCGATAATGTGTTCCCGTCTGTTGTTAGCGAAAGCACAGATGTTAAAGTTGACCTTATTGTTTCAGATTTGTTTGTGAAACGTACATAAGTCCGTTTATAGCGGCTAATCTTATAAATTAACCTACAAATTATAAGGAGGATAATTATGAGTGATATTAATAACAATAATTATTCCGGTGATTCGATAGAAGAAACCAGAAAAAAGAAGATGGAGGAGTTCAAAAGAACCTTTGACAAAAGCGTTATGAACGACGACTATGATGATACACCTCAGGTGTATCAGGAAAAAGATGAGAATTCCTACAGGGGATACGCGTCAAGTTCTTCGCCACTCAAACGCAGAAAGTCAAACGAGATTAACTCCTACAGCGACCAGGATACTAAAAAGAGAATTGAGCGTGAGTCTAAAAAGGCTTTGAAACAGCAGAGCAAAGAGGACAAGCGTATTGAGAAGAATAAAGCAAAACGTAACCAGAAAATGTTTAAATGGGTCTGGATTACTATGGTTGTTCTGGTGTCAATTGTTCTTTCTCAGGTAATTATGGTCGGCGTCAATGATATTTTGGCCATTGAACGAGAAGATAACGCCAAGGAAGTTGAAATCTCTATCCCTGCAAATCCAAGCATTGAACAGATTGCTGAGATTCTTGAGGATAACGAAGTAATCGACAATGCAAAATATTTCACTATATATGCAAATATTACTACCGAGGCTGAGTATTTCAGACAGGGTGAGTTTGTGATTTCTACAGGCAAGGACTATGAAGCTATCATTAACTTCCTGCAGAGTAATGTAAACCGTACAGATATCGTGCAGGTTCAGCTTACTGAGGGTATGAACGTGCTTGAGATTGCTACAAAGCTTCACGATGAGGGTGTAACAAGCGACGTTCAGGTTTTCCTTGATATGTGCAACAGCGATATTTTCGATGAGGACTTTGAGTTCTTGAAAAACTGCGAAGACAGAGGCGAGCGTTACTACAAACTTGAGGGATACCTGTTCCCTGATACATACGATTTCTACCTCAACGAGGACCCTGAGTCAACTATTTACAAGTTGTTAAACAACTTTGAAAACAAAGTTTATTACGACGAAGAAAAACACTACAAAGATGGCGAAAAAACAACTATTGAAGAACTTGTGAAAAACACAGACTATTCAATGGATGAAATCATCACAATCGCTTCTATTATTCAGGCTGAAGCTGCAAACGATGAGGATATGTACTACATCTCTTCAATTTTACATAACCGACTTGATCATGGTGTTGAAGTAGGCGTAGCACAGCTTAACTGTGACTGTACTGTATACTATCCTTACCGTGAATACAAGGATGTTCCTGAAACCATCCGTGGTACTTACAAAAGCACATATGATACAAATACATTTAACGGTTTACCGGCAGGTCCTATATGCAACCCTTCGCTCAAAGCGATTCGTGCCGCTATTAAGCCGTACGAAACAGATTATTACTTCTTCTGTCACTCATCAACAGACGATGGTTCTGTACCATACTATGCATCAACAATTGACGACCACAACTATAACTTAACACTTATTGAATGATTATGATTAAACCTGAGATTTTAGCCCCAGCAGGGGATATGGAATGTTTAAGCTCTGCGCTTAATTTCGGTGCAGATGCTGTGTACGTAGCAGGAAAGAATTTCGGTATGCGTACAGCGTCTAAGAATTTTTCTTTAGACGAATTAAAAGAAGCCTGTGATTTGGTGCACAAAAACGGCAAGAAGCTTTATCTCACCTGCAATACTTTGCCAAGAAATGCAGATGTAGTGGATATGCCTGGGTTCCTTATGGGAGCAAAGGATTGCGGTGTGGATGCTTTTATCATTGCTGATTTGGGCGTTTTTGAAATGGCTAAAAAGTATGCTCCGAGTGTTGAACGTCACATTTCAACGCAAGGTGGAATTATCAACTACGAAAGCGCAAATGCTTGGTACAATCTTGGTGCATCACGAGTGGTTTTGGCAAGAGAGATGACGCTTTCGGAAATCGCAGAAATGCGTGCGAAGATTCCAAAAGAGCTTGAAATCGAGTGCTTTGTGCACGGTGCAATGTGCGTGTCTTTTTCCGGCAGATGTCTGATTTCTTCCTTTATGACAGGCAGAGATGCAAACAGAGGCGACTGTGCTCAGCCGTGCAGATGGAAATACCATCTCTACGAGGAAAACCGTGAGGGTCAGTTTTTTCCTGTAATTGAAGAAAATGGCGGAACTTATCTGTACAATTCACGTGACCTATGTATGATTGAGCATATTGACGAGCTTGTTAAAGCTGGAATCAGCAGTTTCAAAATCGAAGGCAGAGCAAAATCAGCATACTATACAGCGGTAACAACAAACGCTTATCGCCACGCACTTAACGATTATATGAAAGACCCTGATAGCTTTAAGCTCCAGCCGTGGATAAAAGAAGAACTCGAGAAAATTTCTCACAGAGAATATTCAACAGGCTTTTTCTTTGGCACTGAGCCTGGTCAGACAACCGGTAATGGTGGGTATATCCGCCACTACAATCAGGTTGCTGTGTGTGAAAGCTATGAAAACGGTGTTGCAACAATCACTCAGCGTAACAAGTTCTTTGCGGGCGATACACTTGATGTACTTCCACCATCAGGACTTTCGTTTGAAGTGAAAGCTTTGTCGCTCAAAAATGAGTACGGCGAAATGGTTGAGTCTGCACCGCACGCAATGCAAAAGCTGTTTATGGAAGTTGACAAGGAAATCCCTGAAGGTTCTGTAATTAGAAAAAAATGTTGACATAAACAGATTTGAGCTTTATAATCAAATAGATATGTTTTTAGGCTGTGATAAGACGAGTAGAACATCAGTGTTGTCAAAGAGAGAGAGTCATAGGTGGAAGACTCTTACATCACCGTTTTACAGCTACCTTTGAGCCTTTGTGTGAAAGCACGGCGTATTTCTGCGTTAAAGAAAATCAAGTGGGCGGTTTTGTAACCGTCAATTTGGGTGGTACCGCAGGTCAGCCTGTCCCATGTTTATGGGGCAGGCTTTTTATTTTTTATTGTAGCGAACGGCGACCTCGACGTTCCGTAGTGCAAAAGCGATATTAAACAAAAATAATGTAGGGGAGGGTCTCTGTGCCCTCCAAAGAAAAGGAGATATTAATTATGCAGTGGACAGGACTTAACGAGCTCAGAGAAAAATTTCTGAGCTTTATGGAATCTAAAGGTCACTTAAGACTTTCTAGTTTCCCTCTTATTCCAAAGGACGACAACTCTTTGCTTCTTATCAACTCAGGTATGGCACCTATGAAGAAGTACTTTACAGGTGAAATCACACCACCAAGAAAGCGTGTAACAACTTGCCAGAAGTGTATCCGTACACCTGATATTGAGCGTGTTGGTATTACTGCAAGACACGGTACATATTTCGAGATGCTTGGTAACTTCTCATTTGGCGATTACTTTAAGCACGAAGCTACAGCTTGGGCTTGGGAGTTCTTTACAAAGGTACTTGAGATGCCTGTTGAAAAGCTCTATGTTTCAATTTACGAGGATGACGACGAAGCTTTCGAAATCTGGACAAAAGAAGTTGGTGTTGACCCATCACATATGGTAAGACTGGGCAAGGCTGACAACTTCTGGGAGCACGGTTCAGGTCCTTGTGGTCCTTGCTCTGAAATTTACTTTGACCGTGGTGAGGAAAAGGGTTGTGGCTCACCTGACTGTGCAGTTGGATGTGAGTGTGACCGTTTTGTTGAGGTTTGGAACCTTGTATTCACTCAGTTTGATAACGATGGTAACAACAACTACACACCACTTGAGCATCCAAACATTGATACAGGTATGGGTCTTGAGCGTCTTGCTTGTGTAATGCAGGGTGTAGATAACCTGTTCCTTGTTGATACTGTACAGAATATTATGAAGCACATTTCGGATATTGTTGGCGTTAAGTATGGCGAAGGCGAGAAATCTGACATTTCACTTCGTGTTATTACTGACCATATCCGTTCAACTACATTTATGATTGCTGATGGCGTTATGCCATCAAATGAAGGCAGAGGCTACGTGCTCAGAAGACTTCTCCGTCGTGGTGCACGTCACGGTCGTTTGCTTGGTCAGACCGAGCCATTCCTTTACAAGGTATGTGAAACTGTAATCAAAGAAAACGCATCTGCTTATCCTGAACTGGTTGAAAAACAGGAGTACATCACAAAGCTCATCAAGGTTGAGGAAGAAAACTTTGCAAAGACAATTGACCAAGGCTTCCAGATGCTCCAGTCCATCATTGAAGATGATTCTATCCAGACTTTATCAGGTGAGGACGCTTTCAAACTTAACGATACTTACGGCTTCCCGATTGATTTAACTCGTGAAATTTTAGGCGAAAAGGGCATCGACGTTGACGTTGAGCGTTTTAAGGTTCTCATGGTTGAGCAGAAAAAGCGTAGCCGTGAAGCTAGAAAGAACGCAGGTGCAGATGCTTGGGTTTCTGATTCAACTGATTTATCAGATGTTTCAGCTACTGAATTTGTCGGCTACACAGACTACGAGTGTGACGCAACTGTTCTCGCTATTATCAAAGATGGCGAGCGTAAAGACTTAGCTGTTGAGGGCGAAAGCGTAGTAGTTGTACTTGATAAAACACCATTCTACGCTGAAAGCGGCGGACAGATTGCTGATACAGGTGTTATCACAATGGACGGTACAAGCGTAAGCGTTGATAATGTTTCTAAGGATAACAACGGCATTTTCCTCCATGTTTGCGAGGTTTCAACTGGTTGTGTTAAAGTAGGTGACAAGGTTAACGCTAAGATTGACAGTGACAGACGTGAGGATATCAGACGTAACCATACAGCAGCTCATTTGTTGCAGGCTGCTTTAAGAGAAGTTCTTGGTTCACACGTTCAGCAGGCTGGTCAGCTTGTAAGCGAAGATGTTTGCCGTTTTGACTTTACTCATTTTTCAGCAATGACAGCTCAGGAAATCATCGAGGTTGAAGAAAAGGTCAATGATATGGTTCTTTCAGCTGTTGATGTTATGTGTCAGGAAATGCCTATCGAAGAAGCTAAAAAGCTCGGCGCTATGGCATTGTTTGGTGAAAAGTACGGCGATGTTGTACGAGTTGTAAAAGTAGGTGACTATTCACTCGAGTTCTGTGGTGGTACTCATGTAGGTAATACATCAGCACTCGGTCTGTTTAAAATCCGTCAGGAAGGTTCTGTTGCAGCAGGTGTAAGACGTATTGAGGCTGTTACAGGTAAGGGCGTTCTCAAGTATCTCAACAATATGATTAACGCTGTTTTTGCAACTTCTCAGATTCTTCACATCAACAATCCTAAGGAAGTTGTCAAGGGTGTTGAAAAAGTTGCTCTTGAACTCAAAATGAAAAATAAGGAAATTGAAATACTCAAATCAAAGCTTGCTACATCACAGATTGATTCTCTTGTAGACAATGCTCCTGTGGTATCAGGTACTAAGATTGTTACAGGTATGTTTGTCGGCTCAACTCCTGATATGCTCAAGACTATGTGTGACAAGGTAACCGATAAGGTCCCTGATTGCGTAGTAGTGCTTGCGGCTGTTAATGGTGAGAAGCTTACTTTCGTTTGTGCTTGTTCAAGTGCGGCTATTGCTAAGGGCTTAAAGGCTGGCGATATCGTTAAGAAGGTAGCGATGGTTGCTGGTGGTAACGGTGGCGGTAAGCCGGATATGGCTATGGCCGGCGGTAAGAATGTTGACAAAACCGATGAAGCTATCATTGCAGTTCAGGGTATTGTATCTGATATATTAAACGCTTAATTTTAATGCTTTTATAGAAATATCCTCGTCGTATTTTTGACGAGGATATTTTTGTGTGTAATATAGATAAACAAAGTGCTTCTAAAGCAGTTTAATTGTATCAAAATTTTGCATTTTTATTATTGACAAGTAGGGTTTCGTTTATTATAATACTAAATAGTGTTTTAGTATGCATTATTGCGTGGAGGAAGGGTTGTTATGCTACTTTCATTAAAGGATATCTTCGTTAATGACGGCATGAAATCCGAGCACTCGTACAGTTTGTCGCTGTCTGACGTGGAGCTTTCAGGGATATATCCATTCAAATCCGATGTAAGCGTTTATGCACTTATTCAGAACAGGACAGGCCTTGTCACTATCGATATCGACGTCGAGTACGACTACTGTCGTCCTTGTGACAGATGTTTCGTTGATGTTGAAAAACACATTAAAGAGCATTTTTATCACAGGCTTGTCGAGTCGCTTGAGAGTGACGACAATGATGAGTATATTGAAGCAACAGATTGCAAGCTTGATTTATCTGAACTTGTTACAACGGATATTTTGCTGTCCTTACCGTCTAAGTATCTTTGCAAGGGAGACTGTCAAGGTCTCTGTCATAAATGTGGACATAATCTTAACTTAGGCGATTGCAGTTGTGACAAACGTGAGATAGACCCAAGGCTTGAAGCATTAAAGCAATTATTAGACTAACATATATTATTAAGAGGAGGTAGTCCCATGGCAGTACCAGCTAGAAAGACATCAAAAGCTAGAAGAGATAAGAGAAGAAACAACGTTTGGAAGCTTCCTGTTCCAGCTCTTTCAATTTGCCCTAACTGCGGCGAGTACAAGGCTCCACACAGAGTTTGTGGTAACTGTGGTATGTACAACGGCAGACAGGTTATCGCTAAAGATGCTGAATAATTGATTCAAACGCCGAGGCTCACAGCCTTCACAAAGTTGAACGCGAAACCGACCGACTGAGTTTACTTTAGTAAACCAAGAAGGGCGAGAGAGCGTGAGAACTTTTGAAGATCAGTGCAGAGCTACGAGGCGAGACGTAATAACAAAAGTATCAGGCGGCAGGAATACTGACCGCCCTTTTGTTTTATTTGGGAGGTGTTAAATGTGTCGGTAAAAATTAATAGCATTGAGCCTCACAGCCACGCATCACGTTGTGATATTAACGCTGGTGAGTACCTTGTGTCGATTAACGGTAACAACATAATTGATGTGCTTGACTATCGTTTCTATCAGTTTTCAAGAGAGCTTGAGCTTGTTATAAGAGACGAAAGCGGTAAAGAGAGAACAATAAATCTCAGAAAACCTGAGTATGATGAACTCGGACTTTTGTTTGACACCTACTTGATGGACGAACAAAAAAGCTGTCGCAACAAGTGCATATTCTGTTTTATCGACCAGCTCCCAAAGGGTATGCGTGAAACACTTTATTTTAAAGATGACGACTCTCGTTTGTCGTTTTTGTTCGGCAACTATATTACGCTTACTAATATCACTGAGCACGAGGTTGACCGAATCATAAAAATGCACATCAGCCCTGTAAATGTTTCAGTTCATACTACTAACGAAGAACTCAGATGCAAGATGATGAACAATCGCTTTGCAGGGGACGCCCTTAAACATTTAAGGCGACTTGCAGAAAGCTCAATTGATATTAACACCCAGATTGTCTGTTGTCCCGGTTATAACGATGGCGAGGAGCTAAAGCGCACACTTTCTGACCTTGAAGAATTGGGCGTTAATTTGGTAGCAGTTGTTCCGGTCGGACTTACCGCACACAGAGAAGGACTTGCTCCGCTTACTCCTTTTGACAAGAAAAAAGCTCTTGAAACTGTGAAAATCATCGAGGATTTCTCAGCAGAGTGTATGAAAAAGCACGGACGTCATATTGCTTTTGTGTCTGATGAACTGTATATTAAAGCAGGATTGCCTATCCCACCATATGAGCATTACGAAGATTTCCCTGCACTGGAAAATGGCGTAGGACTTATTGCGCTACTTAAAGATGAACTTGATTGGGCAGTTGAAGACTACGAGGGTGACACCTCGGTTTCAAGAAAGGTCACAATAGCTTGCGGAACATCAGTTGCTCCTTTTATGAGAGAAATGATGGATAAAGTTGAGCGAAAATTTACAAACGTTAAAGTTAACGTTGTGCCTATTAAAAACGAGTTTTTCGGGGGCGGAGTTAATGTCAGCGGACTTATCGTTGGTCGAGATTTGATAAACCAGCTTAAAGACCTTGATTTAGGCGATGAGTTGCTTGTTTCATCATCAATGCTCAGATATGAAAACGATTTATTCTTAGATGACACATCAGTTTCTGATGTTGAAAACACTTTAAATATTAAGCTTTCACCTGTTAATAATAACGGTGAAGAGTTGCTTTTAGCAATTTTAGGGAAGGAGAGTGAACAGCTATGAAACCTGTTATAGCTATTGTCGGACGCCCTAATGTCGGCAAATCTACACTTTTCAATAAACTCATCGGTCAACGTGTTTCAATCGTTGACGATACTCCTGGTGTGACAAGAGACCGTATCTACGGCGAGGTAGAGTGGCAGGGCAGAACTGCTACTATCATCGACACAGGCGGTATTGAGCCAAAATCCGATGATATTATTTTGTCTCAGATGCGTATTCAGGCTGAGCTTGCTATCGAAACATCAGACGTTATTATTCTTGTAACCGACGTTCGCTCAGGTGTTGTTGCTACTGACTTGGATGTAGCACAGATGTTACTCAAAAGCTCAAAACCTATCGTTCTTTGTGTTAACAAATGTGACGCTGTTGGTGAGCCTGACCCTGCGTTTTACGAGTTTTATAATTTAGGTTTAGACCCGATTGCAGTTTCTTCCGTTCACGGTCACGGTACAGGCGACTTACTCGACGCTGCTTTTTCTCATCTTCCAAATGAGGATGAAATAGAGGATGACCCTGAGTGTATCTCAGTTGCTGTTATCGGTAGACCAAACGTCGGAAAATCCTCACTTATCAACAAAATTACCGGTGAGAGTCGTTGCATTGTTTCAAATATTGCAGGTACAACAAGAGACAGCATAGACACTAAGATTGAAAACGAATTCGGTGTGTTCAATTTTATTGATACTGCAGGTATGCGTAAAAAGAGCAAGATTGTTGATAATATCGAGCGTTACTCGATTCTTAGAGCTAAGATGGCAATTGAGAGATGTGATGTTTGTGTTATTATGATTGATGCCGAAACAGGTGTTACAGAGCAGGATACAAAAATTGCAGGTATGGCACTTGAGGCAGGCAAGGGCTGTGTTATTGCTGTTAACAAGTGGGACGCTATTGACAAGGACGACAAAACAATGCCTAACTTCAAAAAGGACATTGAAACCGAGTTTGCTTTTATGTCATATACACCGTCTGTGTTTATTTCTGCAAAAACAGGTCAGCGACTCAACAACTTGTTCGAAATTATCATTCAGGTTGCTAATAATAACGCTATGCGTATCAAAACAGGTATGCTTAACGAGCTTCTTGCTCAGGCTACAATGCGCGTTCAGCCGCCTACTGACAAGGGCAGAAGACTCAAGATTTACTATATGACTCAGGCATCTACAAAACCGCCTACATTTGTGTTCTTCTGTAATGATGCGGAGCTGTTCCACTTCTCATATCAGAGATACTTAGAAAACAGAATCAGAGAGGCATTTGAGTTAACTGGCACACCTGTCAGAATAGTAATCAGAGAAAGAGGAGACAAATGATAAACGTTCCAATTTTAATTCTTTGTGGTGTTATTACCGCTGTTATTGCTTATCTTTTCGGTAGCATCAGCTTTGCGGTTATCTTCACAAAAATGAGTTCTAAAAAAGATATCCGTGATATGGGTTCAGGTAACGCAGGCTTTACAAATGTATTGCGTTCTGTAGGCGTTGTTCCAGCGGTGTTTACACTTGTTTTTGATTTTCTTAAAGGTGTAATCGCAGGTTTTGTGGGTAGGATTTTCTTTTCCCAGCTTCCTGTTCCTGAAGAACTTTCAGCAGAGATTGCAATCTACGGTGGTCTTATCGGCGGTTTGTTTGCGATTATTGGTCATATGTACCCTGTGTACTTTAAATTCAAAGGTGGCAAGGGTATTGCTACAGCAGCGGCTATGATGGCGGCTACTGACTGGCGAGTTTTTCTTATGATACTTGCTACTTTTTTGATAATTTTCTTTATTAGCAAAATTATTTCGCTTGCATCAATCTCTTGTGCAGCACTTTACGGTGTGTATACATTTATCTGTACATTCTTCTTCGATTACAGAGCAAGCGCTGATGAGTTCTCTTTGAGATACGTAATCATTTGTACTTGCTTTGCTTTCCTGCTTGGTACATTTGTTATTATCAAGCATAAGGAAAATATTCAGAGACTTTTAAAAGGCGAAGAAAAGAAGCTTACAGTAAAGAAAAAACAAAACACATAAAGTTTATTTTATTAAACGCACGAATTTTTTCGTGCGTTTTTTGTATATAAAACTTGATTATTTTTACCCGCTATTGTAATATATTCAGTATAGGGGGATTGCAAATATGAGAAAAATCATTGCGTTTGTTTTAGTTATAACTATGTTGCTTACCTTGTCGGTGTCGGCTTTGTCGGCTTCTGCTGCTGATTTTGGCTTTGATGGAGATGTAAACGCAAGCTATATATATATGGAAGAACTCAATAGCGGTACTGTTGTACATTCGCTCAATGCCGAAGAGCAGGTTCCGCCTGCGTCCTTGACTAAGGTTATGACTTACATAGTTGTTGCTGAGAGTGTTCCTGACTTAGAAAACACTTATGTAACGGTTACTCAAGATATGCTTGCAACAATGGACCCGGAAAGCTCCGTTATGGGACTATCTCATCACATTGATGCGGACGGTACTAAGGTTTCTGTTTTAGAGCTTTTATATGGACTTATGCTTCCGTCAGGTAACGATGCGGCTTTAGCACTCGCAAGTTATGTTGGTGATGGTTCTATCGATAAGTTTGTTGAGATGATGAACCGTAAAGCAGGACAGCTTGGCTGTTCAAGCACTCATTTTGTAAACCCTCACGGACTTCATGACCCTATGCACTATTCATCTGCTCTTGACTTGTCTGTTATGACAAAGTATGCTTTGGAGAAGCCTTACTTTAAAGAGATTGTAAAATCACCAGATTATATAGTGGAAAGTTTGTCCTCGATTATCGAGAACACTAATTATATGCTTAGAGAAGACTACTCAATGTATTACTATCCATATGTAACAGGTGTTAAAACAGGCTACACCGATCAGGCAGGAAAGTGTTTGATTTCAACTGACCAAAATGGCGATTACGAATATCTGTGTATAGTTCTTGGAACACCGTATTCATATGCTGAAGATGTAAACTACGCTATGCTTGGTTCTGCTAAACTTTATGAATGGGCATTTAACAATATTTCATCATCACCAATACTCAGCAAAGATGAAGTTATTAAGTCAATGGCGATTGAGTTTGTTTGGGGTTCTGAACCTGTCGATGTAGTGCCACAGCAGGATGTAACAGCTCTTCTTCCAAACAATTATGATAAGTCGCTTGTAACAACAGAGGTAGATTTACCTGAGTATCTTCGTGCTCCTGTTGAAAAAGGCGAGGTTGTTGGTAGTGTCAGCGTGTTCTATGATGGAGAGAAGGTTGGAACAACTAATATAGTATCATCTGTAACAGTTGAGCGTGACCAAACAAACTATCTTATGCACAGAATGATTGGTTTTGTTGTTAACAACATTATATGGCTTTCGATTGTGTTTGCTATACTGGTTGCTTTGGTGGTTATGAATGTATACAACCGCAGACAGAGGAAAAAGCGTCAGGCTCGTCGCAGATACAGATAAACTAAGCGTTACACAGGCGGTGATTTTCGCCGCCTTTTTTGTTTGTCAGCTATTGACGAAGTATAGGATAAGGTATAAAATATAGCTGTACTTTTTTACTTGGAGGTAAATTATGAGTTGTATTTTTTGTAAAATAGTAAATGGTGAAATTCCGTCAAATAAAGTTTACGAGGATGACAAAATCATAGCTATCCATGACCTTAATCCTCAGGCACCTGTTCACGTTCTCGTTATTCCAAAAGAGCACATCGCTTGTGCAGATGATATCAATGAGAGTAATTGTGAAGTTATAGGTCACCTTTTCTCAAAAATTCCTGTTATCGCAAAAGAGCTTAACCTTGATGGCTATCGTATTATCAACAACTGTAAGGAAGTAGCAGGACAGACAGTTATGCACTTACATTTCCACATTTTAGGTGGCAAGCCTCTTGGCGAAAAGATTGTGTAAGAGGTGCGTTATGGCTGAAACTTTTAAAATGACGATTGCGGGTGTTGAGCGTGAGTTGACAAAATATCCTGTGAGCGACAAACTCGATATAGCCGCATTTATACTTTTCGATGATGTTGAGATTACCGAGAAAAGTGCACAGGAATTGCTCAAAGTTTGTCCTGAACACGACATTGTTCTCACTGCGGAAGCAAAGTCTATTCCGCTTTGTTACGAGTTTGCAAGAATCGGTTGCAGACGTTACGTTGTTGCCAGAAAAGGTACAAAGGTTTATATGTCAAATCCTTTGTCGGTATGTGTGAATTCGATTACAACCGATTATGACCAGAAACTGCACCTTGGTCAGGAGGACGTTGAAAAGCTCAAGGGTAAGCGTGTTCTTATTCTCGATGACGTTATTTCAACAGGAGAAAGCCTTACTGCTCTTGAGGAACTTGCTCAGAAAGCGGGTGCAAATGTAGTAGGTAAAGCAGCTGTGCTTGCAGAAGGCGATGCTGCTGACAGAGATGATATCATTTTCTTAGAGAAACTTCCTCTGTTTTTTAAATAAATTTAAGGACTGAAAATTATGAAACGACTGATAGCACAGATAGGTTTAACTTACTTATCCGTACTGGCAGTCGTTTTTTATATGGGTCGTACTTGTGCTTGTGTAATTGGTGCTGTTTCACTTGTTGCATTTGTGTTGTTGCTAGTCTTTAAAAAGAGCAGAGAAACAATTTACCTACCCGTAATTGCTTTTGTTGCACTATTAAGTTGTGTTGTTAATATTGGTTACACCGAATTTGTGTACGAAAGAATAATTGATAAATACGACGGATATAACGGTGAAATAACCGCTACGCTTATTGAAGAACCTGTGAAACGTTACGGAGTTTATCAGTATACATTTAAGACAAAGTCAATCGGTGATAGTGAAGACAGTGTGAGAATCTCAGTTTTGCATAACGAACTGCTGAATATTGACCCGTTCGATGTTGTTCAGACAAATGTTGAGCTTGAAAAAACTGACAACGAAACGCTACTTTCTCAAAAGTGTTTTCTGATAGGCGATTTTGGTTACGGAAATCCGCAATGTGTTGTATTAAGAAGTGAGCACTATCGTCCTTATTATTGGGCAATTAAGCTTAGACAATGTGTTCGAGAAGCGTTAAGGGATGTTTTGGACGATGACTCGTTCAGACTTTGCAGTGCGTTGCTGGTTGGTGACAAACACGTTCTTGGTGACGAAACTTATCAGCTGTTCAAAAGAGCAGGTATCAGCCACCTTGTAGTTGTTTCAGGTCTGCATTTTTCTATTTTAACATCGTTATTTATGCTGTTAGTCGAAAAGTATTATAGAAAACGGCATATATATGTAACGATTTGCGTGGCTTTTGTGTTCCTATATATGGCTGTTACGGGTTATACACCGTCTGTAGTACGAAGCGGTGTTATGATGCTTGTGTATTGCCTTGGACTAATGCTTTCTCGTGAGACGTATTCTCTTAATTCTCTGGGACTTGCCGCAATTGTGCTGACTATAGCGAATCCGTATTCTGTCGGAGATGTAGGTCTTATACTTTCGTTTGCGGCATCTTTCGCTATTATAGTTTTTGCACTACCACTATATTCAAAATGCTTTGAAAGAATTAAGGTGACGAAATACAAAGGTGAAAGCTGGTTAGTAAGCTTCTTTGTCCGTTTATGGAACAAGTTTAAAATCGGTTCGATTGAGCTTATTTGTGTTAACATCAGCGTCTTTGTTGTGACAATGCCGTTGTCAGTATTGTTCTTTGGTGCTACATCAATTGTGTCGGTTATAGCTACCTTTATTATGTATTTACCAATATGGGCTTTGTTGTATCTTACTGCTGCATTAGCTCTCGTTTACTATATTCCGCTTGTGACTAAAATTTTAACACCCGTACTTGTTGTGTGTATTGAGATTTTGGCTCATTTTTCATTGTGGTTGGTTGAGCTTTTTGCATCAATACCGTTTGCGTATCTTACAGTAACTAATAACTTTGTTTATCTATGGGTTTTGATGTATGCTGTTATGTTTTGTATGATGCTATTGTGCAAAAACAAAACCGTTGCAATTAAGGCTTTTGCGTGTTCGGCACTTGCAGTTTTTCTAACAGGCTATATTACAAGCGGTTTGCTTAATAGCAAAGTGGCAAATATTGATGTTTTCAGTGTCGTAAATGGCACGGCAATTATGTACAGCGATAATTCAATTACTGCGGTGCTTGAGCTTGACAGCAGAAAGAGTAAGGTGTACGAAGCGGTGAGTAAGATTGAGCATAAGACAAACCGAGTTGATTTTGTATCCAGCGTTTCTGATAATCTTACATCGGTCACTTCGCTTTATGCCCTTACAAAAGTGTTTGCAATATCAGACATTTTGCTGTATGATACTAAGAGAAGCGTAACAATTCCTGATACAGTTGACGATTTTATTGTGCCTGATGGAGATTGTACAGTTGAGCTAGGTGACAATGCAAAAGCACAGTATATTTGGACTGACGAGGGATATATCATTTATTTAAAAACACAAGTGAGCACATCTCTTATTCTGCCACCGTTTATTGATGCGAAAAACATTCCTGAAACTTATAGGAGTGCTGACTATATTATTATTAACAATAGTCCGCTGAATGCAGAACTTCTTACTTGTGATACGCTTATTATCAGTGCAGATGAAAGCTGGGCTGATAACATATTAAAAGCGACTGATGTTTGCTATAAAAGAGCTTTGCTCACATCAGATAAAGATATTGAAATTGTGGAGGTGGTGTAAAAGTGTCGATTTTAAAAGAATCTGAGTTTAAAAAGCATATTTCTTCTAAGCAATACAGCAATCTGTATTTTATCGATGGTGAAGAGAAGATGCTTGTCACCACGTACACCGATATCCTTATCAAAAAGCTGATGGGTGACAATCCTGTGGAGTTTAATTTTCACGTGTTTGATAACGATTCCGATATATCAGATGTTAGTGTTGCGTGTGATGTTGTTCCGTTTATGTGCGACAAAAACTGTGTGAAGATAACAGATTTGGATTTGGAGAGTTTGTCTGCAGATGATGTTGAAGCTGTTGTGAGGATTACCAAGAACTTGCCTGATACAACTGTTTTGATTATGACTATGCCGACTCTTGCACCACCACAGAAGGCTACTAAAAAGTACAAGAAAATCAGGGATATATTCGAAAAAAACGGCGTGGTTGCTGATTTGCAGAAAAGAAGTGAGTTGTCACTGGAAAAAACTGTGTGCAAATGGGCAAATGAATGTGGCAGTAAAATAAGTCCTGTTCTGGCATCAAAGTTAATAGGAATCTGTACAAATGATTTGAGAGTACTGCGCAGTGAGATTGAAAAGCTGTCATCTTTTTCGGGTGAACAGGAGATTACTGACGAAATGGTTGAGCTTTTAGTCGCAAAGAATTTGCAGGCTAAAATTTATGATTTGTTTGATTATGTAGTCGCGTTGAATTTTGATAAAGCAATGCAGACGATAGATGTTCTGTTTTATCAGCGAGAAGAGCCAGTGGCTATTGTAATCGCTCTTGCGAATGCTTATGTTGACACATACAGAGCAAGGGTAGCACTCGAGAGCGGTGTTCCAGTAAAAGTGATGGCAGATGAACTGTCATATAAAAATCGTGCATGGGTGCTTGATAAAATGTCAAAGCAGTCAAGACGCATTTCGACAGTTGCATTGCGACAGAGTTTGAGTGAGCTTCTTGATTTGAATGAGCGACTTGTCAGCGTGACGGTAAATCCACGTGTTGAACTTGAAAAGCTGATTTCAAAGCTTATTATGATTGCGCGAGGAGATTACGATGTCTGAATTTAAAAAGCTTGAACTAAAAGAAGCTGTTGTTGTAGAAGGAAAATACGACAAAATACATTTGCAAAATGTTATTTCATCGTCTATAATTACATTAAACGGATTCAGAGTTTTCAATAACAAGGAAGCGCAAACGCTTATCCGCAATGTTGCAAAAACTCGAGGAATACTAATAATGACTGATGTTGACTCAGCAGGCTTTGTGCTTCGCAATTTCCTTTCCGGTATTACTGACAAAAGTCAGGTCAAGCATTGTTATGTGCCGACGATTTTTGGCAAGGAAAAGCGAAAGACTGAACCGTCAAAAGAAGGCAAGCTTGGTGTTGAAGGTATAAATCGAGATGAACTTGTCAATGCTATATTAAAATCAGGTGCTACTATAATTGGCGAAGAAAAGCGTGATAACGTGCGAGAAATTACAAAGCTTGATTTCTTTGAGTGCGGTCTTTGCGGTATGGATAATTCAAAGCAAAACAGGGAAGCGGTGCTTTCGTATTTAGGATTACCGACATATCTGAGCACCAATGCGATGATAAGCGCAATGAACTGTCTTTTTTCTTATGAAGAATTTAATGTTATGTTAAATAATTTTTATAAAAATACGGAGGTATGATTATGAATTTAAAAGGTACAAAAACTGAAGCTAACTTAAAGGCAGCTTTTGCTGGCGAGTCAGAGGCTAGAACCAAGTATACTTACTTTGCTTCTAAAGCCAGAAAAGAAGGCTAC
>JAFUOM010000077.1 GCA_017481885.1 Ruminococcus sp.
ACCGTTCTGTATTTTTGAGGTAGTTTGAAAAGCGCATAATATAAGTCACTTTTCTCATGTTCGGGAGCTTTGATGTTATCATCAAGAGCCTCAGTCCGTTTAATCCACGCTGATGTTAATAAATCCTTTGTGAGATTTATTGTAACCCTCAGAAGCCATGCTTTTAGATGCTCCTCACTTTCGAACTCTTTTTTGTGCTCACCCTTTTTGCCTCTGATGACAGGAGCCATAATCTGGATTTTCGTGCCCTCTTTGAGCTGTAAGACCTTGTCGGCAATCTGGTCAACCGTCTGCTGTTCGATAGTCTTACCGCAGACAGGACAATGTGGAACACCGATTCGTGCGTAAAGTAAACGCAGGTAGTCGTAAATCTCGGTTACTGTCCCGACAGTTGAACGTGGGTTTTTGGAAGTGGTTTTCTGGTCAATTGAAATTGCAGGAGATAGCCCGTCGATAGAATCAACCGACGGTTTTTCCATCTGTCCTAAAAACATTCGTGCATAAGACGAAAGGCTTTCAACGTATCTGCGCTGACCCTCGGCATAGATAGTATCAAACGCAAGGGATGACTTACCGGAACCTGACAAACCTGTCATAACAACCAGCTTATCCCTAGGGATTTCAACGTCTACATTTTTCAGATTGTGTTCACGTGCACCTTTTATAACAATTTTATCCGATGACATAGTGCACCTCCAAACTTAAATTATTAGTCCAAAACGAGGCGAACAACCGTCCGCCCCGTCTCATAGTAATTATTATTCTTCTGTAGAATTTTCCTCAACAGTTTCAGCTGTTGCTTCTTCTACTTCTTCCACATAAGTGCCAAGCATTACCTGCTCGAAAGTTTCGCCGCTCATCTTCTCGTACTTCATAAGATAACCCGCAACTTCGTGGAGCTTATCCATATGAGCGTTTAAGATATCCTCGGTTTTCTTGTACGCATCAGTAACGATGTCGTGAACTTCCTTGTCAATCTTAGCGGCTGTTTCGTTTGAGTAATCCTTAACCTGACCCATATCACGGCCGATGAAAACTTCGTTTGAACCTGAACCGTAGTTGATTGGACCAAGAGTATCGCTCATACCATAACGGATAACCATATTACGGGCTGTTTTTGTGAGCTTTTCGATATCATTTGACGCACCTGTTGAGATGTCGTTAAGCACCAAAGCTTCTGCAACACGACCACCGAGTGATACGATAATATCCTCGAGCATCTCTTTCTTAGAGCAGTACGACCTGTCCTCGGTAGGCAGTGGCATTGTGTAACCGCCAGCCATACCACGTGGGATAATCGAAATCTGGTGTACAGGGTCCTGAGTTTCGCAAGCGTAAAATGCAATAGCGTGGCCTGCCTCGTGGTAAGCAGTGAGCTTTTTCTCGCGGTCAGACATAACTCTGCTCTTCTTCTCAGTTCCAACAACAACCTTGATTGTAGCTTCTTCAATCTCAGCCATTGTGATAGCTTTTTTGTCTTTTCTAGCTGACAAGAGTGCCGCTTCGTTAAGAAGGTTTGACAAATCAGCACCTGTAAAGCCTGCTGTTGTTTTTGCAATAGTTTTGAGGTTAACATCAGGAGCAAGAGGCTTCTCTCTAGCGTGAACCTTGAGGATAGCCTCACGGCCGTTGATATCAGGATAACCAACAAGCACCTGACGGTCAAATCGACCAGGACGTAAAAGAGCAGGGTCTAAGATATCGGCACGGTTTGTAGCTGCAATCATAATCACACCTTCGTTAGCACCGAAACCGTCCATTTCAACAAGCAACTGGTTCAAAGTCTGTTCACGCTCATCGTGACCGCCACCAAGACCGGTACCACGCTGACGACCTACTGCGTCAATCTCGTCGATGAAAATAATACAAGGTGAGTTTTTCTTTGCTGTTTCAAAAAGGTCACGCACACGGGATGCACCGACACCGACGAACATCTCAACAAAGTCAGAACCTGAAATTGAGAAGAACGGAACGCCTGCTTCACCTGCAACAGCTTTTGCAAGCAAGGTTTTACCTGTACCAGGAGGGCCAACAAGAAGCACACCCTTTGGAATACGGGCACCAAGTGCGTTGTATTTATCTGGAGCTTTCAAAAATTCTACGATTTCCTTAAGCTCTTCTTTTTCTTCGTCTGCACCGGCAACATCGTCGAATGTTGTCTTTTTCTTTTCGTCAGCACTGTTCTTGAACTTAGCTTTGCCGAAATTAAGCTCCTTTGAGCCCATTCCACCGCCGCCCATTCGCTTCATAAGGAACAGCCAGAAAGCAATGAAAATTACAACCAGAATAATTGTCGGAATAAGGTCAACCCAGATTGAGCTGTCTGAGCTTGGGATGAGGTCAATCTTCATCTCTTCTGCGTGAGTATCGTTGTACTTTTCGATATCATCCCACACGTCTTCCTTGAAGGTCTCCCAGTCCATCAGCTTGTGCTCAACAGTTGTGCCGTCTTCGAGTTTAACCTTTAATAACGCTGAGTTACCGTTTACAGAAAACTCTGTAACCTTCTGGTCTTCGAAGTAAGACACCATTTCTGAGTATGTTGGTTTTTCAACCTGATTCAAAGAGAAAAACCAAGCCGCAATCAAAATGATGATAACAGGAATGCCGATGTACAAAAGCAGACCTTTTAACTTGTTTGGATTTTTCTTTTCCAATACCATTCACTCCTTACACTAGTATTGATATATTCGCAAAAATTATGAGTAAACACTGCGTTTTAAAATTCCTACATAAGGGAGATTTCTGTAGTGTTCGTTGTAATCAAGACCATAGCCGATAACGAACTCATCAGGAATATCGTAGCCTATGTAATCAACATCTATGTTAACAACTCTGCGTGATGGTTTGTTGAGCAGAGTACAGATTTTTACTGAATTAGCATTTTTAGCCGTAAAATATGCTTTGATGAAAGACAGAGTGTTGCCTGAGTCGATAATGTCTTCAACAATAACAATGTCCTTGCCGTCGATAGGCTGAGAAAGGTCTTTGACAATATTAACTCTACCTGAGCTTTCTGTGCCTGCACCATAAGAGGACACAGCCATAAAGTCGATTGTACAAGTTTTGTCGTAAGCTTTGATAAGGTCAGCCATAAACGCAATACTACCCTTTAAAAGTCCTACAAAAAGAACCTCTTTGCCTTCGTAGTCTTTTTCAATCTGCTTAGCAATACGCTGTACAGCTTCTTCAATCTGTTCTTGAGTAATTAA
The DNA here is from genome assembly GCA_017481885.1 of Ruminococcus sp. Taxonomy (GTDB): domain Bacteria; phylum Bacillota; class Clostridia; order Oscillospirales; family Acutalibacteraceae; genus Ruminococcoides. Next base: position 3,213 of record JAFUOM010000077.1, read on the forward strand.
AACTCTTTCCACATCTTTAATCATAATTTCCCCCTGTAATTAAGTAGGCACCCTCATTATTAGTGTTAACTTTTCCTTGTTGCGAAACGCCGATACCTTCTATCCACAAAACAGTGTTGCCGTTTGCGACAAGCTTGAGCTTACTGCGTTTTTCCGCAGGAATTTTCAGCTCGTTAAAAAGCTTTTTCAAAGATTTTGTGACGTTTCTGTTCGAGAGCGTAAACACATCGCCCTCTTTTCTTGTTCTTAAAACCGTACTGTTTGTGATTATATCACAGTTGATACAGTTAGTTAATAACTTTCTATTAATATTTTTTAATTCTTTGTTAGAAATATATTCCGCAAAACCGCTACTTAAAAATGCTACCTCGTCTGCACCATCGCATTTTTCATCTAAAGTGCTGTCGACAATCCTGAGCACGCCCTGTTTGCACACAGCACGCTTAGACTCAGTTAAATCAACGCTACCGAAATCCTCCAACGCTTTGATAATCAGCTCTACGTGACGATGCGAGATATCAGCACCGCTGTTTTTTGCTATCATACAAAGAGCGTGGGATAACACCGCTTTGTCAAGGCTGAGGAGTTTTTTGCAGTCGTAACCGTATTCGGTTTTGCAGTTGTTTATTTCTATTAAAGAAATTTTATCTAAGTATAATTTAACATCCGTCATGGTGTCGCACATACGGCTTATTGCATCACTCAAGTCTGGATTGATGCTACGCAAAACAGGCACAACGTTGTGGCGGATATTGTTACGAGTGTAATCGTCGGTGAGATTTGTGCTGTCAGTTACAAAGCTGAG
>JAFUOM010000078.1 GCA_017481885.1 Ruminococcus sp.
AACATTCCATCTGAGTACTACGATATCGGTGAGTCACCAAACTACCCAGACGGTACAGAGAACTTTGACAACATGATCTTCGTTATCGACCCAGACGTTACATCTATTGCCGAGCTTTCAGGTATGGCTACATGCGGCGGTGAGTGGTACTACTACTACGGCAACGGTTGCTACGGCTTCACAGCTGATGGCGACGAGACAAACTGTCTCCGTGACGACCACTTTGACGAGAACGGCAACCACGTTGGCAAGCAGACTCCATCAGAGCCAGATACAAAGCCAACAGAGCCATCAGCTCCACACCCATCATACGTTGTAGGCGACGCTGACGGTGACGGCGAAGTTTCTATCATGGACGCTACACAGATCCAGTTAATCGTTGCTGGTCTTGTAGAGCTCACAGACGACGTTAAGCTCGCAGCTGACGCTGACGGTGACGGCGAAGTTTCTATCATGGACGCTACACAGATCCAGTTAATGGTAGCTGGCCTTATCTAATTAACTAAACATAATCTTTTATATAAAGACCGTCTTAATGGCGGTCTTTATGTTTTTTAGAGTGAAATCGGATTTACACACTCAATGGGTTACTGATTTACTTTCACATAAATAACGGAGGTGAAATTATGACTAAAGGCGAGAAAGCAGAGGCTTTGTTTTTGGAAGGCTACAACTGTGCGCAGGCGGTTTTCGGTGCTTTCTGCGAAGACTTGGGACTCGAGTTTGAAACAGCTATGAAATTAAGCTCCGGCTTTGGCGGCGGTATGGGCAGACTCAGAGAGGTCTGCGGCGCAGTAAGCGGTATGTTTATGGTTTTTGATATGAAGCACGGCTACACATCACCGACTGACACAACTGCAAAAATGGAGCTGTACTCTCACATTCAGGCTATGGCTAAGAAATTCGAAGAGGAAAACGGCTCAATCATCTGCAAGGAGTTGCTCGGACTAACAGAGAAAAAGAGCGACCCTACACCTGAAAGCAGAACAAGTGAGTATTACAAAAAGCGTCCGTGCAAAGAGCTTGTAAAAATGGCAGCGGACATCGTTGACGAATACCTAAACAAAATGTAACACGCAAGATTAAACATAAACAGCCACCGTGGATATCCCACGATGGCTGTTTTTTGGTGCAATGAATCAAGTCAATATAACATCAACCACTGCAAATTTATCAACGTTTAAACTCTTATCTTTTATAAACATCGTTGCCGTTAGAGTCAATTGCAACAATGCACGGAAAATCCTTGACGGTATATTTGTGAACCGCTTCTGTGCCCAAATCCTCAAAGCACACAGGCTCATCCTTAACAATGCTTTTTGAAATTAAAGCGGCGGCACCACCGATTGCGGCAAAATAAACTGCTCCGTTTTTAACAATCGAGCTTATAACCTCGTCGTTGCGCTCGCCTTTGCCAATCATAGCGGACAAGCCCATATCAAGGAGCATCGGGGCATACTTGTCCATACGATATGACGATGTAGGACCTGCAGGTCCGATAACACAACCAGGCTTTGCAGGAGCAGGACCAACGTAGTAAATGGTTTGATTTTCGACATTTATCGGCATTTTTTCGCCATTGTTTACCATATCGTAAAATCTCTTGTGAGCGGCATCTCGAGCTGTGTAAAGCTCACCCGAAAGCAGAACGCTGTCGCCTGCTTTAAGGTTTTTTATATCTTCTTTTTTCAGTGGTAATGTAAGTTTTATGCTCATAGCTACCTCACAGTTCTACGCTTTTGTGTCTTGCGGCGTGACAGCAAATGTTTACCGCTACAGGGATAGACGCAATGTGGGTTGGTGCGTACTCAATGTTGACGCAAAGTGCCGAGGTTTTTCCGCCAAGTCCTGCAGGGCCAATGCCCATTTCGTTGATTTTTTGGAGCAACTCACGCTCAAGCTCTGCGTATCTTTCGTCGGCATTTTCGCTGTCAGCACGTCCAAACGTCGCCCTTTTAGCCATAACAGCCGCCTGCTCAAAAGTACCGCCAACCCCGACACCGACAACTATCGGCGGACACGGATTAGGACCTGCCTGCCTTACGGTGTCTAGCACAAAGTCTTTGACGCCTTGGACTCCTGCCGACGGCGCAAGCATCTTGGTTTTTGACATATTTTCGCTTCCAAAACCCTTGCAACCTGCGGTGATTTTCAGCACTTCACCCGACACAATCTTTGTATGTATAACAGCAGGGGTGTTGTCACAGGTGTTTTTTCTATCAAAAACAGGGTCATCAACCACAGATTTTCTCAGATAGCCGTCTATATATGCTTCTCTGACACCCTGATTCACAGCTTCATCAAAATCACCATCGATAATCAGCTTGTCACCGTACTCGACAAAAAGTATAGCCATACCGGTATCCTGACAAATCGGAATCTGCTCGTTTTTTGCAATCTCATTATTAGTCAGAAGCTGAGTGAGCACCGCCTTTGCGGTTTCACTTTCTTCGACATTCAAGCCGTCTTTGAGTGCTTTTGTTATATCGTCACCAATCTCGCAGTTAAGGCTGATAAACAACGCTTTAACTGTATTTTTGATGTCTTCTGCTTTGATTATTCTCATATTTTCACCTCAGTGCATACTAGTATAATTTATTTTTACCTATATTTCAACATCGATTTATACTAGCCACAGCCATTTTTCCGTTTTGAGTGCGTTGTTTCCCAACTCGTGCCTATTAACGGTTTTTATTCTGCCTTTGTGCTATCTTGTGTCTGTTTGTGAAAAAATAAAACTAAAGGAGAAAAATTTATGTTCAAGAAAAGTCTTTGCGTATTTCTTGTCGTATTATTACTGACAAGCTTGCTGTGTTCTTTTTCCACAGGTGCTCAGGAAACTGACAAAGCAAACACAACACAAATCAAAACTATCACACTACAGGCAGAAAACAATACATCAACATACCTCGATGAAAACGGTAACGAGGTAGATATAAACGGATGTACTCCACTAAGAAGAACGAAAACAGCTCTGCCTGAGAGCTATGACCTGCGTGATTACGGAAGATCAACAAGCGTAAAAGATCAGGGAGACTACGGTTTTTGCTGGGCATTTGCATCCACAGCTTCAATGGAATCAAGTATCCTTACACAAGGCTTAGGAAACGAAACCAGCGACACACTCGATTTATCTGAAACAGGTAATGCGTGGTATCTGCGTTCAAACATAGATGACGTGTCATCTTTTCTTTTTGGTGACTACCTCTACGACCCAAGTATGGGTTCAAGCGGTGGTATTGCCGAATATGCCGCCGACAGCCTTTCAAACGGCTTTGGCGCTTACCCTGAAGAGCTCATCAGCTATGATGATTTCGACAAAGGCTATCCTGAATGTTATCGTTTTTACTCTGACTACAGATTAAAGGAATTCACACAGCTTCCATACGATATTGACCTTGTTAAGCAGAAAATTATGGAAAACGGTGCTGTTTACTACTCCTACAACTGTTTTCCTGAGAACTCCTACATATCAGACGGTATGGAAACATACTACGATGACGGTACTTCAATTTACGGTAGTTATCCAAACGGCAGTCACGCGGTTACAGTAATCGGCTGGGACGACAACTTCAGCAAAGACAACTTCCACCCTGATTGTAATGTACAAAGCGATGGTGCCTGGTTGTGCAAAAACAGCTGGGGCGAAAACTACCAGGGCGATGTAAAAGATGAGTACAAAGGTTACTTCTGGGCTTCATACGAAAGCCAGGTAAATAATATGTCACAGTTTGTAATGCAGGACGCTGAGAGCTTTGACAATGTGTACCAGCATCAGACAACAGGTGGTATGTATGCATACTCAGAAGCAGAGTCAGGCTTTTTCTCTGCCGCAAATGTTTACACAGCAAATTCAGACGAAAAGCTCGAGCAGATTTGCTTTTCAAACATTTATCCAACAGAAGTAACAACAAAGATTTACAAATTAAACGAAAATTACACTTCACCTGTTGATGGCGAATTGCTCGATGAATTCACAACACACATCAGCTTCACAGGAACACACTGTCTTGAAGTTCCAAACGACATTGTGTTTAAGGAAGGCGACATTTTCTCTGTAGTAATTGAAGGCGATTATCTTACTACGGAATTCAAAACAGAAATAGACTATGATACAGAATCATTTGGAAAAAGCTACATAAGTGACACAGAAAACGAGTGGACAGACTTAGCAGACTATGACGGTTTAAGCTATGCCACAATCAAAGCGTACACAAGCGACCTGTCTGTTGACAAATCAGAGCTCAAAGCTCTTGTTAAAGAAGCAAAAAAACTTACACCTGATGAAAATGCGGATGATGCACTTGTCGCTGAGCTTAAAAGCACTATCCGTACAGCAAAAAAGGTGTTATCAGATAAAAACGCAACAAGCAACACCGTAAACAACACTTACTGCTTACTCAAAGGTCTATGCGAAAAAGTAAGCAATTGCACTTTCCATATCAACAATATGGATGACTTTTTAACATTCTACACAACAAACACTAACTGCACCTACATTGAGCTTAACACAGACCTAGACTTTGCTACAACGGATGTTATGCATTACTGTCAGCCTATTAATCTTTACGGCAAAACCTTTGATGGTAACGGTCACACTATTAAAAACCTTTATATAGACGATGACTCAAAAAACTCATCTGCTCTATTTGATTGTGTAAAAAATTCTGTTATCAAAGACCTTAACTTTGATAACGCTTATGTCGAAGGCTTCTTTGTTGCCAGCGTACTTACCACCGAAGCAAAGGACTCCCAGTTTATCAACTGTCATTTCAACAACTCGACAGTTAAGGCAATCGAGGGTATGTATGCATCTCTTGTATCAGGTATTTCAAACAACTGTACATTCACAGATTGCTCAGCAAACAACAGCACATCTGTAGGCGGATATATCGCTACACTGTTCACTCTTGACGATTACAAAAATTGCACATTTGAAAACTGCACAGCAAATGACTATTCCGTTGTATCTTTTGGCTATGTATGTGACAATATGGGCTTTGAAGGTACGTACGAAGCTAACAATTTCGACCCGATGGCTGCCTTAACAGTTACAGACGACAACTTCACAATTCAACAGCTCGTTGGTGAAATTTTATCATTAGAGTATAACGGCGAACAACTTTCACCGATTGACGGAATATATACCATCGGAAAATCAGAAAACAGCGCTTGCCCTTACATTACCTTTGGCGAGTACGACAGTAACGGCTTTGCATACTGCGTTGATGCACAGGCCAGAGAGATTAGAATAGTAGGATATATGTGTGAAGACACCGACATTGTAATTCCAGACACATTGTTTGACTTGCCTGTAACCAATCTTGCAGATACATTTAATTGCTACATGATGGAAGACAGTGAGGTAACATCAATTTCAATTCCGGATTCTATTAAGAATATCCCAAGTGAATGTTTTGCAGGTTTTGACAATCTTCAAAACGTTACTTTAGGAAAAGGCGTTGAATCAATCGGCGAGTTCGCTTTTGGCTACTGCGTCACAGACGATGGCTACGCACCTATTGAAAACTTCACTATCCACGGCTATGCAGGCACAGCGGCAGAAAGCTACGCAACAGATAACGGCTTTAAATTCGTTTGTTTAACTACGACAGAATAATCTGATAATATATATCCTTTAAAAAGCAAAAGCAATCCTATTCTTAGGTTGCTTTTGTTTTTTTGTGCAAAAACATTTGTGCCCAAAAACATAGTGTTTATCTCATTTTTTAGCTTGTTTAAGTCTTACTCTGGCACTAATTTGCCCTTAAAAAAACCGTAATTCCGAATTATGCACGTTTATTCCTTGTTCGTGTCACTTTAGCAATATTTAAGGTATTTTGTGATATACTTTAGTCACAGTCAAGAGCGCAGGGAACAACACAAACAGTTGATTCTTGCAATTTAAGAATCTTAAGGATTCACATTAACTAAGCTTTTTCATAATTCTCTTAAAAATATAACCGCAGAGCAGGTGCTGTTTATCAACAGCACCTGTTTTGTTTTGCGTATAAGCTCAAACCATTTGCTTTAATTTAACTAAAATGATACAATAAAAGATATATTAATAATTTTGTTTCCAACATAAAACTATCACATTATACGTGTAAAGTAAAAATGAAAAGAGAGGCGTTTATATGAGCAAGTTACTTATAGTTGACGATGAATTTAGAATCAGAGAGCTGATTAAAAAATATGCGACTTTTGAAGGTCACGAGGTTTTTGAAGCAGAAAACGGCTTAATCGCTGTTGAAATGTGCAAGAAAAGCGAGTTTGACCTCATCATTATGGATATTATGATGCCTGAGCTTGACGGCTTTGGTGCCGCCCAAAGAATAAGAGCTTTCTCAAGCACACCGATTATTATGCTGTCGGCATTGGGCGAAGAGTACGACAAAATCCACGGCTTCGAGCTAGGTGTTGACGACTACGTTGTAAAGCCGTTTTCTCCAAAAGAGCTTATGATGCGAGTATCAGCAATTTTAAAACGCTCTAACAAGTCAATTAAAACTGTCGCTGACCGCTTTACATACAAGGGCTTGTGCGTTGATTTTTCGGCACGAACCGTTGAGATTGACGGAGAGCGAATCAATATGACACCAAAAGAATACGACCTGTTCTTCTTTATGGTCAAAAACAAAGGACTTGCCCTTACCCGTGAAACGCTGATAAGCAAGGTTTGGGGATACGACTTTTTTGGCGACGACAGAACGCTCGACACTCACATCAAACTTCTTCGAAAAAGTCTCAAAGACTACGCAAATCTTGTTGTAACACTTCGAGGGGTGGGATACCGATTTGAAACTAACTGACAAAAAACTGTCTTTAAGGGTCTACCTGTCGCTTGCGTTTTTGCTGTTTTCACTGCTTCTCATTGCGGTTATGTGGTTTTTTCAGGCTGTGCTTTTCGATGCGGTCTACCGCACAATAGAGGCAACTCAGGTTGAACGCTGTGCGGCGTCCATAATACGCAACATTGCAAACGAAGACCTCGACTCAATTGTAAAAGAAATCGAAGAGCAAAATGATATGGATATTTCCATATATCTTGTATATCCTTTCCGTGACGGACGTATACTCGACCCTGTTTATATTCCTCACGATTTCACCAGCTCCAAAAAGCTAACAGAATACAACTCTGTTGTGGAATACTACGAGAAAGCTGTCAAAAACGGCGGAAAAGTAGTGGAGAAAAAAGAAAGCAAATACTTAAACAGTGCAAACGGACCAAATGGTTTTCACCCGATACTTGAAAACGATTCGTCCGAACTGCTCACCTGTGCTCAGTTAACCGACACCCGAAACGTCCACCACCTTGTGGTTGTTGAATCGGACATCGCTCCTGACGCAAGTGTCTTAGGCACGCTGAAAATCCAGTTTGTCATTATAACTATCTTCATCCTGTTAATAAGTGTGTTCATTGCAATTGTCACCTCACACTACGTTTCAAAGCCAATCCACGATACAACCAAAAAGGCAAAGCTGTTGGCTCAGCAAAACTACGACCTTACATTCTCGGGTGGCAACTACAAAGAGCTGTGCGAGCTTAACGACACGCTGACCTACTCTGCTCACGAGCTGAAAAAGGTGGACGAACTGAGAAAAGAGCTTATCGCAAATATTTCGCACGATTTGCGTACACCGCTGACAATGATTACAGGCTACAGCGAAGTAATGCGTGACATCCCCGGCGAAAATTCGCCCGAAAATGTCCAGATTATTATTGACGAGGCAAACCGTCTGTCACAGCTTGTAAACGACCTGCTCGATATTTCAAAGCTTGAATCAGGGACAGTGGCTATGGAAAACAAAACTCTGTGTCTGACAGACTGCATCAAAGATATTTTTAAACGATACAACAAGCTCACCGAACAAGGTGGCTACGATATTCAGTTTGAATACGACAGCGATGTCTACATTTACGCTGACGAGCTCAGAATCTCACAGGTGCTGTACAACCTGATTAACAACGCCATCAATTACTCCGGTAACGACAAAACCATAATTGTAAAGCAAACCACCAAAAACAACGAGGTTTGTGTCGAAGTAACTGACCACGGTATGGGAATTGAAGAAGATAAGCTCCCGTACATCTGGGACAGATACTACAAGGTTGACAAAGAACACAAGCAGGCTGTTGTTGGCACAGGACTCGGACTTTCCATAGTCAAAAACATTCTCAATCAGTACGATTCACAGTACGGTGTAAAATCAACCTTGGGTCAGGGCTCAACATTCTGGTTCACGATGAAAACTGTTGAAAAAGACTAAAATTTATAACAAACAGCAAGCCGATTCCCGTTAATCGGCTTGTTTTTGTGTAATTACTTGTAAAAATAAAGTATTAGTGGTAAAATCGAAGTAACCAACAAACAGTAGACACATCTAAGGAGGATAACTATGTTTTGTCATAATTGCGGACACGAACTCGAAAACGGTGCAAAATTCTGTAACAACTGCGGTACACCACAGCAAACTCAAAACACATCACAGCCACAGAGTGCAATTTATGAGCCTGCCTCAACACCTGTTGCTCAGCCTCAGCAGGAAACACCGAGTGCTGTGCCTTATGCCCAGCCACCTCAGTCTGATGCTTATCAGCCTCAGCAGACTGCACCACAGTATGCTGGCTCTGTGCCATACAACGCTAACCTTAATCCACAGCCACCTGTAAAACCTAAGAAAACCAGCACAGGTTGCATTGTCGGCATTATAATAGGAATTGTTGTTTTTGTGATTGCGATTGTTACCATCACCGGTATACTCGGATTCGTCGTCGCCAAAGACGTTATGAATGATACTGTTTCTGACTTTTCAAGCTACAGCGATTTCTCTGACTACACAACTGACTATGAGTTCGACGATGATGTTGTCACAGGTCTTACATACGAAGAAATCTTCGAAACTAACTACATAGTCGAAGTACCGGCTGTGTTTTTAACCGAAGAAACCTGTTCACTTGCTTACGCAGAACCAGATGGCTACGTTGAAAAGTCCGAGTACGGCTTTGAAAACGACGTTATAATAGAAATGGTAGATACCTACTACTTCCCGATTGACGGTTACACAAAAGAAGAGGCTGACGCTTATGCTACTCTGACAAAAGGCGAGTTCAAGGCAGAAGAGTCGCTGAGCTTCTGCACAGTAACATACAGCCAGACAGCCGACTACTTCATCGCAACTGTAAAATACAAAGATGTTGACGACAAGAAAAATCTCAAAGCAATGTACGAAGCAGGCCTGCTTGATGATGGCGACATCGACTATCTTTCAATGGAAGAAACCGAGATTAACTATCTTGCAGACGGTTTTGTAAAAAAGTAATACGATAAATTTAAGTAATAAAAGTCACAGTTAATGCTGTGGCTTTTATTTGTTCGCTTTTTCTGGTAAAATTTTTATATAGTGCAACCATAGTATGCTCTCGTGGATATTATTAGTGAAGGGGTGAAAAGATGGAGCAAAAACGTTTTGCCAATATGACATACGAACAAGTCATAGATGCGTACAAGCAAACTGTTGCAGGCGTTTGTCTTATGCGACTCAAAAACTACGCTGACGTCGAAGACTGCTTCCAAAACACCTTCTTCAAACTTTATCAAAGTTGTAAACAGTTCGAATCACAAGAACACTTAAAAGCTTGGCTTATCCGAGTCGCTATCAACGAATGTAACAAACTCCTAAGAAATTCAAAGCGACTTTTACCCCTCACATTTTCAAGCAAAGACACCGTTTCGTTTCCTTATGATAAGTGCGACATTTCGTGGGCATTAATTAAACTCGACGTAAAATACCGTCAGGTGCTTTACCTTCACTACGTTGAAGACTACCAGGTTTCGCAAATCGCACAAATTTTAGACAAAAACGAAAACACCGTAAAAAGTCTGTTACGCCGTGGCAGAGAAAAACTCAAAATTATTTATACAGGTGAGTCTTATGAGTGAGCATAATTTCAATAGTTTCAAAAATTTTGAAGTGCCCAACACTTGGGTCAAAAAAGCACAAAACGTTCCGCCTCAAAAACAGGAAAACAATATTATACCTTTCAAAAAAACTCTGTGGGTTGTAGCTTGTTTTGCACTTGTGATTGCACTTAGCGTCTGCATCTTTGCTTTTAATAACAGCGAAAAACACGTTACAACAAATTCAGAAGAAACAAAAGCATCAGAAAAAAACACCGACAACGCTCCTGATTTATCCCCTGCAAAATCCAATATGTTTGAAGTGCCACAAAATATCACCCCAAGCTACAAACCCGACAGCAATGACCCGACAACGGCAAACAACATCTGCGTCGGTGAGTTTTCTGCCAGCATAGCGGTGGGTGAGGGCAACATTTACTGCGTATTGTACGACTACAAAACAGGTGAGTTAATGGGTGACGAAAACCTGCTAGCAACTGAACACCGTGCTAAAATCGAAGACTTGGGCAACGGTATGGTAAAAGCAACCTACAACCCTGTTGAAAAAGGCGTGGTCAAAAAATCGGGTGAATACTGGTACGTTTTCTACAACGAGCTGATTATGTCACCTGTTCAAAACTACATCTATATCTACAACTGATAAGGGGGTACTACTATGAAAAAGCTATTGTGCATTACTATATGTTTGCTGATGATTTTGTCAGCTTTTGTAGTGCCTGTTTCTGCAAGTGAGCAAAGCACAATTAAAGACGCCGTGCTCCATTTTGACACAAACACTGTTACCAAAATCTGGGGACCATTTCAAAAAATATACTGCCACATCTGGGAATACGGCAAAGACCCTTTCTACCATTGGGGCAACAAAGAACAGCTCTGCACTGATACAGACGGCGACGGAATTTACACCTACAACCTAACCGAGCACAACATAACTCTCAAAGAAAATACTCAGTATGCCTGCATTTTCTATTCAAATTCCGGTAACGAACACTACCCTCTTCTGTTCGACGCCACTGTTCTTGGCGACACCGCCTACTGTACAAACGAGTACTACGAAGGTATGTCAGACTCAGGCAGATACGAATACTTCGCTTACTGGAGAAATCAAGACCCTAAAAAACACGGACCTTGTCTTGAGATAAACTCAATCGGGTTAGTCTATGGCACCTGTATTCCTCAGGGAATATCAACGATCGATATGTTTGAAGGTGCTTTGATTAACGTTTTAGACAACGCCAGAGTTTACTCAGGAAATAGTGACCAAAAAATTATAGACTACTTGGCTTACAAGCTATCGCTTTCAAGCGAGCAGGTACAGCAGGCAATTGTAAACTCAGGCGAAAAAGTCGAGTGGGAACAAGAACTTTCCACCGCTGACAAGCTTGTTGGCGATGCCGACCTCGATGGTGAAGTATCCATCCTGGATGCAACGGAAATTCAGCTACACCTTGCATCCCTTGTTGAGTTTACTGACGAACAGGTAAAACTTGCTGACATCGACTTCTTTAAAGGAGTAAACATACTCGATGTAACATCAATTCAGCTCAAACTTGCGGGATATTTTAATTACTGACAAGTCATTTTTCACATTGCCACACTTTAACGGTGTGGCAATTTATTTGCGATTAACTATCGTTTACGTGAATAATTGAACTCAAATGGACCATCAATCGTAGGGGCGATTCACGAATCGCCCGCCGTGCGTAACGTCAACAGGACTACAAATCAGGCTTCCCCTTGAGGGGAAGGCTTTTTGTTTACCTAAACCATAATTTATTACATTTTTAATAAATCCTGACTTATAAAAAATTTTTCTTAAAAATGAAACTTTTTTGCTGTATTTCGTGTTTTAATATATAGAGGGGGGATAAAAATGGCAGACAAATTGTTTGCCGGGCTTACATACGAGCAGGTTGTCGTGAAATACACAAAAACCGTCGGCTCTGTGTGTCTGGTTCGGCTGAAAAACTACGCTGATGCAGAAGATTGCTTTCAGAATGTTTTTGCCCGACTCTACACAAAATCCCCCGATTTTACTGACGAAAAACACCTTAAGGCTTGGCTCATTCGCGTAGCTATCAACGAATGTAAAAACTACATACGAGACAACACCCCTTTGCTCCCCCTCAAAGACGTAAAGGAGAATTCTGTCGATTTCCCTCAGGATAAATGCGATATTTCGTGGGCTTTGATGAAGCTGTCAAAAAAGTACAGAGATGTTTTGTACCTGCACTATATTGAGCGATACAAAATAGACGAAATCGCACAGATTCTAGGCAAAAACGAAAACACCGTAAAAACAACGCTCAGACGCGGAAAAGTGAAACTAAAGCAGATTTACGGAGGTGATGACGTATGAGAAAAGTGAATTTCAACAACCTCGAAAACCTCGAAATCCCACAGCACTGGACCGAAAAAGCCCTTAATCTTCCCTCACAACTCCCGCAAAAAAAGAACATTTTTGCACTCCCGTCATTTTATTACAGGCTCTCGTTTGTTGCTTGTTGTGTTTTAGCGTGTGCCTTGGCTGTAGCTATTTTCGGCTTTATGAAAAACGATATCCTTCCTCAAAAAACACCTGCCGAAAGTATCACTCACAGCACTACAAATAGTACGTCATCTGATACCGCTACTGTGCACAGCGTTATCCCTGAGAAACCGACAAGTGTAAAACCAACCCAAAACATAGAACCTACTGAAGAACCTACGGAGAATTCTACCCAAAGCGAGAGTGATAATTCATCCTCTCAAACTCAAGAGCCAACTGAGAAACCAACCCAAAAGCCTACTCAAAAGGAAACCAGCTATCCTACAACACAACCTACAAAGCCAACTGCGCCACCAAAGCCGTCACAACCCCCAACTGAGCCAACCCCAACTGAGCCTGAGGATACACCCGACCCTCCTGCGTGGGAAAACGACGACATGTGTGTCGGCTACATCGATGAAAGTTTGTTGTGCGGTAGTTCTACAGTTTACTGCTTTGTAATTCCAACAAATTCCGACATATCTTTACCTGAAGCTCCCGACACTTACATCGCCAACGTTAATTACACCGGAAACGGCAGTGTTCGTATCAGCTTTGCTGGAAAAGACTCACCATATGTAGACCATTCGGATTATTACACCTTTTATTTTTATAACGTAAACGGTGACATTATTTATCAAGACACCATTTATGTAACAGTCAAGTAAGGAGGTTACTGCTATGAAAAAAACATTAAGCTTTATTATCATTTGTGCGCTCATTATTTCAATGTCGATTTTCCCGACATTCGCAGAAAACAGCAAACTCCACCCTAAATTACTGCAAGTTCTTAATACAAAAGGCGATAATGACATTGTAGATATTTGTGTGTGGACTAACCTTTATAGCCCTAATGCTACCGAAATGCCTAGCTGGCCTGACAAAAGTGCCGCCAGAGCTGAGCTCAAAGAATACTATACTAACCAGTACAACACCGAAGTTGTACCTGTTGTGTTTAGTGGCGTTGAATACGAAGAAGTTTTCGTTGGTAGCGGTATCATCATAGTTTCCGTTAAAGCAGGCGATGTTGAAAAAATCGCAAGCTGTGATATTGTAACCACAATTGACTATTTTGAAAATGGCATAGATGAAAACGAAGCTGTTGAGTATATGTATATCGATAGACTTTTTGAGCACTATCCTGATACTGCAGAAGCTTACACGCAAAACGAATTTATATACAACGAAATCGGAGAGTTGGACATTGACTGTGACGACGCAGTGGATTTTGCTATTATTTTTGCACATTACTCTAATGTTCCTGAAGTATTTGGCTGGGGTGCAATCGGAGACAGAGTAATCACAGCATCAGGGCTTTATTCACCATTCGATTTCGGTTACGCCTTGTACGATATTGAAAAAGACTCCTTTATCCCGTTTTCTCAAACAATAGTGCAAGATTATCCTTTCCTGCCTGAATATATGGATATGTACAAAATCGGCTCACCTTTTGGTGATTCTGACGGCGATAAAATACTAAGCATAATGGACGCAACACTTATCCAGCTTGTTTGTGCCAAGCTTGTGCAATATCCAAGCACCGGTGATGTATATAGCGATAACGTTGCTTTTACAAGCGACTGTAACCGTGATGGTGTTCTTGACATCTTGGACGCCACAACTATTCAGCTCAAACTCGCAGGAATTTAAAATAAAACAGAACCTTCATAAATATCTAAACTCTTTATGTAACATTTAAGTAAGGAGGTTATCCTATGAAAAAGACGTTAAGCTTTATACTCATTTGTGCACTCTTACTTTCAATGTCGGTTTTACCTACGTTTGCAGTAGACAGCAAACTTGACTTTGAGCTTCAAAAAGTTTTAGAAACAAGAGCTCCTGACGAACTTATAACTATCAGTGTCTGGACTAATCTTGAAAACCCTAATGCTACCGAAATGCCTAGCTGGCCTGATATTAGACAAGCACGAAAAGAGCTGAAAGAATTTTATACTAACCAGTACTACAACGAGATTGTTCCTGTTGTATTCAACGGCATTGAATATGAAGAGCTTTGCAGTATAGGTTATGGTCTGATTATCGTTTCTGTTAAAGCAGGAGATGTTGAAAAAATAGCTAGTTGTGATATCGTTAAAGACATCGATTTTTTTGAGTTTGGACCTGATATAAATTTTGATAAAGAACCTTTTTTATTTGAATTAGAGTACAAGGAGCAATACGAAGTTATTGGTGACTATAACTACACCGAGGTGTACTACCACTATGACAATAATGAAGCACTCGACTGGGTGCTTGTAAACGCACAGAGCGGTCTTGAGCCACTTGATATGGAAATCTCTATGGATATAGGAAATGTTGTGGTACAATCCTGTTCAATATTCCACAATTTCAGATACCAATACGGCGTTTACGATGTTTCTGAAAACAAGTTTTACGACCTGTTTGATTTAAGAAGCGAACCTGAAAAATACGATGGACTTTTAGATGTACTTGTACAGAAAAAAATCGGTCAATTTATAGGCGATATGGACAACGATGGTGTTATCTCCATACTTGATGCAACTAAGATTCAGCTTTGTCTTGCAGGACTTGAAAGCTTTCCAAACAATGAATTCTACTCAGTTTATAATACCAGCGAAAGAGGTCGAATGTCAGATTTCGACAAAGATGGCGACCTTTCAATTCTCGACGCTACCGCTATCCAGCTAAAGCTTGCACAGATTAACTAAAAACTTATATACCGTAATGTTTAGCACTAAAAAAATACTCAACGGAAAATTCTCCATAAAAACCGTCCGACATTTATTTTGTCGGGTGGTTTTCTTTTGTGTAACAATTCAAAAACATTTGTCGTCCAATTGTTACAATACGGTAGTAAAACTTGTGAAATTGACAGCGTTTGGTATATAATTTATGCGGTTAAAAATCTTTTGCAGAGGTGTTATTATGGAAAAGGAAAAAATCTCCGTTTTCGTTGCAGGCCAAAAACTCACTCTTATTTCAACTGACAGCGAAAGATATGTCAGAGATATTGCGTCAAAGGTTGACACTGCGATAAATTCAATGTTTACTTCATCAACTATGTCACGAGAAAAGTGTGCTGTTATGGCGGCGCTGGATTTTTGCGACGATGAAGCTAAAGCAAGAGCCGCTTTGAACGAAGTAAAAGAGCAGATTAAAGACTACATAAAAGACTCTCAGGCTTTAAGAGATGAGATTGACAAGCTCAAAGCTGAAAACGAAAAGCTCAAAAGCGAAAAAGAGGAGCTTTTAAAAAGCAAAAAGACCTTAATAGCTTCTGCTGTTGAAATTAAAAAGACAACGAAGAAAACAGAAGAAATTGAAATAGAGTTCGACTCAGACGATGATTTGTCCTTTGACTTTGATGATGAAAAAACAGAAAAAGTCGAAGAGCCAGTGACAGAACTTGTAGCAGAGCAAAACGCTGCTGAAAGTGTGACAGAGCAACCAAAACAGCAGGATAAAAAAGCAGACAAAAAACGCCACAACCACGAGCACAAAAATCCGTACAAAGAGCGTTTTATGAAACAGCAGGCTGAAGAAAAAGGCTACACACCAATGCGCCAGTACAGCTTTTTTGACGACGAAATTCTAGCAAATAATGAATAAAATCGAGATTTTAGCTCCGAGTGGCGGACTCGACAGCATTTATGCGGCTGTGCGTAACGGTGCCGACGCAGTTTACGTGGGAGCAAAAGACTTTTCCGCACGAGCATCTGCAAAGAACTTCACACTTGAAGAGCTTGACACTGCCGTGAAATATTGTCACACCTACGGTGTAAAAGTGTATCTTGCTTTAAACACCCTTATTTTCGACGACGAAATAAACGATGCGCTACAGCTGGTTAAAGACGCCTGTAAGTGCGACATCGACGCACTGATTACTCAGGACATCGGTTTGGCGATGGCTGTCAAAAAGATGGTTCCATCGCTCAGGCTCCACGCATCAACCCAGATGAGCGTGCACACACTAAGCGGTGCAAAAGCGTTAAAAGAGCTTGGCTTTTCACGAATTGTGCTTGCACGAGAAATGTCAAAAGCCGAAATTAAACACATCGCTGACAACTGTGACATTGAGCTTGAAGTGTTTGTTCACGGAGCACTTTGTATGTGCGTTTCGGGTCAGTGCTATATGTCGGCGTTCATTGGCGGTCGCTCTGCAAACAGAGGAATGTGTGCTCAGCCGTGCCGTCTGCCGTTTTCAAGTGACAGTTCAAACACCCACGCTTTAAGTCTTAAAGATAACTCGCTGGTTGAATATATCAAAGAGCTAGAAGAAATCGGCGTAGTAAGTGCAAAAATTGAAGGCAGAATGAAACGCCCTGAGTACGTAGCATCAGCTGTGAGAGCTTGCGTGCAGATGCGTGACAATGGCTTTGTCGATAAAGGAACTGCCGACCAACTGCAGGCTGTGTTTTCACGCACAGGCTTTACAAACGGTTACTACACCGACAACCGTGGTCACTATATGTTTGGTTATCGCCAGAAGCAGGACGTTGTTTCTGCATCTGAAAAGCTGTTCAAGCAAATCCGTACTACCTACAAAGACGAGCTTAACCGAGTTGATATAGACGCAAAAATTGAAGTCACAGTCGGCAAACCGATTACGCTCAGCATCACTGACGGCAAAAACACTGTTACCGTGCAAAGTGAAAACGACGTTCAGCCTGCCCAAAATGCAAGTGTGACTGAAGAAAAATTAATCAGCTACCTGCAAAAAACAGGCAACACCCCGTTTATACTGAAAAACGCCCAGGCTATCATCAACGGCAACGCCTTTGTCCCTGCAAAAGATATGAACGCTTTGCGTCGAGATGCTTTTGAAAAGCTTTGCAAAAAGCGTGAAAAGTGGCATAACTACGATGTTTGTGACTTGTCGTTTGATGATATTGTTAAAGAAATAGACAACAAAAAGTTTGACAATATCGACAAGCGTGCCGTAGTAGGCGACCTCGAAATCCCGCAGAGTTTTTCGGGTTTGGATTTGGTTTTCGCTCCGCTTTTCGATGTTGTAAGAAACCCTGAAAAGGTCGAATCACTAAAAGCAAACAACATCAACTTAGCTGTCGAAATCCCACGAGGTATGTTCTCAAGGGAAGAAAAAATCATCGACGCTCTTAAAACTGCAAAAGCTATGGGTATCAGCGATATTTACTGCCACAACATTGGCGCTGTTTACATCTGCAAAGAGCTGTCGTTAAACGCCCACCTCAGCTTTGCGATGAATATTGCAAACTCGCTGTCTTTGAAATGGGCAAGTGATTACGGTTGCAAGGACGTTGAGCTGTCTGTGGAGCTTGACATACAAAGACTTAAATCAGTAAAATCTCAAATTCCAGTGGGTGTTGCGTCTTACGGCTATTTACCGCTGATGATGACACGCAACTGCCCTGTAAAAAGCGGAGTTCACTCCTGTACAACTTGCAAAAAGCAGTTAAAATTGCAAGACCGAAAAAAAGAGGAGTTTTCGCTTAGATGCGACGGTGTTGTTACCGAAATACTCAACTGTGTCCCGCTTATTTTGCCACAGGAGATTTATAGTTATCCTAACATAGTTTTCACAATTCTCCACATGTATGTGGAAAACTCTGTGGAAAACAAGGAAAAAATCATCAAAAAAATGAGCGAAAACCGTAGTTTCACGCGTTTTACACATGGTTTATACTTGCGTGGTGTTAAAAATTTCACAATCTTTTAAAGAATTATTAAAAAGAAATTTCGTTATTTTCCTTTAAAAAATTAAACCACTTTCACCACTTATTTCAGCCGATTTTTACTAACAAATAATTTTACCTTTTGCAAGAACTCAGTGTTTTTTTGCAAGAAAGGACAAACTATGAATACATTAAAAGTCAAAAAGCTCAGAGCAAATGCTAAAATGATTGAAAGAGCCACAAAAGGCTCAGCAGGAATGGATTTGCATGCGTGCATTGACGCTCCTGTTACCATCACACCGGGCGAAATCAAGATTATCCCGACAGGACTTGCAATTGCGCTCGAAAACGAAAACTTCGTTGCATATATTTACGCACGCTCAGGCCTTGCGATTAAACACGGCATTACACTCGCAAACTGCGTTGGTGTGGTCGATTCTGACTATCGTGGTGAGGTTTGCGTTGGTCTTACAAACATTTCCAAAACAGAGTACACTATCACTCCTGATGAACGAATTGCACAGCTTGTCATCGCGCCTGTGTGCATCTGCGACGTGCTAGAGGTAGAAAGTCTTGACGACACCGAGCGTGGCGAAGGCGGATTTGGCTCAACAGGTAAAAATTAAGCGTCCGAGCACCGCAGCCCTCACAAAGTCGAACACGAACCCGACCTGTTGCGGTTTATACAAGTAAACAAAACAGGGCGAGAGAGTGTGTGGACTTTTGAGGATTAGCGAAGGTGAACGAGGCGTGATAAGCTAAGCGTCCGAGCACCGCAATGCGTTCTCACAAAATTAACAATTATATCCTGAAAAAATATTGAAATAAACCGTGCAATCGGTTATACTAGAAAAGAATAGGGAAATGTTTCAATTACAGGGATTTTTATTCTCACAAAGGGGAATTTATATATGTTTTTTTCTAAGGATATTGGTATTGACCTTGGTACTGCCAACACTCTTGTCTATGTTAAAGGCAAGGGCATCGTTATGCGTGAACCATCGGTAGTTGCAGTTGACGTCAGAAAAGACACTGTTGTTGCCGTTGGTCAGGAAGCCAAGGATATGATAGGCAGAACCCCAGGTTCTATCGTTGCAATCCGTCCGCTCAAAGACGGTGTTATTGCAGACTTCGAAATTACCGCTACAATGCTTAAATATTTCATCCGTCAGGTTGTAAAGTCTAACTTCTTTTCTAGACCTAGAATCGTCATTTGTATTCCAAGTGGTGTAACCGAGGTTGAGCGCAACGCTGTTGAAGACGCCGCACGTCAGGCAGGCGGAAAGTACATCGAGCTTATCGAAGAGCCAATGGCTGCCGCAATCGGCGCAGGACTTCCTGTTTTTGAGCCACAGGGCAGTATGGTTGTTGACATCGGTGGCGGTACAAGTGAAGTCGGTATTGTGTCACTTGGTGACATCGTTGCCTCATGCTCAGTAAGAGTTGCAGGCGATAAGTTTGACGAAGCCATCATCACTTACATCAAGAAAAAGCACAACCTGCTCATCGGTGAACGCACCGCTGAGGACATCAAAATTGCAATCGGCTCTGCTTATCCTTACGAAAACGAGGGTGAAATGACCGTCAAGGGCAGAAACCTTGTTGACGGCTTGCCAAAGAACATCAAGATTACTGCGGCTGAGGTCAGAGACGCTCTGGCTGACCCGCTTTCAACTATCATCGAGGCTATTCTTTCAACACTGGAGAAATCTCCGCCTGAGCTTTCAGCCGATATCATTGACAACGGCATTATGCTCACAGGTGGTGGTGCACTGCTTAGAGGTCTTGACTTGCTTGTTATGCAGCAGACAGGTATGCCTGTTTACGTTGCCGAAAGACCGCTTGACTGCGTTGTTGACGGCACAGGCAGAAAGCTCGACCCTAACTTCAAGGTGCAAAATGCGCCAAAGTTTATTTAATAAAACATTACGCAATGCGTTAAAAGCACCGCACAGTATCAGTGCGGTGCAAACTTATTTTTGACAGGAGGTTAAAATGAACGATTTTTTTAAATCAAACAGTGTCAGGATTTTTCTTTCCACTGTTTTCATTATCATTGTGCTTTCAGTTTTTACTAACAGCATCGAAGCAAATTTCCTGTCATCAACAGTGAACAGTATTACATATCCGCTATCAAAGGTAACTGCCGCTGCAACAAGCGAAAAAGATATGTCTTACTCAGAACTTCTTACCGAATACGAAAAGCTAAAGGACGAAAACGCACAGCTTCGTACTCAGCTTGTAAACTACTACGACACACTGACAGAAAACACAAGACTGTGGAAGTTCTACAATCTCAAAAAGGCACATCCTGAGTATTCTATTGTGCCGTCTGTTGTGTTAAGACGTGACACAAACGACGAGTTCTACTCGTTTACACTCGATAAGGGCACAACGTCCGATATTGCTGTCAGCGACCCTGTTGTGTCACAAAACGGACTTATCGGCTGGGTCAGCGAGGTTGACCTCAACACCTGCAAAGTTGTGACGATTCTTTCACCTCAGACAAACGTAGGTGCAGTTGACAACAAAAGCAACGACACAGGCATTGTCACAGGCTCCGCTTTATACTGTGATGATAACCTCACAACATTCACAAAGCTTTCAGCTTCTCACAAAATCAAAGCAGGCGATATCATCACGTCAACCGGCGTCAGCGGTCTTTATCCAAAGGGACTTATCATCGGCGAAGTAACAGACGTGTGCTACGACACCTACAACTCAACCTACTACGCAGTTGTAAAGCCGTATGACGATATCACCACTATAACCGACCTTGCGATTATCACTAATTACACTGGTCAGGGTGAGGTACTGCTCAATTCAACTACGGAGAACCAGTGATGCAGAATTTAAAGTTTTTCAGATATCTTGCTTACAGCATCGAGATTCTCGTGTTCTTTGTGCTATCTTCGACACCGTCGCTTTTTCCCGAAATTTTCGGTGCGACTCCGTGTTTTCTTGTAGCGCTTTCCATTACAATCGCGGTTTTTGAAAACGAAGTACCCGCAATGATATTCGGCGTTGCGTGTGGAGCGTTGACAGACCTTGGTTTTTCAAACTCAATCGGACTATTTACTATATCGCTTACAATAATTTGCTTTTTACTGGGATTTTGTGCCAATAATATTATTGCTGCGAATTTTTACAACGTAATGCTTTCTGCCGTGTTTATAATTGCCGCAATTTTGTCGTTACAATTTGTTTTTGCATTCGTAATCCACGGTTACGATAACGCCGGCACTTACTACATTAACCACTACATTTCAAGAATTGTGCAAACAATTCTGTGTACAGCTGTTTTTTACTTTGTGAACAAGTTCATATACGAAACGCTAGGTGATTAACTTAACAGCTTAATTCAACAACTAAAAATCAGAAAGAAGGGTAACTCAATGAGCAAAGATAATAAGAACCAAAACATCAGAATTATCATTTGCGGTATCATAGTTGCCCTTATTTTTTGCGGTTTTACAGCACGACTTTTCAACTGGCAGATTGTAAACGCCGAACAGTACAAGGAGATTTCTGCAAAATCCACCTCATACACCGAGGTTTCCGACGCAACAAGAGGTGAAATTCTTGACGTTAACGGCAAGGAGCTCGCTGTAAACAAAACCGCATACAACATTGTTATCAACAAGATTTACATCAAAGAAGGTACGATTAACTCGGTAATCACAAAGCTTCTTGATTTGTGTAATATCTGCTCTGCAAAATGGGTAGACGCACTGCCGATCGATTTAGTTAACGGCGAGCTTGTTTTTGAAAGCGACAGCGAGGGTTCACTCTCCTACATAACAGGAGAGAGTATGTTAAACGACGCAGAGCTTTCCACACCACAAGAGATACTCGACGCCTTAGCTTTGCGTTATGATGCTGATACAATTGAAGATTTGCAGACAAAGCGAAACGTTGTTTCCGTGCGTTACAATATGGAGCGTAACGGTTATTCGTACTCACAGGCTTATATTTTCGCAGAAAAAGTTTCGTCAGACACGGTTGCTGTTGTATCAGAGCAGACCCAGACAATCCCAGGTGTTGAAATCCGAGTTACAAACGAAAGAGTTATCAAAAACGGAACTCTTATTCCACATATTCTTGGCGTTGTCGGCTCGCTTTCACAGAGCGAATACGAAGCTAACAAAGACAATGGCTACAGCATGAACGATGTTATCGGCAAATTCGGTATCGAAGCGGCACTTGAGAGCAGTCTTAGAGGTGTCAGCGGTGAAAAAACCATAGTCAAAGACGAAAACGGTAATATCATCAGCGAAGAAGAATCTGTCAAAGCAAAGCCTGGTGACACTGTTTACCTGACTATTGATTCAAACGTTCAGGCTGTCGCAAACTACTCGTTGCAAAAAAATATCGACCGAGCAAGAGCAGAGGGTGTGCGTGAAGTTAATGCCGCCAAGGCTAACAAAAAAGCACAGCAAGAGCGACTTGGCGAAGACTGCTACTGTGGCGGTGCTGTTATGATTTCAACAAAAGATAACTCCGTTATTGCGGCGGCGTCAGCACCAAATTATGATATAAGCAAATACTACGATGCTGATTATAACCAATGGCTTAACACTCACGAACATTCGCCAATGTTCTCACGAAGCTTTGACGGCTCTTTTGCTCCGGGTTCTGTATTCAAGCCTTGTGTTGCACTTGCCGCTTTGCAGGAAAAGGTAATCAACAAAAACACAGCTATCCGCTGTACAAAACACTACGACTACTACCCTGATGACGTAGTAAACTGTATGGGAACGCACGGTTCAATTTCGCTTCACTCGGCACTGACAGTTTCGTGCAACTACTATTTTGCTGAAACAGGCAGAAGACTTGGTGCCACAACTCTTTATATGTACGCCGAAAAGTTCGGCCTTGGCGTTAAAACAGGTCTTGAAATTGATGAATCTATTGGTGTGCTTGCAGGCAGAGACTCTGATATCTGGTACGAAGGCAACACTGTTCAGGCGGCTATCGGCCAGTCTGACAACACTTTCACACCAATGCAGCTTGCAACATACACTTCTGCTATCGTAAATAACGGTGTCCGTTACCAGACTCATATGGTCCGCAAAATCGTGAACTACGAGCGTGACGAAGTTGTTCTTTACAACGACCCTAAAAAACCTGTTGTGCTTGCTGATGCGGGAATATCAAAAGAGCACGTAAAGACAGTTAAAAGCGGAATGAGAAGCGTTGTAACCTCGGGTACTGCGACCCTTGTTTCATCTTACCCGAAAGCAGTTGCCGCAAAAACAGGTACAGCCGAAAACGCAGGCAGTGACCACACTACTTTTATTTGTTACGCACCATACGATAAACCTGAAATAGCGGTTGCCGTTGTGCTTGAGCACGGTGCTAAAGGCAAGTACGCAATGTACACCGCAATGGATATGATGGACGCTTACTTCTACAACAAAACCTTAAAGCAAGTAAAAGCCAAAAGCTGGGGATAAAGAAGCGCCGAGGTCCGCAGCCCTAAGTAGGGGCGACCATTGGTCGTCCGAGCGATTTTCTGAACTTTGAACACCAGTATTGGTTAATGGCGATTTATAATAGAACCGGCTATTTAAATAAAACCAGTTCGTTATAAAATTAACCGCTTTTTTAGAGAATTTGCCTAATTTTAGGACTTATTATTCTACGCAAAGAGCAACGAAAACTCGTTGCTCTTTTTTTTATTTTGTGGTACAATAAGCGTGAGGTATTATTTTATGAGTCAAGTTATTGTTGTCGCATCAGGCAAGGGCGGAACAGGTAAAACGACGGTTTCGACTTCTCTTGCGCTGGCACTTGTCAGAAAACAGAATAAGGTTTTGGTTATCGACTGCGACAGCGGTATGCGTGGCACCGATATGATGCTCGGAATTACCGACCGTCTTGTGTATGATGTGTCGGACGTTATTTCGGGCACTTGTAACCTTGAGGATGCTTTGTACGAATGCAGTGGTGCCAGAGGTCTTTACACGCTCGCCGCGCCTATCTCTGCTGAGGATGAAATCAGCCCTCAGGTTATGAAGCAGTTCATTAATGAACACAAGGACAACTACGACTACGTTATCGTTGACGCTCCTGCCGGAGTTGGCTCAGGCTTTGAGTCAGCCGCAATTGCCGCTGACAGAGCACTGATTGTTGTCAACACCGAACCTATCAGCATTCGTGGTGGCGTTAACATCAAGGACAAGCTCACTCAAATGGGTATTAATGACATCAGACTTGTCATTAATCGTTTTGACAAAGACAGGTTTTTGTCAACCAAGCTGTACGCAGACCTAGACGAGGTTATTGACACAGTTGGAGTAAGGCTTATCGGCCTGATTCCTGAGGATGTCCGCATTTCGGCACTTTCTCAGCGTGGACTTTTGGCGACAAACTGGGCAAGCTCTTCTGTGGTGTTTGACAGCCTTGTTCAGCGACTGCTCGGAAATGACATCGGATTAACTGTTAAATTATAACGTTTATTATATTTTTACATATTATTATTTGGGATTTTGTTCAGGAGGGACGTTTATGAATATTGCACTTATTGCTCATGACGAGAAAAAAGAACTGATGGTACAGTTTTGTATTGCTTACTGCGGAATTCTGAGCAGACACAACCTTTGTGCTACAGGAACTACAGGCAAAATGGTAACCGAGGCAACAGGCCTTGAAATCCAGAACTTCCTTGGAGGTTCACAGGGTGGCGACCAGCAGATTGCTGCACGTATCGCTTGCAACGAAATAGATATGCTTCTTTTCTTCCGTGACCCGCTCACACCAAAGCCAAACGAGCCAAACGATGTTAATCTTCTTCGTCTTTGCGATATGCACAACATTCCTTTCGCAACAAACATCGCTACAGGTGAAGTTCTTATCCACGGTCTTGAGCGTGGCGACCTTGACTGGAGAAATATTGTAAGATAAACTTAAGCGTCGGGTACCGAAGCCCTCACAAAGTCAATTACGAACCCGACCTGTTGCGGTTTACAAAGTAAACAAAACAGGGCGAGAGAGTGCGTAGACTTTTGAGGGACAGCGTAGGTAAACGAGGCGTGATATAAGCAACCGAGTGTCCGAGACCTTTAAATCTGATTACAGGGGAGGACTCTGTCTATTCTTATAAGCATTATCAAGTAAACAGTAAAAATTAAGCCCGTATCTTAATGATACGGGCTTTTTGTGTTCTGCTTTTTTCTATTATTAAAGTGAATCAATTATTCTTGCAATGAAAAGCTGAATCTGGGTTGCGTCCATAATGGTAACAACGCCATCTTTGTCTGTGTCAGCTAAATCAATCTGTCCGAAATTCAAATCGTTTTGTGATGAAATGTAAAGCTGAATTTCAGTTACATCAAGAACCGAAATATCTCCGCTTAAATCAACGTCACCAATATCATATCCACTGCCTTTTTCAACAGTAAACACAGCTTCGTTTAAGCTCTTTGTTGAACCAACGCAGTTTTTAGTATAAACAACAGCCTTATACTCACCTGCAGGAAGCTCAAGCTGTGCGTAAGTGTCCTTAAGACCACTCATAGTCGAGTATACTTTTTCTCTTCCCATTTCATCTTTCGTGTAGATACATAATTCATATGAATCAGTGTATGGAGTCATATTCCACCACAGAGTTGTCTTTGTAAAAGATGTGCCAGGTGCACATTCAACATATGTTGCCTGCGGTGCAGATAACTTGTTAATGCTGAAATACTGAGTTGTGGCGTTGTTGTCGGTACCCATTCTGACGTTAGTGCCATCTGCATTGCCCGATGCTATGTCCAGAGCAAGCTCATTACACATAGGTTTTAGTCGGTACATTCCCTCTTCGCCGTAGACATTCCACTGTTGGGCAGGTTTGTCGTTAGAAAAATACACTCCGACGTTAGTTCCTGCGGTTGTGCCTGACTTTGTAACATCAAGACACAAACCATTGAATACGCTTGAAATCTTGTATGTACCGTTTTCTCTTTTTTCAAAGTGCCAAATCTGGTTACTCGCACCTGAAATAGAACGGATGGTTGTGTTACGTTTCTCACAATTTTCGTCTGAATCGTTTGTCACTGCCATACCGGTTGAATTGTTGATAATAGTAGCGTAAAAATCATCGCCGATATCAATCGGGTCCTCAGCCTTGTATCTGAGAATACCCTCCCAGTTTGACCAGTTGTTATATTTTACAGGGCAGATTTCTTTACCTGTTGAGTCACCAGGGTCGTTTAGGTCATAGTCATCGTAAGTACCCTGATGAGCACCAACCTGCATATTATCACCGATGTAAATTTCGGTGTGACTTCTGGTGTTCAAAAGAATATCGCCACGCTTTAAGTACTTTGAAGTGCTAAGGTCAATCTCAGTGTTCGGAATCCACTCGAATCCTTCGTTAATGAACGGTTGCTTCATATTACCGCAGTGCACAGCATTTTTCAGCTCAAAACCAACGCTTCTGAAAGCTGAAATTACAAATGAAGCACAGTCGTAGTCAGGATTACCCCAACGGTTAGCCTGTGAGTAACCGTGGCTGTCATCGTCTGCGGTGTCGATTGCCCACTGAACAGCCTTTTCAATCGTCGCTGACGATACTGCCGCATCGGCAGGTATCACCATAACACTTGCAAAAAGCATTACAGCAAGCAAGATACTTATTATTTTTTTCATCAAATATCCTCCTTAAGTATATAACCTAGTAAATATAACCTTATTATAATTACATATTAGCATAATAATTTCAAGAAGTTGTTAACAAGTAGTAAATTTAAGCGCTGAGCACCGCAGCCCTCAATAAGTCGAACACGAACCCGACCTGTTGCGGTTTACGAATGTAAACAAGACAGGGCGAGAGAGTGTGTGGACTTTTGAGGAATTGCGCAGGTGAACGAGGCGTGATATCTTAAGCGTCCGAGTATTTTAGCCTTTTAAACCTATTCTACAAAAAAATAAAAACAGCCCCTCATAAGAGGAGCTGTCTGTCTAAAATTAAATTAAAATTCTGTGATGATGCCTGCAAGGAAAAGCTGTATTGTAGTTACATCCGCAATAGTAATTTCGCCGTTTTTGTCAGTGTCAGCAGCGATAAGCTGATTTTCATCAAACTCAAGCGATTTTGCAAGGAAGAACTGAACATCCGTTGCATCCATAATTGATACTACATTATCGCCGTCAATATCACCGATTTTCACTACGGTAACATTACCCAGAGATACAAATTTAATTTTATTTTCATTAGCATAAGTTTGTGCAGCTGAGCCTGTATAACCATAAATTGTTAAATTGTAAGAACAAGCTGTAAATACACCATTGCCAAAATCTGTTACGCTCTTTGGAATACTTACGCTTACAAGAGAACTACAACCATTGAAAGTATTATCTTTGATGCTTGTTACACCCTCAGGAATACTAATGCTTTCCAAAGAACTGCAACCACCAAAAGCGTAGTTTCCGATATTTGTAATTGAGTCTGGGATTTCAATGTTTTTTAGTGAACTGCACTCACGGAAAGCTGACCATTCAATACTTTTTACGCTGTTTGGAATATCTATATCTGTCAAAGAACTGCAACGGTAGAAGGTATAACCCTTTATACTTGTTACACCCTCAGGAATACTAATACTCTTTAATGAACTGCAACCCTCAAAAGCGGAAGTTTCTACAGTTTTTACTGTGTCAGCAATTGTTACACTTTCCAAAGAAGTGCAGTTTTTGAAAGCGTTTTCACCGATTTTTGTAACTGTATAGCCTTCACTTACTGATGGAATTACAACATTTGTCGGATTACCTCTATAACCCCACACTGTAGCTGTTTTATCACCATTATAAGTGAATACGATTCCGTTTTCTTCCAACGCTACAAAAGGAATCTTATGTTCCTTAGCATACGTTTGAGCATATGAACCTTCGTATCCGTAAAAGGTAAGTTCATCTGAACAATTAGTAAATGCGCTTTCGCCAATAGATGTTACACTCTCAGGAATTATCAGGCTTTTTAAACTGGTACAATCAGCAAAAGCATTAACTCCGATACTTACAACACTTTCAGGTATTGTTACGCTTGTCAGCGACTTACATAAAAGAAACGCAGAATGCTCGATTGTCTTTACACTATTAGGAATTGTTATACTCTGTAAATTTGTGCAACTATGAAAAGTATAATCTTCAATCTTTGTTACTCCGTTAGGAATTGTAAAACTCTGTAATGA
>JAFUOM010000079.1 GCA_017481885.1 Ruminococcus sp.
GTCATTGTGAAAGAAATCAACCATTTTATAACTTTAGAAAACATATTGCAGATACCTTTCAGATTGACTCTGTCCGAGATTGAAGATGACACACAAAACCCGAGATATACATTTAAAAGCGGTGAAATAAATTTTGTCGAAAACTGAGTAACACCCTGACACGCCATAACCATAAACGAATAGTATGATGCACCGGTTATTGCGTGTCCTGAAAACGTCAGTACAGCAACCATAACGGGTATGTACAACAACATAAAATTTGCTGCGTCTGTAACAGTTGCAATGCAGTGGTCAATCAAATCAACAACAGGTAACACAAGTGTTGTCGTGATACACAGCGTTGACACAACAGACAGAATTTCTTTTGTGGATGATTGCTTTAGTGCATCGGTGTAGCTATCAAATAATGCGTTTAGTATTAGTATTGCAATTACAACCGCGCTGGCTGACAGTGGTGCTTTGCTGTTGTCACTGAGTTTTTGAGCTATCAGATTAATTACAGATTCAAAAGATACATTTGATACATCCTCGATTGATACAGAATTGACACCAATTGATTTCATATCTTCTTTCACTTGATCTGACAAAGAATCCATAAGAGAATTCACGCTGTTTTCAAGTTCTGTTAACTCCTCAGCGTTAACATTGATAACGGAAACACATAGCAGTAAAACGATGATTACTGTAATCAAAAGGCGTTTACTCAATCATTTCGCCTCCCGAAAGCTTTGTTACGACAGATAAAACTTCCATAAACATTGGCAACGACGTTACCAAAACCAGAATTTTCCCGGCAAGTGCTATATTTCCAGACAGAGCATCCAGTCCAGCTTCTTTTGTGCAATCACAGGTAAACTCAGTCAAAAAGCATATTCCCATTACCTTAAACAGAATTATTACATACTGAGTGCTGATACCTGCCTGTGCTAATATTGTGCTGAGTTCTTCAATACTACCGACTACGTATTCAATTACGCTCAAAAGAATTATGACAGCGGCGCCGATTGAAATAAGGATTGACAGTTCGTGATTGTGGCGTCTGAGCGTTATAACAAGAACGGCTGAAACTATCGCAACACCGCAAATAGACAAAATATTCATAGTGACCTCACAGACCAAAAGTATTTTTAATCGTGGAAAAGAGGTCGCTAATCTGCGTGATTATCATCATTAACGCTACAATCAGACCTGCAATTGTTGTGAGTAGTGCTTGTTCTTCTCGTCCGCTACGTACTAGAAGCTGGTTTAATATAGCTACAATTATTCCGATTGCCGCTATCTTAAATATCATATCAACGTCCATCATGTACCTCTTCCTAAATGAGAATTATCGCCACAGCAAGTCCCAAAGATAACCCAAGTGTTTTGTAAACTCCTGATTTACTATCAATACATTTTTGCGAATGTAAAATTTGTTTATCTAGCAAAGTTATATACATATCAATGTTGCTGATTTCTCCGTTTAAGTCTGTTGTACCAAGGGTTTTGCCAAAATCATAAAGCAGTTTAAAATCTTGTTTTGTCAACAGTTTTGAATAACCCTTGAGCATATCATCCCACTGGTTTATAAAAGGAATATTTTCACAAAAGCTGTACTTCATAAAGTTGTTTTCAAATATTTTATACAATTCGTTTGAACTGTATCGCATCCTGGTTTTTGCGTTTTTGAGTTCGAGCACAAAGGATTCAAGAACTCTTTTTCGTTCAAATAACTTTGATGAATACGAAAAGCCGACAAGAGTTGAACATAAAATAATCACTATGCATAAAATCAGCTTAAACATATGTGTCACCCAAGATTTCTTCTATCGGAACAATCGATTTAATTTGACCTGCTTCGTTTCTTGAACTCAAAAACACAACTGTTGAAATAGCACCTGACTTAAGCAATGACTGTGCCAGTGGTCTGTTGAGTAATTCCTGTACGTTACCAGCATGCAAGGTAACAATAAAGCTAACACCACTGTTAAGACCGTAAGTTAGTGCATCTACGTCTTTTTGTGTTGATATCTCGTCACACACAATCACGTCTGGTGCCATTGAACGAACAGCCTGAACTATAGCGTCACTTTTGATGTAGCTGTCAAAAACATCACACATACCCATATCATTTTGGAATACACCGCCCACATTAGACGACAGCTCGTTTCTCTCATCAATTACGCTTACTTTACACTCGTATGACAGATGTCTTGCTATGTCGCGTATGATTGTAGTTTTTCCGCTACACGGAGCACCACAGATTAAGACACCTTTTTTAGCATCAATTGAGGATAAAAGCTCCTTTGAGCATCCTAAAATTTCACGAGCTATTCTGATATTAATTGATGTTATATCTTTGATATTTACAATTTTATTATCACTGATTACCGCTGTACCACAAACACCGGCACGGTGTCCGCCTTTTAATGTTATGTAACCGTTGTTGATTTCGTTCTGTCGTGAGTAAACAGAATAATTACAGATATTATGAAAAGTTTCGAACATACTTCGCTCTGAAACTTGGACCATCTTAGTGTCAAGAATTGAATCTGTTAAACAATTGTTCTCTGTAAAATAGTATCGCCTTCCACTACATTCAACACACAAAGGACGGTTCAGTCTTAGAGTAATCTCCTGAACCTTACCTGCAATAGAATCGGGTGTAGTTGAAAGCACTTTGTAGAGTGGCGGTGATAGTACTGACGCCGCATTCAAAAATCTTTTTCTTTTGTTTTCCATAGTCATAACCTGCCTTTTTGTTATAAGATATGCAGGCTCGTACAAAAATATAACCCCTGCACCAAAAGGCACAGAGGTTAAAATAAGTCATATTTAGTTATTACCAATCATTGAAAGAAGCTCTTCTTCGGAAATTACGGTTACTCCCAAAGCGTTTGCTTTAGTCAGTTTACTGCCTGCATCTTCACCAGCAAGGACAAAGTCAGTTTTCTTAGAAACTGAAGAACTTGTCTTACCGCCGTTAGCTTCAATAAGCTTTGATGCTTGTGAACGGGTCATTGTAGGCAAAGTTCCTGTTAAAACGAAGGTTTTGCCGAGGAATATGCCCTCACTTGACTTTTTCTCGAGCGGTGTCATTTTTACGCCTGATGCTTTCAGGCTGTCAATAAGAATTCGTGTTTGCTCAAGTGAAAAGTAATCGTAAACAGACTGAGCCATAATTTCGCCGAAACCATCTATTGCAGATATTTCTTCAACGCTTGCATTAATTATAGCGTCAATACTTAGGAAATGCTCACACAGTAATTTTGCGGCTTTCTGGCCGATATGACGTATACCAAGAGCATAAACTAAACGATTGATTTCAGCTGACTTTGATTTTTCAATCGCAGTGATAAGATTAACAGCTGACTTTTCGCCCATTCGCTCTAATGCGGCTACATCGATAGCACGCAGGTTATATATATCAACAAAAGATTTTATGAGTCCGCTATTTAATAGCTGTTCAAGCACAGCAGGACCTAGTCCGTCGATATCCATTGCATCTCTGGATACAAAATGGATAAGGTGTCGCAAAAGCTGTGCAGGGCAATCAGAATTTGTGCATCGTACAGCGGCTTCGTCACGCTCACGCACAACCTTACTTCCACACGATGGACAATTCTCAGGGAAAGTGTACGGGTCTTGTAAACTTCTGCACTGAGCAACCGAGAGAACCTCAGGGATAATCTCGCCAGCTTTTCGAATAACAACAACATCACCGATGTGGATGTTCTTTTCTCTGATAAAATCTTCGTTGTGCAATGTTGCACGCGACACTGTTGTTCCTGCTAAAAGCACAGGACTGAATATTCCGACAGGGGTTAATGCACCGGTTCTGCCGACGTTAATCTCAATATCGAGCAGTTCGGTTTCCTTTTCCTCTGGCGGATATTTGTAAGCTTCTGCCCATTTTGGAAATTTTGCCGTACTACCCAAAAGCTCACGCTGTGCAAAGTCATTGACTTTTATTACTGCGCCATCGATGTCGCAAGGAAGTTCACCACGAGTCTTGTCGATTTCATCAATTGCTGTGATAACCTCATCAATTGTGTTACAAATACGATGTGATGTTACAGGGAACCCGAGCGATTTAAGATAATCGAGCGACTGTGAATGTGTTGAGATTTCAACACCCTCAATTTGTTGAATATTAAAAACAAAAATATCAAGCTTACGCTTTGCTGTGATTTTTGAATCCTTTTGTCTTAAAGAACCAGCGGCGGCGTTGCGAGGATTTTTGAACGGTTTTTCCCCGTTATTCTCCTGTTCGGCAACGATATCAAGGAAAGAGTTAAGCGACATATAAACTTCGCCTCTAACTTCAAGAAACTGGGGTGCGTTATCAATTCGCTTTGGTAGACTTTTGATAGTCATAAGATTTTCTGTTACGTCTTCACCGACAGTACCATCACCTCTAGTTGAGCCACGGACAAAGACGCCGTTTCTATATTCACACGAAACTGACAGACCATCAATCTTAGGTTCTACAACGTACTGAGCATTACTTGCAACAGCCTTGACTTTTCGGTCAAAGTCTCGCACTTCGTCGCTTGAAAACGAATCGTGCAAGCTTTCCATTACAACCTTGTGCTCTACAGGAGAGAATTTTTCACCTTTTGAACCGCCGACTCTTTGAGTTGGCGACTGAGCACTTGAAAGCTCAGGAAACTCTGCCTCGATATTTTCAAGTTCACGCAAGAGCATATCGTATTCGTAGTCAGATATTTCAGGGTCATCCTGATTATAGTATCTGTCGTTGTGGTAATTAAGCAAAGCGGTTAATTCTTCTGCCCTGCTTTTTGCTACGTTAAAATCCATAATATCACCGATTGTTTATTTTCGAACGGATGAAGTACCCTTCTCCTTTAAGTATGTGCTTTCAAGGTCAGCAAGATGCAGTTTTACTGCAAGCGGATATCTCTCGTACGCCTGAGAAATAGCAAATCCGCCACCTTCATCAAATCCACCCATATGCCAACGGATAGCCATAGCCTCTTCAATTTTGAGACGCATAAAGCGTTCAACAAGGAAAACAGATTTTTCGCCGTGACCATAAGGAAAACTGTCTTCTACCATATAGTAAGGTACCTTTTCCCACTGGCCTGTTTCTTCATTTTTCACATTACGTGTAGAAACCTTATAAAACTGTGCTTTGCACAAATCGTGGAGCAAGGCGGCAATCGCAAAGCTTTCAATATTATCTGTGGCTTCATCAAAATGCTTTTCCATAAGTGTATTAAATACGCTTACAGAGTGCATAACCAGGCCTGACTCGCACGCACAGTGGAATTTTGTACTAGCAGGAGCTGTGAAAAAGTCAGTTTTGCTTATCCATTCAAGTAGCTCCTTTGCTCCCTGACGATGAATGTGTTCATTAAATATAGAGATAAATTCTTCTTTAGCTGTCATAATTATCCTCACTGTATATTAGTTATAAACCGCTCTTTCTCCACCGATGTACTTAGGTCTTGTGTAGGCAGAAACAATCTGAGCTTTTCCAATGTATTTATTATCAAGTCTTAAAGGCACAGCCACATCTTTCAGGTGCATACCAATCAACGTAAACCCTATATCAACACCAGCGTCAGCCTTGATATGTTCAACGAGCACAGGGTCATCCATTAAACTGTAAGCTGTTGTAGCTGAGCTTCCGCCAGCCTTTGGCTGTGGAATTACGCTTACGATTTCAAGGTTACGCTTCTGTGCAAGCTCACGCTCAACAACTAAAGCGCGGTTAAGATGCTCACAACACTGCACTGCGATGTAGATACCTTTTTCTTTTAGCATATCGTAAAAGCCATCGTAAAGAGCTTTAGCGGCATCCACACTAGAATGTGTTCCGATTGTATCTCCGATAATTTCGGATGTTGAACAACCGATTACTAAAACATGATTAGCTTTTAAAGACGCTTTGTCGATTATCTCGGAAAACACAGCCGTAGCGTCTGATTTTATTTTTTCTAACATATTATCACCTTATATACAAATGGGCACCCTGACGGATGCCCAATTATAATTATGATTATTCAGCGTCTGCTACTTCTTCAGCAACCTCTTCAGCTGCAACTGGCATTGCATCTGGAAGGAGCTCTCTGATAGAAAGGCTTACACGCTTCTTCTCAAAGTCGATAGCTGTGATCTTAGCCTCAACAACTTCGCCAACCTTAAGCTCATCCTGTGGCTTCTCGATTCTCTTGTTAGAAATCTGAGAAATGTGGATAAGACCATCGATACCAGGAATGATGTTAGCGAAAGCACCGAATGTTGTCATACCAACGATTGTAGCGTTAACAACTGTGCCTACTGGATACTCGTTCTCGAGAACAACCCATGGATTATCCTCTGTCTTCTTGTAACCGAGAGAAATCTTCTTTGTCTCAGCGTTGATGTCCTTGATGTAAACTTCAACTGTATCGCCAACGTTTACAACCTCACTTGGGTGCTTGATTCTAAGCCATGAAAGCTCAGAAATGTGAATCATACCTGATACACCACCGAGATCAACGAATGCACCGTAGTTTGTGAGTGTTCTAACTGTACCTGTGTATGTCTTGCCAACCTCAGCTGTCTCCCAGAAAGCAGCACGCTTCTCAGCGAACTCATCCTTGAGAACTGACTTGATTGAGCCGATAACCTTTCTTCTTCTGCCACGCTGTGAAACC
Source organism: Ruminococcus sp. (assembly GCA_017481885.1). Taxonomy (GTDB): domain Bacteria; phylum Bacillota; class Clostridia; order Oscillospirales; family Acutalibacteraceae; genus Ruminococcoides. The sequence continues at coordinate 6,645 of JAFUOM010000079.1, forward strand.
TCGATAAGTCTGAAAGAAACTTCCTGACCCTTTAAAGCCTCGAGGTTGTCCTCACGGTTTAATGTAGCCTGTGAAGCAGGAATGAATACTCTTGTGTCGTTAGCAACAACGATAACACCGCCGTTGATGATTTCTGTAACGATACCTGTGAGAATTTCCTTAGCTTCGTAAGCCTTTTCTAAGATTTCCCAACCCTTCTTAGCGTCTACTCTACGCTTTGAAAGCATGATTGTGCCTTCCTGGTCGTTAGTCTTCATGATGAGGAGCTCAAGCTCGTCACCAACTTTAACTACGTCTTCAGGATTGCTAACAGGAACAGCTGAAAGCTCATCAAGTGGAATAAAGCCAGCCTGTTTTCTGCCTACATCAACGAAAACCTCGTTTGGTGCAATACCAACTACAGTACCCATAACCCTTTCATTTGTATTTAAACTTTTGAGAGATTCTTCTAACATCTCCTCAAAATTCTCGAATTCGTTTGTTTCGCTGGATTTGATTACATCGTTCATTGTATCCAGTACCTCCTTTATTATCCTTGCCGGCGTAGAAGCACCAGCAGTTACGCCAATAAAATTCGCCTTGCGGATAACATCTAAATCTAAATCGGCTGATGTTTCAACAAGATGGGTGTTAGTACAATTGCGCTTGCAAATTGAAAATAGTTTGCAAGTATTAGAACTGTGTTTATCACCAATCACTATCATACAATCAGATGATTCGGACAAAGACGCCGCCTCAGCTTGTCTTTCCGACGTAGCATTACATATTGTATCAAAAATTTCTGCGTTTGTATATACTTTTTTGATAATTTTTAAACATTTTTCAAAGAGAGTTACGTCAAAAGTTGTCTGAGCAACCACGCAGATATCTTTAATATTCTTACTGAGAATTAAACCAAGAGAATCAGACAATTCCTCTTCGTCTTTGAATGTGTAGCACTCGCCATTACAGTGACCCATAATGCCCATTACCTCAGGGTGATTTTTGTCACCTGCGATGAGAACGACTTTGTTTTCCTCCCCTGCTTTTGCAACGATGCGGTGAATTTTTGACACAAATGGACAAGTGGCATCAACCACATCACACGACATTTCAAGCAAGGTATCCTTGACACTTTTAGGAACAC
>JAFUOM010000080.1 GCA_017481885.1 Ruminococcus sp.
CTGATTCCGGTCTCACTTATTGTACTTGCTTTGATTATTAAGCAGGCGTATGTTGTCTACATTGCTTTGTTTGCAGGGCTTTTCTGCATTTATTTTGCATGGCTTTTTATCACTGGACTTAACATTGAGTACGAGTATTCGTCACTTTCTGGAACTTTCCGTGTTGACAAGATTATCGCTAAGCGAAACCGTAAAAATGTTATAAAACTTGACGTTAAACTTATTGATGATATCTTTAAGTACAACGACGATGAAATGACAAAAGGAAAATTCAACAAAGTGTATCACGTTGGCACTACTGATTATTCTAAGGACAACTATGTTATCACATTTCGTAGTGAGGCAAAGGGTAAATGTGCAATTGTATTTTCTCCAAAAGAAAAAATACTTGATGGTATCCGCCCATATCTTAAACACGAAGTTGCAAGAAAGCTATATCTGATGAAGTGATATGAAATACATTAGAGAAGATTTTGTAAAAGGTAATTTGCCAAAAAGACCTGATGATGCTAACAAGGGCACAATGGGAACTTTGTTAAGTATCTGCGGTAGCTACTCAATGGCAGGAGCGTGCACACTTTCGTCATTGTCAGCGCTAAGGAGTGGCGTAGGGCTTTTGAAAGTTGCACTGCCAAAAAGCATTTATCCGATAGTCAGTTCATCTGTATATGAAGCTGTGTTTTTGCCACTTGACGAGAGTGAAAAGGGTACTGTAACAGCTAACTCGCTCGACTTCCTTTTAGAGAATGCTGAGAAGTGCACGGCTGTTATGCTTGGTTGTGGCTTGAAACTGTGTGAAGAAACGGTTGAATTCGTCGAAAAGTTTGTAAGTTCTTGTACAATCCCGATGTTAATCGACGCTGACGGCATAAATGCTATTTTTATGAATATAGATGTATTAACACAGTCAAAGGCTGATATAGTTCTTACTCCGCATCCGAAAGAAATGTCACGTATAAGTGGATTAAGCGTTGAATTTATACAGTCTAACCGTGTTGAAATAGCTGAAAAGATTGCACGTAAGCTTGGTGTTACAATTGTGCTCAAAGGAAAGGATACGGTTGTAACAGATGGAGTCAGAACCCGTATAAACAAAACCGGCAACTGTGGTATGGCAAAAGGTGGTAGTGGTGATGTGCTTTCAGGCGTAATCGCTTCGCTGATGGCACAGGGTTTGGATAGTTTTGAAGCTTGCTGTGTTGGTGTTTACATTCACGGCTTGTGTGGAGATTTGGCGGCAAAGGACCTGTCAAAAATTGCGATGCTTCCAAGAGACCTTGTAAACTATTTGCCAAAAGCATTCAAAATCGTTGAATAAAACTGAATTAATAAAATAAGGAATTGCAAGGAATATGACTTGGAGGTTTTTTATGAGAAAATTTTCATCATCGCTTCTTGCGATTTCTTTTTTTATTTTTACACTTTGTGGTTGTCAAAGTCAAGCCGAGCCTGTTAAGCCAAACATTGTGTTTGAATCTGTTGCAACAATAAAAGGAAACGCCATAAACACACAAGCGAAAATTGTGTGTGCATCTGCTGATGATGTCAGTATTGAATTCATGTCGCCATCAAGCTTAAAAGGTTTGAGCTATCACAAGGTCAATTCCACTCTGTATATAGAGTACAACGGATTAAAGTGTACGACTGTGGACGACTATTTGACATCATTTAATCCATTAGAGATTATATTTGATGCTGTGGCGTGTGTCGACTTTGCAAAGTGTAAAGGCAATAACGATGACAATGAATCGCTTGTATTTGTAGGTGAGACACCACACGGTTCGATTGAGTTGTATGTTGACAGCGAAAGTGGTAACATAAATAGAATAGAACCATCATACACAGCTTGTGAAATAGAGCTTGTTTATGAATAAAACAAAAACCATCTGCTTTTCAGATTATTCTGATCAGCAGATGGTTATTTCTTTATAGGAAAAAATTCTTGCAGACATTTTGCAGATAATTGTATGAGTAACTGCCTGTGTAAAGTCCGATGAAAATATCTTTATTGTCTTTTGACAGATAGATTCTCTTAACGTGTGGTGAGTTGAAAGCAGTTTTGTCAACATTTTCAGGGAGATTTTTGTTAAAGTAAATCTCTTTAAGAGAAGTGCATCCTGCAAAGACATCTTTGCCGACTGTGTTGATAGTTTCAGGGATAGTTACACTCTTTATGGTCTGACAGTTTTCAAATGCGTTGTCACAGATTTTGCTGACACTTGTGAAGTCTTTTGGGAATACAACCTTCTCGTCAATGCCGATGTAGTTTAAAAGTTCAGTACCATCCTGTGAGAAATTGAAAGCCAACTGCCAGTGTGCTTTGAATGTAACATCACCGTCAAAGGTCAGCTTTGATACTTCCTGTGAATCTTTGAAAATATACGGTTTTGCGACATGCTGAGGTTTCAGCCAAGCAGGAGTGTCGTGGTCTTTTCCGTAACCGTACATTTTATTATCGTAGCTTCGTGTAGCAGTCCAACCGGTGAATACATAACCTTGTTTAGTCATATTATGTTCATCGATTTGGAATATTTCATCGTAAGCTACTGTTCGTGGTGGAAGATAACCTTCGCCCTCATTAGCGTCATAGTTTACCTGATAGGTATCAGCTATCCAGAAAGCAGTAGCAGTTATGTTGCCGACTTTGGTTGTCTTGCTGACCTTGTTCTCGTCTTCGAAGAGTGAGTATTCATACAAGTTTTCTTCTTTTATCCATCCGGCTTTGCCGTAAGGTGATTTTTTACCGAGGATTGTGTTGTAACTGTCACGGTGCATAATCCAGCCGCCGAAGGTATAGTTTTCTCTTTTAAATGTACATTTAGGAAGTGTGGTTTCTTTGCCGTAGGTAACAGTAATGCTGTCCATACTTCCTTCGCCACCGTTTGCTTCAAAGTTAACTTTAAATTTGATAGCTGTTTCATCACTGATACCGATTCGGTGGATGAAGTTTCCGTAGAAATGCAGAGTTATATATATTGTGTTTCCTACGTGCAGTATGTTTTCGATCTCCTGTGATTTGTTGACTGACACAGTATCAACAAGGTTACCTGCCCAATCGTAAATTACAATGAGATTACCGCCACCGCCGCTTTGAACAAAGTAAATGTAGTTGTCGTCGCAATCTCCACCTTGTCTTAGCAAACCGCTTTGATAACCGCTGTATTTGGTGATTTCTTTAAAGTTGCTGTCCAGTATTACAAAGTCGTACGTTCCGCTAAGACCTGCAACATACATATCATAAGATGCGTTGTACGAAATGGAGTGAATTTTGTGTTTGATTTTCATTGAATCAACAACTCTGAGCGAGTCAGGGTCCACAAAGGAAATAACATCATAATCAGGTGCGTTGTGAGCAACAACGATAAGACCGAGTTTTTTGTTATAGGTCATATCGTTTGCGTGGCCAAGATTGTTACCGCTGCTTTTGCTGACAAGCTCCCAGGTGTTGACGTTGTATTTGAGCAGAGTTGTGTAACCAGTGTTTACAGCATAGTAAGCGTAGGTCGAGTCGGTGCACGCTCCCTGAACAGTTGCGTGGTTGCCGAGCTTTGCGTCCTTTTCAATATTATTTTTTATTGCAACAATTGTAGCGACATCGTAGAATCCGCCTGCTGCATCCGTTGTAATCATATTAGCCGGAATGAGCATCGAAAGCGAAACCAGAAAAGCAACAATACACATTACGCTTCTTTTCATATACTGCTCCTGAAATGTTATTTACAATCATTCTATCTTCTTTTAAGACATAAGTCAACAATATGTACGGTATAATATAGTATTTGCTAACTGTGTGTTGATATAGGTTGAAATCAGGACGAAATTTAGTGGTAAGTATTGGATTAGTAATATAAAAAATGCATATACCCGCGATGTGCGAGTATATGCATTTTAAACTGTGTTACCAGGTTTCAACGTTATAGCCGTTGCCTGTTTTTGTGTTTAAAGCGTAGTATCTGACTTCTCCTCCACTATACTTGATGTCAACTGTCTGTGAACTTCCGTTTGTAAAGATTAGGTTATTTGCGCCTTGTGGAACATCAAAGGTATATAGCGTCTGTGAAAACTCATTTGTGCCTGCGTTTGTCATAGACTGACCAGGCCAAGAAGTCATAGTTGTATTTTCATCACTCCAGTAGTAACAGTAAATTGTACCACTCCAGTTAAGTGAATTTGTAAATGTAACTTTGCTGCTTTTTGGAGCTTCTGTTGGTTTTTGAGTTGGAGCAGGAGTAGGCGCCTCGGTTTCAGGCTCTGTTGGAGGAATGTACTCGATAATATTTCCTACACTACCGCTGTTCTCTTTCTTTGCAAGGTAAAGCTGGATTCTGGTTGCATCCATAATATTTACATCACTATTATCATCGCAGTCAGCCATATCTGAGTAAATCTGCTCGTCGCTTATAATATTAGCAAGATATTGCTGTATGGTTGTTGCGTCCATAATGTTTACATCGCCGTTGCCATCTGTATCACCAAATATTTTATCAAACACAGTAAATGGGATTGTTGTTTCTGCGAACTCATTACCGCCATCGGTTGATGAAACCGTGAGTGTGTATTTGCCGGATTTTGCAGGGATGTAATCAAAATCAATCACACTCTTTTTATATCCCAAATGCATACTTGTACATTTATTTGTTTTAGTGTAAACAAGCTGACCTGAGTTGTCTTTAACATCGAACTTGTACAAGCTTTTTTGTGGCCCTCTGGAGATTACTTGTTCGTTGATGGTTTTTGCGGTGAAACTAGATGTGTTACCGACAAAGTGAGTCTTTGTGTTTGAAACCATACTTTCAAATTCGAATGGAAGGTTAACTATATCCATAACCTTTGAGAAAGAGGAAACATCGCCTGCTTGGTCTGTGACTTCAACCGTAACCTTGTATTTTCCTGCTTTGTAGAAAACGTGACTCTTTTCGTACTTGTAGTCATAGTCTATGAGTTTGCTTTCGCCTGTATCGAGGTTTTCGATAAGGTATTGATAGTTAAATGGCTCGTATCCACCTTCAACAGTAGTGTCAAAGAAGAATCGGATGCCAGTGTCTTTTGAATCTTCAGGAACATTGATATCAGTTATGATTGCAGCTTTTCTTATACCATATGTGCGATAGTAATTCAAGCGTTCATCTGCAATGTAATGCTTACCTGAATTGTCATCAACGTTTCCGTTTTCATCAGTGAAGTAAAGAGTTACATCATCTGGTGTATTTTCAATAACATATTTATGAGTAGAACCGATTCGCTCCAGATTTTCTTCCATCAAAACAGATTTGAAATGACCGTCATTTGTTTTGTAGTGGAGTGTAGGGTTGTCGAAACCGACGTAGTAGATAGCTTTATTATGTTTTGTTGTACCTTTAATATCGTATGATACTGAATTCCCGTCAACAGAGAAAGGAAGATTATTGTTTACTTTATATGTGTTGCCGTTGACCTCGTCAACAAGTCTAACGTCTTTAATTACAAGTGGATTTGAGTCTGCGTTTGTGTCCTCAAATTCAATACTCCAGTTGTATGATTCTAAGTCCTCGTATTTAAAATCACTGGCGATGTTATCAAGCGGACAAACAAAAGTGCCATCACACGCTGTGTTGGTACCATCAAAAGCACCTTCGTTTTGTTCACTGGTATAACCACCACCTGAATCATAGAACATCTTATATTTATGGATTGTTCCGTCTTTTTCGCCTGTGAGATACACTGCGTGTTGAGTACGCTTTGCTGTGTTTATTGTGTACTGAATGTACATATCAGACAGCTCATTGTAATCCCTTACGGTAATACTTCTTACATATTCAAAGATAGGGGTTCTGTAAGTGTTTGGTGCTCCCTCTACACTGGAAATTTGGTTTAATGCGTCGTAAGCTACCCACGCAAAGCCGTTGTTTGCGTAGCTGTCACCCCAAGAGTTAACAATTTTGAATGCACCCATTTCTCCATTATCAACCTGATTATTCTCGTTGATGTCAGTCCAGATATCATCATTGTAGCCTACAATCGCCATAGCGTGACCACCGCTTGTGCCATCGCAAACAGTAACTACTTCTTCGCCGGCATATTTGTTGTTTTCTGGAGCATTAGGGTTTGTTTTCAGCGTGGTCGCTTTCCAACTGTAAATGTGAGTTGAGTAACCCAAGACTTTGCCGTCATTCAGTGCAGTTTTAAAGGTAATAAGGTCAGGGTCGTCACTACTGGTTATCTGTTTGTCATCAATACCGATATTATCGTACTCAACGTAATCCTTTAGTCTTGCACGGATACCTTCACGCCAAATGCCATCGTATGTGTGCCAGTTGAATTGGTCACTGTCGCTGTAAGGTACTTCAGCCATTGTTGGAGCACCGAATTGAGTCAGGAACCTGTAGTTTTGCATATGAGTTGTTCCGTCGTTGCTGCCAACACTGATGAAGTTGTAAACAATCTGCGGTGAACGTGTGTTTTCGTATGTTGCCTGAACATCTCTGTTTTCATTAACAGCGTAGGAAAACTGGTAGTAAACAGCAGAAAATGTAGCACAAGAACCTAAACCGCCTTGATTGCCAACAGGCGGAAAGTATTTATTCTTGCTTAAATCAACAGATGACGGAAGAGTACTACTACCTAAAGTAGCAATGTCTTTTGATTTTATGTTATGAGCCTTGTAGTATTCTTCGGCAGAACCTACTGTTGATTGTGAGGTGAATCCGTCTTCCTTTAACTCACCTGTAGGTCCTAAGTAGCGGTAATAGTCGCCATCTTTGTACTTAATGAAAGAGCCATCTCTTTCGTAATCATACAAAGGAGCTGCTTTAACATTTGCACAAAGTGGTACCGGTACCGACAACAAAAGTATCAGTATCAACACTAAGGAGCAAAGCCTTTTAGTCCTATTATTCATCGTTAATACCTCCTGAAATGTGATGTTTTATATCGCTACACTTCAGTATATCACTTGCACAAATTAGTTTCAATATACGGTAAAGAATAAAGAAACAAAAACGCAACCTGAATAATACTCAGGTTGCGTTTAAATACGTTTTACCAGGTTTCAATGTTATAGCCGTTGCCTGTTTTTGTGTTTAGGGCGTAGTATCTGACCTCACCACCACTATATTTGATGTCAACTGTCTGTGAACTTCCGTTTGTAAAGATCAGGTTAGTTGCACCTTGTGGAACATCAAAGGTATATAGCGTCTGCGAAAATTCATTTGTGCCTGCGTTTGTCATAGACTGACCAGGCCAAGAAGTCATCGCTGTGTTTTCGTCACTCCAGTAGTAACAGTAAATTGTACCACTCCAGTTAAGTGAATTTGTAAATGTAACTTTGCTGCTTTTTGGAGCTTCTGTTGGCTTTTGCGTTGGAGCAGTAGTAGGTGCCTCAGTTTCAGGCTCTGTTGGCGGAATATACTCGATAACATTGCCTACACTACCGCTGTTCTCTTTCTTTGCAAGGTAAAGCTGGATTCTGGTTGCATCCATAATATTTACATCACTATTATCATCGCAGTCAGCCATCTTGGTGAAAATCTGCTCTTTTGTGATGATGTTAGCAAGATACTGCTGTATGGTTGTTGCGTCCATAATGTTTACATCTGTATTTCCGTCAGCGTCACCGTAAATCATATCGTAAACTGTGAAAGGAAGTGTCTTTTCAGCGTATTCTTTGTTACCATCTGTTGATGAAACAGTAATTGTATATTTACCTGCTTTACTTGGTGTGTAAGGGAAGAGAGTTTCAGTAAATCTGTAGCTGAGGTTATAGGTGTTGCATTGTTTTGTATTAGAAAAGCACACTTTTCCGTTCTCATCTTTTACTTCAAAAGTATAGGTATTACTAGGACGACCAATGTATTTTATTTTTTCATTTTTGGTCAGAGCTGTGAAAGTTGTTTCGTTTCCTACAAATATTGTTTTGTCGTCCATTGTGAATTTTTCAAATTCAAACGGAATATCTACTATATCTACTATAACAGATGATGATACAGTTTTGTCAGCGTAGTCTGTAACGTCAACCGTAACCTTATACGTTCCTTCTTTTCGGAAGTAATTAGCGAAAGTGTTTTTGTCAGTTGGATTGCTATCTGTTATCTCATTTGTTGCAAGGTCTGTGATGGTGTATTTGTAAGTGTATGGGGTATATCCGCCTTGTGCTGTAGCGGTGAATCCTGAGCAATAATCAACATCCGCAACACCGCCAAAAACATCTTCTAAGGACGCAGTCAGCGGTTCACCGACGTTTTCGGTTACATAATAATTCAAGCCCTTCTTTGCTGTGAAATACTTGCTATTGTTGTCATCAACAGCGTTGTTGCCGTCAGTAAAGTAAAGAGTAGCACTGTCGCTGTTCTTGAGGTCGATTACATACTTGTGTGTATAGCCTCTGCGTTCAATGTTTTCTTCAAGCTCAAATTCATCCTCAGAAACAAAATTACCATTTCCTAATTTGTAATTCATCTTTGGTGTTTTGTATCCACGATAGTACACAACAGCGTGATTTAAAGAGCTTTCTGTGATTTTAATGCTTTTTGTTTCACCATCAAGTGTGAAAGAATATGTGCTTGGAACTTTATATACTTTGTTTGCTGTTTCGTCAATGATTTCAGCGTTCTTTACTGTTAACACAGTTGAATCTTTTGTTTTATCCTCAAAGTTGACGCTGAAACTATAGTCAGAGAAATTCTCGCTTGTGATACCATCAGCGATATTGTTAATCAGAAGTATCATTGTAGCGTCTGTAGCTTCCTTGGAACCATCATAAGCCATACCTGTACCTGAGTATTCATTTGAGTAAGCATTGCGGTTGTAGATTGTGCCATCTTTTTCAGCAGAAAGGCTCACACTGACCTGACTTCTGTCTGATGTGTTCACAGTGTATTTTATGTATATATCAGAGTTTGTGCCCTCTTTTACAACAGAGATTCCTGAAATTTCTGTGAATATAGCTTCACGAGCTGAGTTAGGTTCTACACCTTCAACACAGGATTCTTTGTTCAAAGCGTCGTAAGCAACCCACATAAATCCTTTGTTTGCGTAACCATCACCCCAGGAGTTGGCGATTTTGAAAGCTCCAGTTTCTCCGGCATCAATTGTGTCGTTATTATTTATATCTATCCAGAGGTTATCATTATAGCCTACGATAGTCATTCTATGACCGCCATCTTTGCCAATCTGAGCCCATGTAGCTTCTTCGTTTGCGTACTTGTTGTTTTCGGGAGCAGAAGGATTTGTTTTTATCTTAGTGACTTTCCAACTGTTGATGTGTGTTGAGTAAGCAAGGACTTCTCCGTTACTTAAAGCTGTTTTGATTGGTAACAAGTCTTCGTCATCATAAGAAGTGATTTCTTTGTCTTTGCCACCTACATCCTGATATTTATGGAAATCTTCAATTCTGTATTTAATCGATGTTTTCCATACGTCTTCAGTAGGGCTGATAGATGAGGTATCTAAGGTATAAGGTACCTGACTCATAAATACATTACCTTGATTCTTCATAAAGGAATATGTGCTGTAGTAAGGTCCGATAGTAGCGTTAATACCTGCCACAACGTTGTAAGCCCACTGAGGAGAAAATGTGTTTTCAGGAGTAGTAGCAACACCTCTGTCTTTGTTCATCATATATGTGAACTGATAGTAAACCTGAGCCCAACAGGTGCATGAACCAAGGCTTCCCTGATTACCGATAGCAGGAAAATAAATGCTGTTACTGTTATCGATAAAAGAAGGAAGGGCAGATGCTGATGTGGAAGCAATAGATTTTTTAGAATTATCAGCTTTGTTAATTATGCTGTAGTAATCCTCAACGGAGTCAATTGTGGTAATCTCAGCAGGTGGCTCACTGCCAATCTCGTTGTTACCCGTAACGCCGTAAAAGCTGGTACCGTTTTTGTCGTTGATTTTTACAAACGACTGGTTACCACTGAATTGTAAATCTTCACTGTATTCAGATTCTTCAGCGTTTGTGTAAATTGGGGCTAATGTAGACACAATAAGTGTCAGTATTAACACCAAAGCAAAAAGCCTTTTCGTACTGTTTTTCATCGTTAGCTTCTCCTAAAAAATGAGGTTTTTTATTATTTCATTTTAGTATATCACTTGCATTAATAAGTTTCAATATATGGTAAAGAATATAAAAGCAAAAACGCAACCCAGATAATGCTCAGGTTGCGTTTAATGTTACTTTACCAGGTTTCAACGTTATGTCCGTTGCCTGTTTTTGTGTCTAGTGCGTAGTACCTGACATCTCCACCGCTGTACTTGATGTCAACAGTCTGAGCACTGCCGTTTGTAAAGATGAGGTGGTCAGCACCATTAGGCACGTCAAATGTGTAAAGGGCTTGTGAAAACTCATTTGTGCCAGCGTTTGTCATTGCCTTGCCAGGCCACGAAGTCATAGTTGTATTTTCATCACTCCAATAGTAGCAGTAAATTGTACCACTCCAGTTAAGTGAGTTTGTGAATGTCACCTTGTTGCTTGCAGGGGCAGTTGTAGGCTTTTGTGTAGGAGCAACTGTTGGAGCCTCGGTTTCAGGTTCAGTTGGCGGAATGAACTCAATTACATTACCAACGCTACCGCTGTTTTCTTTTTTAGCAAGGTAAAGTTGGATTCTCGTCGCATCCATAATGTTAACATCTGTATTTCCGTCGCAGTCTGCCATATCTGTGTAAATATTTTCTTCTTTAATAATGTTAGCAAGATACTGCTGAATGATTGTTGCGTCCATAATGTTAATATCAGTGTTTCCGTCTGCATCGCCGTAAATCATATCATAAACAGTAAATGATATAGTTTTTTCAGCATATTCATTGTTACAGTCGTCAGATGAAACGTTTAGTGTGTATTCGCCAGATTTGTATGGGATAAAATCATACAGCGTTGTTGTGGTTTTAATTTTTGTATCATAGGTAGAGTACTTGACGATTTCATCACGCCACACTTTACCTGAGCTGTCTTTGATAAGAAAACGTGATTCAGCTCGGTATCCGCCGTAAGAAGCGATGCCTTCAAAAGCAGTTGTGCTTGCAAACTGGACATTCTTTGATACAAAAACAGGTTCTTTGTCAAGGGTGATTGATTCTATCAGGAACGGATGATTTACGACCTCGAATTCTTTTGAGAATACCGTAGTATCTTTTGCGTAATCCATAGCTTCAACTGTAATTTGGTAAGTGCCTTCCTGTGAAAAACCGTAAGGACTTATTTCGTAGTTGTAGTCGTAGTCATATATTTTACGTTCACCTGTGTTTAAATTTTCGATGATGTAGCTGTACTGGTATGGTTCGTATCCGCCTGTGATTTTAACTGCAGGTAAACAGCGTTTACCAACATCAGGAGTTCCGTTGGCCATATATATATCGCTGATTGTTAGTGGTTCTCGCTGATTTTTAGTGTAATAGTAATTTCTGCCTGCTTTAGCAGAATAATATTTACCCTGATTGTTATCTGTTTTACCGTTGCCGTCGCTGAAATAGAGAGTAACATCGCCTGTTACATCTTTGATTACATATTTGTACAAAGCTCCTCGGTGTTCATCATTTTCCTCCATTTCAACTTTAGTGAAATCTGAACCGCTTGTTTTGTAGTGTAATTTCGGATTATCGTAACCGATGTAATAGATAACAGCGTTTGATTTTGTTGTATCTTTAATATTAATTGTGTATTCGCTACCATCTACTGTAACTGGGAAATTATTGTTTACTTTATATTCGCGACCAGTGTACTCATTTACAAGTGAAACATTTTTTACAATCAGAGGTACAGAGTCTTTTTTGCTATCTTTAAAAGTAGCGCTGAAGTTGTATTCCTCGAAATTTTCGGGAGAAATATCAGGGGAGAGGTCGTTTAGTGGATAAACAAATGTTGCATCACAGGCATTTTTGGTACCATTAAAAGCGAAGTTGTTGCTAGAAGATGCGTGCCATGAACCTGAAAGGAAATAATTTTTATATTCAGTTCCGTTTTTGTCAGCGTTAAAAGTTACTAGAAATTGTGATCGGTCTGCTGTGTTTAAAGTGAACTTTAAGTAAAAATCATTGCCTTCATAACTGTCGCAGACATCTATTCTGTAAACCTCAGAAATACACGATGGCCTTGTGATGATGTGTTCAACGCCATCAACGCAGGAAATTTCGTTTAAGGCATCGTAAGCAATCCACATAAAACCATCGTTTCCGTAGCCTTTGCCCCATGAGTTAGCAATTTTAAACGCACCCATTTCGCCTGAGTCGATGTTGTTGTTGCAGTTTATATCACACCAGATGTCATCGTTGTAACCTACTATAGCCATACCGTGTCCACCCTCAGCACCTGAGAGAAGTCTTACATATTCTTCGTCTATATATTTGTTGTTTTCAGGAGCATCATTGTGTGGTTTGATTTTATCGTATTCCCAACTGTAAATAAATGATGAGAACTTAAGAATATCACCATTATTTAAGGCTGTTTTAATTAATTCAAGGTCGGTGTCGTCATTAGAAGTGATTGCGGTTCCTTTTGAGTTTTTTCCGATATCTATAAATGACTGAGAATCTTTAAGTCTGTAACGCATAGCTTCACGCCATACTTTTTCGTCACAGCTCCAGCCTGTGAAGTCTACACCATCGTATGGGAATGATTTTGCGAATGGACAACCTGACTGTTTTAGAAAATTGTAAATAGAGTAGGCGGTGCTACCACTATCTATTCCGTAGTTAATCATATTGTATACCCATTTTACTGAGAAAGTGTTGTCAGGAGTAGTAACAACACCACGGGCTTTGTTCATTGTGTAAGTGAACTGGTAATGCGTGGTTGCAAATACAACACATGCACCAAGTGAACCTTGGTCACCGATTTCAGGAAAATATGGGGACTGACTGTTATCTACGCTTGAAGGCAGGGAGGATACACCTGTTGCTGCAACGGCTTTTTTATTACCGTCTGTTTGATTTGTTATGTTCAAGTAGTCCTCTACGGATTCAATTACCTGAGTAGTTGTGTCTTCTTCATATACGCCAAGGTCACCGGTCTTGCCGTAGAAATTAGTTTTGTTATTATTCTCTTCGATTTTGCTGTTGAGGTCTGCTGTTCCTAGTGCATTTGCGTATAGTGGCAAAGATGAAAACAGTATGGTGAGTGTAATTGCCACAGCAAGCAATTTTTTTACTTTATTCATTTTTATCTCCTCAAAATATCCTAAAAATAACCAATACTTATTATATCAATACTGGTGTATAACTTCAATAGATATGAAAGCAAAAACAAAAAGCTGTAACCAGTAGTTCCGTTGTGACAGAACGAATTGATACCGATTGAGGTGTTTGCTGTTGATAGTTTCGGCAGAAGTGTTGATTGAAACAGGAATAATACAAAGTATCGTAGCTATATATAACAGGAATGATGGTGGTCTTCGTATGTTTATTCCTAGCTAAACGTTGATATTACATATAAATTATAAATATATTTTTGTAAGCTTTCAAGGGGATTGTTGGTTTTTTCGACAAAAAAAGACCCACCTATAAAAAGGTGAGTCTTTTTTGTATTTTATTGCCTTTCAGGCAGTTCTGCACGTAAGTGCAGAACAAACAACCACCCGCTATGCGGGTGCGCGTCAAAGGTTATACCAAAAAATCTCCCAACTTGGTACAATGAGGATGTTCAGACCTTATTGCAAAAAGAAAGGAGATTTTTATGGCAAATCAATATAGTAGTTTATCTCACACAAAGTGGTTGTGCAAGTATCACATAGTAATAGTACCTAAGTATAGAAGAAAAATAATATACAATCAGTACAGAAAAGACTTACAGGAAATCATAAGAACTTTGTGTAAGTATAAAGGTGTAGAAATATTAGAGGGACATATGATGCCCGATCATGTACATTTGCTCTTAAGTATACCACCAAGAGTTAATGTGTCAAGTTTTATGGGGTACCTAAAAGGTAAAAGTGCTCTTATGATGTTTGACAGACACGCCAATTTAAAATACAAGTTTGGAAATCGGCACTTTTGGGCAGAAGGTTATTATGTATCTACAGTTGGATTAAATGAATCAACGATAAGAAAATATATACAAGATCAAGAAAAAGCAGATATAGCTTTAGATAAGCTGAGCGTAAAAGAATACGAAGACCCATTTGCTAAATAAACCCCTTAAGGGGTAAGCCAAAGAGGCAAAAGCAATAAGGTTTGAACAAAGAGAAAACCCGCGCCTTGAGACGCGGGCTAGTAACGGGGCTTATAGCCCCTGTGCAAACCACCCGTTTGACGGGTGGTTATGATTAAGAATAATTAAAACTCTGTGATATAGCCAGCGATGAATTCCTGAATTGTTGTAACGTCAAAAATGTTTACTTCGCCATCGTAGTTTACGTCAGCAACGAACATCTGATCATCAGTAAGCTCTACCATACCAGCAATGTTGAACTGGATTTCAGTAGCGTCGAAGATGTTTACTTCGCCGTCCATGTTTACGTCACCCATCATAAGATTTTTGTCGAGCAACCAAACCTGTGTGCCGAAGAATGGGTTAGCTGTACCAATGCAAAGACCATTGTCTGTAATAGCGAATACACGGCAACCATGGTTGTAAGGATCGCCCATACCGTCACGTGTAATTACGTCAAAGTTAACACCATCGTTACTTACGAGAAGGTCGAAACCTCTCTCTGACTGGCTCATGTAGTATAAGCAGCCAACGAAGTAGCCGAAGTTCTGAACTCTTTCATTAGCAAAGAAAGCGTCGATTCTCTCTTTAGCTTCAGCTGAGAGGTAATCTCTTACTGCGATGTACTGCTCTTTAACTTCGAGGAGAGCATCATAGAACTGCTGTCTGTATTCTAAAGTAACGTCTGCGTTTTCGAAATCTTCGCTGAGATCTTCGAGTGCATCGATATCATCAGCAAGAGCAGCGATTTCGAGGCTTGCACCTGTTGCTGCGATATCCTTATCGCACTCTGGGATTAAACCTAAGTGATCGAGAACCTGCTTGATGTAGTCGATCTGTGAATCCCACTCTTCCTTTGTCATCTTGAATATGTCGCCGTTAGTGAACTGAGCAATTGGGTGTACAAGGCTTGTGATGTCGAATGTACCAACATAAAGCTGACCATTGTAGTTCTCCATACGCCATACGTACTGGTTCATGTTAGAGCCGAAGCCTGCTTCCATGTTACCGATTGGGCCTTCTGGGAATACTTCGTTAGCTTCACCGGCAACCATTTCGATATTGTTGTCAGCATCAAGTCTCCATAAGCAAACTGGTGAGCTTAAGTCTCTGTAGAGGGATTCAAACTTACCGTTTAAAACGTCTGGAAGAGCTAACATTGGGTCGTTGTAACCGCCGATGTAGAGATAGTCGTCGTATACCATAAGGTTAGCAGCACCTGAACGATCACTACCTAAACCGAATGGGTACTCAGCGCCGTCAGCTTCGTTACCAGCGATAAGGTCGTATGACCACTCGCCGTTTTCGTCAGGCTCACCACAGAAGAGAGCGAATGCCTGCTTGTTGCCGTTTTTACCAGTAACAACTGTGATGTAAAGCTTGCCGTTGTACTCAATGATATCCCAGATGCTACCGCCGAAGATGCTGTCCATATAGTGGTAAGCAGGGTAGTCAAGGAGATCTTCCTGTGTACAAATTGTTTCAAATGAATCCTGGCCTGCACTAGGGTTGCTTGATGCTACCATGTAAGCACCGTTGTTGCCGATCATTGTAGCAACTAACATACCATTGTATGTTGTAAGACCACGGATACCAGTTGAGATTGAAGCACTCTGAGGTGTTTCGCTACGGCAAACAATCTGAGTAGCGTCGTTATTCTCAGGGTCAATCTCTAAAAGGTAAGGTGTAGCACCTGTTGCAGCAAAGTAAAGCTTGTCGTTTAACTTTGTAGCGGCACGGAAACCACCAACCTTTTCTGGACCGTAAACGATAGATGTCTCGTATGTAGATGTGTTGATTTTAACGATAACACTTCTTGCAGATGTATAAGCAGCGCCTTCATCACCTGTGTAGAGTGTGCCGTTGAACATTGCATCGAGATACAATTTTAACTCTGAGAATGGGAGACCCTTTTCTCTAGCGATGATCTGTAATGTCTGGTAAATAGCACCGAAGCATGTACCTACGTAAACATATTCACCGTGACCTACAGAAGACCAAGAGTAGTTCTGTGATCTGTCGTTCTCACCGTTGAACTCGATAAGACCGTCAACTTCGCCCACACCTGTTTCAGGATGTGAGATTTTTGTTGCTGTGTAACCGTTTTCGCCGCAATAGGTAAGTGGTGCTGTCTCTGCAGAAGCACAGAGTACAACAGAAGAAACCATTACAAGCGCAAGAACGATTGCTAGTATTCTTTTCATCGTATTTCCTCCTTAAATATAAATAATATCATTATTGATATCACTACGATGTGTATATATTATCACTAATGTATCCAAAATGCAATTGTTTTTTTTACATACATTAGTAAAAGGAATTGGGGCTATACATAGTAGTATAGTTATTTATTAAAAAGATTTAAGTTGATTTGTTAAACTATTTCATATAGTTAATGTCTTAAACGCTATCTTATGTACAAAATATATCGTGGCTTTGAAGAGTTTTGTGTTCAGGTAATAAAAAAGGCTTACCCTTTGAAGGTAAGCCTTTTGTTATTAGTGTAAGCTATTAGAACTCTGTGATATAGCCTGCAATGAATTCCTGAATTGTTGTAACGTCAAAAATGTTTACTTCGCCATCGTAGTTTACGTCAGCAACGTACATCTGATCATCAGTAAGCTCTACCATACCAGCAATGTTGAACTGGATTTCGGTAGCATCGAAGATGTTTACTTCGCCATCCATGTTTACGTCGCCCATCATAAGATCTTCATCAAGTAACCAAACCTGTGCACCGTAGAATGGGTTAGCTGTACCGATGCAGAGACCTGAATTTGTGATAGCAAATACACGGGAACCGTAGTTGTAAGGGTCGCCCATACCGTCACGTGTGATTACGTCGAAGTTAACACCATCGTTACTTACGAAGAGGTCATAGCCTTCTTCAGACTTGCTCATATAATATAAGCTACCTACGAAGTAACCTAAGTTCTTAACTCTCTCATCAGCAAAGAAAGCGTCGATTCTCTCTTTAGCTTCAGCTGAAAGGTAATCTCTTACTGTGAGGTACTGCTCTTTAACTTTGAGGAGAGCATCGTAGAACTTCTGTCTGTACTCTAAAGTAACATCTGCGTTATCAAAATCTTCGCTGAGTGCTTCGAGTGTATCGAGATCCTCAGCAAGAGCAGCGATCTCAAGACTTGCACCTGTTGCTGCGATGTCCTTGTCGCTCTCAGGCATTAAACCAAACTGATCAATAACCTGCCTGATGTAGTCGATCTGTGAATCCCACTCTTCTTTTGTCATCTTTAAGATGTC
>JAFUOM010000081.1 GCA_017481885.1 Ruminococcus sp.
CATACTTTACTACTGTATTTTCTCCTACAGATGTATACAAGCAGAAGGTAACAGCAGAAGTTTCAGGTATGTCAGGCGTTGAAATGCAGATTGTTACTCAAGATTCTGCAAATCAAGAAATAACAATTAATAACGGCAATTCTGCGGTTGTTCCGTCAGGTAATACTCTCGTTATTAAAATGAAAATTCCTGAAAGTGCAGGTGCCGTGTCTTTATCTTGTATAAGAGATCATGATGCATTTGGCGATAGTGCATCAGATCCATCAATAGAAATTTTTGATGAAGATTTATTAGATTATATCACTGTAGAGAATGGTTACTATGTATTTACGTGTCCAATGCCTTATTCACAGTGTACTTTTAAATTACACGTAGATGCTGCTGATGAAAACGGCAACTTCATTATAGAGAACTATGAAGACCTGTGCAATATGGTTAATTTAGTAAACAGTGGAAACAAAAAGTATACTAAAGGTAATTTTATTCTCACAAATGATATTGATTGTCCACAAGAATCAGTATGGACAACTTCAATAGGACAAACAGATCTGTATTACAATGCTGACCCTGAATCAAACGGAAATTGGGGATTCGGAGGAACCTTTGATGGAAACGGACACGTTATAAGAAATCTTATAGTAAGGGGTTCAACTAAAGTAGATGCTTCTTTTGGTCTTTTCGGTACTGTCAGCGGAACTGTTAAGAATCTCGGTATAGAAAACTTTACCTACAAAGGTGCGACTAAAGATTCACGAGTAGGTGCTATAGCAGGTCAGATTTTAAATGGTGGTAAAATCGAAAACTGCTACGTTATTAATGGTAATATAAACACTAAGGTGCTTACCACATCCGGTGTTGCAGGCGGTATTGCAGGTGCAAACTATTCGGGTTCGATTGAGAATTGTTATGTTTACAATTCTACCATTTCTGCAGCTCGTGCAGGTGGTATTGTAGGTGATAACTATGGCGACGGCAACAATGCTGACGGCACAGATCGTCCTGGTACCATTAAAAATTGTTATACTACTAGTGACCGTATCTGTGAAAGAGGTACAGCAACTGATAGTAAAGCCAGTGTTTCTGCAGAGATATATGCTTCAGGAGAAATTGCATACCTTCTTAACAGCGGAACAGTAAACGGAACACAGGCTTGGTACCAGAATCTTGACAATGGCCTTACACCAGAAGCTTATCCTGTTCTTGTAAGCAATGGCAATAATACTGTCTATAAGGTTGATAGTCCAGATAGAAAGTACTCTAATTTTAACTCTGATAAATTAGATAAGGACGAAAACGGTAACTTCATTATCAAAACCTACGACGATCTTTGCCTGATGGCTGTAAGAGTAAATAGCGGTAGTAATGAATACGTAAACGGCAGTTATGTTCTTGCAAACAACATCATCATTCCGGAAAACGAGCACTGGACCTCAACTATTGGAAATAATGAAATACCATTCTGTGGTACTTTTGATGGACAGGGTTATTCTATAAGCGGCCTTACCATTACAAAAGCAAGCAGCAATACAGTTGGATTATTTGGAGCACTTAAGGGGGCAACTGTAAAAAACACACACCTTAAGGACGTTAACATTGATTTTGAAACACACTCATTCTCTCCAGCTTTTGACGGACCCGACACTGTTACCGGAGCATTATGCGGCAAGGCATACTTGAGTAGTGTTATTTCAAACTGTACAACCAGCGGAAATATTAAAGCAAAAGGTGCACTACAAGTTAGTGGTATGTGTGGTTACCTTACATATAGCAATATTGATAATTGCATAAACTATTGTGATATTGAATCGAATTCTAAATATGTTGGTGGTTTAATCGGCGCAATTAACCAAGAAGTTAACATTAACAATTGTGCTAACCTTGGAGATATAACATGTGATGGAACTGTCTATTGTGGTGGTATAATCTCAAGTGGAATTACTAGCACTAGTGTTAATAACTGCTATAACACGGGTAAAATCAACGGCACATTCACTGATCTTGGTAACAAGTACTACATTGGTCCTATTAGAGGCGATAAAAATCCTGAAACAAACTGTTATGTACTTGACAATAATACAAAATACAGTACATTATCGAAAATTTGTACTTTGGAAGAGTTCACTTGCGGTGAAGTAACTTTCCTGCTCAACAAAGGTGTAACGGATGGCACACAGGCTTGGTACCAGAATCTTGATAATGATGAGCTTCCTAATCTTCTTCCAACACTTACAAACAATGGTAAAAACACAGTTTACACTATACCTTCACAGAAAGGCTACTCTAACTATCAGCACAACGATAAGGCTTCCGTGCTTGAACGTGTTGACCTGAGAACTTATCAGAGAGTCATAAATCCTGACGGCACCTTCAGCGAAGATTCAAAGTTTTACTACGGTTTTGGACTTGTTAACAACGACTCTAAAGAAATAACATTATTTGTTTTAGATACAGCTCAGAGAATAGGTATTCTCCGTCATCAGGGCAGAGATGAAAATCATACTGCAGGTGAAATGGTACTATTAGGCGATTACCCTAAGCTCAATGTAACAAGCAAAGAACTTCTCGCATCAGGTCAAGAGGAGCCGGATATCTACACCGATAAGAACCATTGTATTTTTATTAAAATACCAGAAGACGGTGAAATACCTCCTATCAAAGTAAAATACACAGAAAAACCTACAAGCGATTTTACTCCAACTGAGTATACACTAAAGATTAAGGTTGTTGATTCAAGCTACTTGAAAACTGTTGGAGCTTCAAGAACAAGTGTATTAAGCGAAGATGACCTAAACTACGCAGTATACGAATCAGAACAAGCTTATGCAAATGCGTTAAAAGCAAGTCCTCAACAACCAACAAACTCTACAAAAGATCCTTCAAAAAACGTTACCACAAACAATACTACAATTAAAACTGGTAGTACAATTAACTGTGCTCTTGCTCTTTTGATTTTCTTTGCAGCACTTGCGTTTATACTTATTTACAAAAGAAAACATAAGGCGTTTTGATAATTATTAGAGTTAACTCACAATAAAAAACAAGCGATAGCATTAAGCTGTCGCTTGTTTTTTTATAAAAACTTTTACTTAATTCAAGTGTGTTTATAAAAGCATATGGCATATAAAAAGATATAACATATGCATCCTGTAATTTTTACATAAAAATTTATTTAATTTGTTTGAAATCGACACAATATGTGTTATTATTATAGCTAGAATTAGATAATGCTATAAGTAAATTGAGCTATTGCGTTTGAGGAGAATGAGTTTTGAAACAATTTAATTATTTACTGAAGGTAATGTTCATTTTATTGTTTATCTTCCTTTTATTATTTACAACAATCTCTGGTGTTAGTGCTACACAAGCACCAACAACAGGTTATATGGTTAAAAACATCACTGTAGAGGGCGGCACTTTCACTACCGAATTCAAGCCACAGAATACGATTTACAGCGTATATTTTGATAACTTTGTTG
This sequence comes from Ruminococcus sp., assembly GCA_017481885.1. GTDB lineage: Bacteria > Bacillota > Clostridia > Oscillospirales > Acutalibacteraceae > Ruminococcoides. Next base: position 3,477 of record JAFUOM010000081.1, read on the forward strand.
ATACAGCCAAGGTGTCAGTAGAGCTGACAAATCCTCGCTTTGAATACAAAGTAAAAGGACAGGAATGGCTACTCAGGGAAGAGGAGAATGTTATAACCGTATATGCAACAGACCCTCAGGGTGTATATCCTGATGAAACATACACTCTTAATATTTTATTCGATACTGTTGGACTTACATATCTTGATGTAGAAAATGGTATTTTTTCTCCTCAATTCGATAAATTTCATATAGTGTATTACGCAATAGTAGAAAACAATATTGATACATACGAAAAGGCTGCAGTGAATTACAGAACTGTTAATGCAGACGCTAAAGTTAAAGTGGAATGTTTGGACGAGCTAAACACTGATGGAACACTAAAAGAGGGAAGACGCACAGAATACAAGCTGACAGTCATAGAGACTGATAAGACTACTAAAGACTACAGACTCAGAATTTACAGAAAGTCTTTAATTAATCCTACGCTGGATGATAATGCCTTGTTACAAAATCTTGTTGTTAACAACGGCACAGCAAAACTCACCCAGTCTTTCAATCCAAAACGTGCTAATTATGATGTTATTGTGCCAGCATCAGTAGAAAATCTTGATGTTCAGGCACACCCTCAGGATAAAACAAATTTAGTTGAGGTTATTGGGAGCACAGCGATGCAGCAAGACTGCCCGACTATTATTACTGTAAAAGTTTCCTCTGATGTGTATGACACAGAGAGCTATTATACGTTGCGTTGTCAATATAATAGTGTAATGCATACGGATAAACACACCGATTTGCAACTTTACGCATATATATTATGTGCATTGATTATAGGCGGTTTAATTGGAGCTTTAATTTCTAATATAATCAAACGTAAAACAACAGGAAGGATTGAACACATTGAATACCAAGAACGTCACCTTGCGCGCAAATAATAAGTCCACTACAAAATGGCTTGTAGTGGCATCTGTTGTGCTTAATATGGCGGCTTTCTTATTAGTTATCGCATTGTATCCACCAGTGTGGTATACAAACGACGATTATCGTATGATGACTATTGCATCAGGTGCTTACACAGGAATTCCCAGTGCTGACGTAATATTTATGAAATACCCAGTTGGATTATTATTGTCTTCACTATATAAACTGACAACATACATCCCTTGGTACGGCTTTTTTACTATTCTGTGTATGTTTGTACCATGCTGTATTTTTTGCTACTATATCCTCAAAAAAGCATATCACAAAAACCGCATCTTAGTGGGGCTATTACTATACACAGTGTTATTCTTGTTTTTTATTCAGAAGTATATCTGCTTACCACAGTTTACTTTAACAGCTGCTTTTCTTGGTGTAGGCGCTATTGTTCTAATATATGAAATGCCTGCCAAAAACAATATGTGGAACATTTTACTTGCTGTATTTTGCTGTGTATTGTCTTTCTCAGTAAGGTCAAAAGCGTTTTATTTACTTGTTCCGCTGATTCTGTTAATTGTAATAGTACGTTTGATTACAGAAAAAAACTTTGCGTTGATAAAGTCTTTTGCTTCAGTAGCACTCGTTGCAGTTGTGATATGCGCAGGTGTTGCAGCAGTTGATTGTGTTGCATATAATCGTAGCGAAGAAATGCAGTATTTTGAACGTTTCAATAGCGCACGTGCACAGGTTTATGACTACGGTGGTGCACCAGCATATTATGACCATATGCCATTTTATGTTGAAAACGGCATCAGCGAAGTTACTTACCGTGCAATGTCAGCAAGACACCTTGATATTTATGACGGTATAAATGCACAATCGCTTGAAACAGTCGCTGAATATATTGATGAAATCCGTGAAAATTCAGATACTTTACTCGGTCGAATAAATACCGCTTTGAAGGAAACTATCGAATACTGGATTGACAGCGGTGACGAAGTAGTAAAGTACAGTTCAATTTGTGTGTTTATTTTACTTTTCCTTAATTTAGCGCTCGGTATCAAAAGAAACAAATGCATATATCCATTAGCTGTAGCAGGATTCATTCTAGAAAGCGTGTTTCTTATGTATTCCGGACGACTTGTCGTCAGAGTTCTTGACACGCTTTTACTCTCACTTGGAGTTTTGGGAACTCTGGGAGTAATGGAACTTATACAACCAAGATTTAATTCGATAAAAGAATTACCTACATCTATTCTTAGCGATAAACAACAAATTATAACAAGAGTTTTGGTTTCTATTTGCGTTGTTTCTATTGCTTTTACCGGTGTCATCGGGCTCAACACCGCAGTTAAGGACAAGTATCACTCTGTTGCAGTGACACAGAATTCTCGTATGAATGGTCTTAAAGCTTACGCAGAACTTTATCCTGAGAATTTCTACTTTTATGATGCGTTTAACTTTATATCTTGTTCTGACTATGTATTTAGAACATACAAAGAAGGAAAAATACTCAATCACGACTCAACAGGCTCGTGGAATGTTCACTCCGAAACCTATTACGATCGTAACGCTAACTGGGGATTCACAACCTCTATAGATGGACTAATTAGTAAACAAGGTAATGTGTATTATGTTGCGACTGACACACTGAAAATGGGTATTACAAAAACACTCAAGGATGTTTACAATAAAAAGCTTCAGTTAGTTGAAACAATCGATTCGGATAATTATATTTTATATATTTATATGGTGGTAGACGATGACTAAAATTTCCGTTGTTATACCTTGCTATTGTTCAGAAAAGGTAATCTGTGATGTGGTAGAAGAAACTATTAACGAATTTAATAAACTATCCTCTTATACTTACGAGTTTGTGCTCGTAAACGACGGATCTGATGATAACACTTTTACTGAGATATCTAAGTTGGCAAAAAAGTATCCGTTTGTAAAAGGTATCGATCTATCTAAAAACTTTGGCCAGCATAATGCTATAATTGCCGGTATGACTTTGTGTACAGGCGACTATATACTTGGGATGGATGATGATTTTCAGACTCACCCTACACAGATACACAAACTTATTTCAAAACTTGAAGAAGGCTACGATGTTGTGTATGGCAGATTTCCTTACAGAAAAAACCGTATTAGTCGAAATCTTGGCAGTGTGCTAAGCCAATATTCTGCAAGAGTGCTTTTGGATAATCCTAAAGACCTCACTGCATGCCCGATGTATATTTTGCGTGCGTTTGTAAAAGATGAGATTATCAAAAACACCAGTGCATACATAAACCTTCGCGGATTATTACTTCGTACTACTTCAAAAATCACTAACACTGATATAGACTATTTTAAGCGTGCACACGGTAAATCAGGATACACCTTTAAAAAACTATTGAAGCTGTGGGGAGCTTTCCTTAATTACTCAAAAAAGCCCGTAAGCTTTGTCAGAAATTTCGGTTTTATATTGATGTTTGCTGGCTTACTTTACTTTATTGTATCAGTTGTATTTTCACTTGGCGATATTAATATCATTTCTTCTGAAATTATGGCTTTTTCGGGTATTATTATTTTCA
>JAFUOM010000082.1 GCA_017481885.1 Ruminococcus sp.
AAAAAAACGAGTTGAGATGGTATCTTCTCGGTGGTTGCGTAATTGGTGCTATCCGCAACAAGGGTTTTATCCCTTGGGATGACGACATCGACATCATTATGCCTAGAAACGACTGGGAAAGAATGTTAAAGCTATGGAAAGAGCAGGTGCACTCTGACCGCTTTTTGATGCTCAAAACTGACGAAGGCGAAATTTTTACGGGCAACATCTTTGCAACACTGGTTGACACCTCCGCTACTATGGTCAAAGAAAACCAGCAGAATATCGATGTTCCTCACGGCATTGTTACCGACATCTTCCCTATCGACGGCTGTCCTGAGGGCAAGGTTCAAAGATATATGCAGTATATGTGGACGCTGATTTACTCGCTGTTTATTTCGGAGTTTATTCCTGAAAAGCACGGCGGACTTGTTGCTTTTGCAAGTAAGGTGATGCTAGGCATTGTACGCTCAAGAAAAGCAAGAACAAAGGTGTGGAAATTTGCTGAAAAGCAACTCAAAAAGTACGACTTTGAAACAAGTGAGTACAGCACCGAGCTTTACGCAGGTCCGTTTTATATGAAAAAGAAGTATCCGCAAAAGGCTTTTGCAAAGGAAACTTACCTTGAATTTGAAGGCTTACAGCTTCCTGTTATGCAGGGATATCACGAATACCTTACCATCGCTTTCGGCGATTATATGGAATTACCTCCAGAGGAAAAGCGTGTGCCACACCACGATTTGGTTAAACTTGATTTAGACAAGCCGTGCGTATAAAAGCCTTTCTTATCATATTGACAAACGCATAAACATATATGTATAATATAAACATAATATCTTCGGGGCGGGGTGCGATTCCCCACCGGTGGTTAAAGTCCACGAGCGAAAGCTGATTCGGTGTAATTCCGAAACCGACGGTATAGTCCGGATGAAAGAAGATGAGCGTATAATAATACGCAAATTTTATAAATTCACCCCGATGTATTTTCATCGGGGATTTTTTTATGTAGGTGATGTTTATGAACAACAAACGAATTGAAAACACAAGAAAACTGGTTGTTACTGCAATGCTTAGCGCCTTAGCAACAGTTTTGATGATATTTGAAATACCGTTGCCTTTTATTGCTCCTCCGTTTTACGAGATGGACTTTTCAGAGGTACCTGTTTTGATTGGTGCGTTTTCGATGGGTCCAAGCGTTGGTGTTATCATTGAGGCAGTAAAAATTCTGCTCAACCTGATTATTAACGGAACAACCACAGGCGGTATCGGCGAAATTGCAAACTTTGTTATTGGATGTGCGTATATTCTGCCTGCTTCAATCATTTACAAGAAAAAGAAAACTAAAGGCAACGCAATTCTTGCAATGACAATTGCGACAGTCACTATGGCAATTCTCGGAGTTTTCATTAACGCTTATGTTATGATTCCGATTTACTCAAACTTTATGCCACTGGAACAAATTATACAAATGGGAAAAGACATTGTGCCGTTTATCACAAACACACTGACATTCTGTGTGTTCTGTGTTGCTCCGTTCAACCTTATCAAAGGTGCAATTGTGTCAATCATCACTACCTTTATTTACAAGCCGTTATCCAGAATTATCAACAAGAACGGTTGACATAATAACAAAACAAGTATATACTAGTGTAAATTACAGAGTAAAAGATCGTGCGTCAAGTGTTTTACAGACGGGGAGTTGCTGTGAAAACGAAAGGGTGACCTGCGGTGCGGTCTTTGCATCCCGCTGTTACATATGGATACTACCTCCCTATGTGATAACGAGATAGGGAGGTTTTTTTATGTCTATAACTCAAATGTTCAAAGATTCGTCGAAAAACTTGTCAAAAATTGCACCGCTGTGTGTGTGCTCAATGATGCTGGCACTGCGAATTGTGCTTGGAATGTTCACAAATTTCACGCTTAGCTTTGCACCATTTGTCAAAATCGGTTTTTCGTTTTTGCCGATTGTGATTGTAGCCTACCTTTACGGTCCTGTGTGTGCGGCGATTGTTTCAGGCGCGGGAGATATCCTTTCAATCATTCTTGCAAATCCAACAGGATTTTCGCTGATGCCAGGTATTACACTGTGCTGTATTTTTGAAGGGCTTATCCTTGGTGTTGTGCTGTACAAACAGTCATCAACAAAAAGAATCATACTTGCTTTTGTCTTAGCACTGGTGCTTTGCAGGTTGCCACTGAATACTCTGGTGTTGCACATTATGATGGGTATTCCTTACCTTGAGCTGTTGATGTACAGAGCTGCAGTGCTTGTACCATTTGCTGTGGTTGAGGTGCTACTAAGTGGCGTTGTTTTAAAAGCTGTTGACAAAATTCCGATGCTTAAAAAAATACAATAACGGTTATTCTTCAAGGCGGTTAATACCGCCTTTTTTTACACTCACAATGGCTCATCATGAAACTAAGTGGTATAAATTGTTATATACTCAGGTTTTAGATACAGCATCAATGGCTCACCACTCGTAGGGGTCGGCTTTTAAGACTATCCGAAGCAGAGCATATATGAATGTTACACATTTATGTTTGAAACACAGATAAAACAATAATTTTCAGTAACGTATATATTTATGGTTTTGTGGGTGCTACGCACGGCGGGTCGTCGAGGTCGCCGACCCCTACGAAATGCGATGCAATTAGGTTTTATTTCATAGATAAAACAAGTTACCGGATAAACTATAATTAATCAAAATATAGGGGCTGCCTCACCTTTAGTGAGACAGCCCCTTGTTTAGCTATCTAGCTATTGTTTGTTAATAATTCTCAATTAAGCGAGCTGCTCTGTGAGGTCAGCGTCAGCGTAGATTGAAATACCATTAGTTGCTGATGTAAGGAATGAGTCGCTGATTACAACCCAGATTTCAGAAGCTGTAAGACCTGTATAGTCTTTAGTCTGTACACCAGAACCATTGTTGATGATTACGTTGTAATCATAGCCACTTGGGATGTCAAATGCAGTTGTGTACCAACCATCTGCATCAGGGTTTGAAAGCTGGAGACCTGGCCATGCTTCGTATACGTTGTATGACTCAGAACCCTTTGTTGCCCAAGCCCAGAGGTATGGTGCCCATGTACCAGTACCTTCGTGCTTAACGTGGAGTGTAACACCGCTTACCTTGTAGCTGTATGTATATGTAACAACTGTGTTACCTGAAATGATACCAGAAGCGTTGTCTGGTGTATCAATTAACTCATAGTAAGCGCTTTCCTTAGCCTCAGTTGTGTACTCTTCGCCGAGTCTGTGCTCAGAAACTAATGAACCTATAATCTCTTTACCAGCCTCGTCAACATACTTAACTGTGAGTGTGCAGATACCGATTTCCATCTTAGCAAGGTACATCTGGAGTAATGTTACGTCCATTACGTTAACCTCACCGTTGAAGTCGTAGTCAGCCATAACCTTCTGCTCGTCTGTGAACTCAATAAGCTCAGCAAGAGCGAGCTGGATTTCTGTAGCATCGAGAATAGTGATAGCACCGTCGCCGTTAACGTCGCCGTTTTCAACTAAGAGTGATGATGGAACAAATCTGTCGTAGTTGTAAGAAACAACTGTATCTTCCTCAGCAAATACGCCTACAGCGTCGCCGTCAACAGACTCGAGAACGTACTTGAGTGGAACTGACTCGTCAGCAGGAGCAACGTACTTCTCGCCTGGCTGACCGATGATTGTGTTTGTGATGAATACTTTACCTGTTGCGTTGTCAACGTGGTTGATTGTAACTGTTGAGAACTTAGACTCAATAGCACAAGCCTCGTATGTTGACTTTTCAACAGCGATAATAGCTGAAGAAGCAGGAATCTGGAACTTGAGACCCTTAACTTCGCCGAGCTTCTTGATACCTGCGCTCTTATCGTTAGCGATAATTACCCACTCTGTATCTTCTGTAAGTGTTGGGTCACTTGTTGTGCTTAATGTCTGAGTCATTGGAGTCTCAGCGCCATTGAAGATAACAGCAACCTTGTTCCACTCGCCTTCAGCTGCGTTGTCAACTGTGTAAGCAATTGTCTTAGAAGCACCAGCCATTGATGTGTGGAAGATGTACTTGTATGTGTCGTCGCTCTCGTCAGTTGTAGCTGCTGTGAATGGTGAGAACACTGAACGGAGTTCGAACATACCCTTGTAGTAAGAAACGATGTCTGAGTTTGTCTTAAGGAGGTTCCAGTCAATCTGGTTGAGCTCTGGTGATGAGCTGTATGAGTTGTGGTCGCCGTCCTTTGAACGACCCATCTCTTCGCCTGCTAATAAGAGGTTAACACCCTGTGATGAAAGTGTGATAGCACTTGATAACTTGTTCTGAGCAACAGCGTCTGTGTAACGAGCTCTGAAGTCAACGTTAAGGCCGTGGTTACCAGCAACGAGCTTATCATAAAGAGTGTTGTTATCGTGACATGAAGCGTAGTTTACGCACTGCTCAGGTGTAAGAGCTGACCAGTTACAGCCCTTGCCGTATGTGTTAGCACGAACACCGTAAGAGATACCAGGTGAATATACGAATGAGCCTGAGAGGAAGCCTGTAGCTGTTAAGCCGTCAAATACGCCACCCTTTAATGCGTCACGCATCTGGTCGTTGAAGAAAGCAACGCGGTCTGATGTTACATCAGCGTTTGCCTGTGTACAACCAAGAACAGGTGTGTCTGTGCATGATACAGGGTCGAATGTTGAGTTACCTGACCAACCTTCACCGTACATAAGGATACGTTCGTCAGTTTCGTCGAGCATTGCACGGATGAGGTTCATTGTTTCAACGTCGTGGATACCCATAAGGTCGAAACGATAACCGTCGATGTGGTACTCATCTACCCAGTACTGGAGCATATCCATCATGTATCTACGGAACATGTAACGCTCAGAAGCTGTGTCGTTACCGCAACCTGACTGGTTAGAATATGTGCCGTCTTTGTTAATTCTGTAGTAGTAGTCAGGAACAACTGCTGTGAAGCAAGAATCCTGCTTGTATGTGTGGTTGAATACAACGTCCATTACAACGCCGATGCCAGCCTCGTGGAGAGCCTGAATCATCTGCTTACATTCGTTGATTCTAACGTTACCATCGTATGGGTTTGAAGAGAAAGAACCTTCTGGAACACCGTAGTTCATTGGGTCATAACCCCAGTTGTACTGTGTGTCTGGGCCTGTCTCGTCGATTGAACCGAAATCATAGAATGGGTTAATCTGAACGTGTGTGATACCAAGATTCTTTAAGTAATCAATACATGTTGAGATTTCGCCTTCGCCGTTTAATGTTGTGCCAAGCTCAGTGAAAGCAAGGTACTTACCGCGGTTAGCTTCACTAACACCTGATGTTGCGCTGTAAGAGAAGTCCTTAACCTGGAGCTCCCAGATAATAGCATCTGACTGCTCTTCAACATAGATGTTTGCGTCGCTGTCCCAACCCTCTGGGTCTGTTGAATCAAGGTCAACTACCATTGAACGAGCTGAGTTAACACCAACTGCGAATGAGTATGGGTCCTGTGTCTCACGAGTTGTAGGTGTGCCGTTGATGATTCTTGATGGAGATGTTACAGAATATGTGTAGTAAACATTCTTGAGGTCGCCATCAACTGTTACAGTCCAAGCACCTGTAAACTTCTCGCCGTCCATAACCTGAGTAAGTTCGTAAGAACCAAGGTCAGCTGCGCCTTCTTCGTCGTCTGAACCAGTAGCATAAAGGTTAAGAACAACCTCTGTAGCTGTTGGTGCCCAAAGTGTGAAAGAAGTTTTTTCAGGGCTGTAAACAGCACCGAGTTCGCCGTCATAAGCGTACTCATCGTCGAGAGCCATAGCTGCTACTGAATAAGGGTTATTATTAGTAACTGCCTTCTCGTTAGTTTCCGCAAAAGTGCCAACTGTTGCAACGCTTGTAAGCATTAATACAGCAAGAACAATCGCAAGAATTCTTTTCATTTTGTTCATTTTTTCACCTCATAAATTATTCTATAAATAGGTCGTTGGAGTCACCATTACCACCAACGCCAGATTTACCTTTTTTAACAAGCAGAATAACACCTGCCGCAACAAGCAACAAGAGCACGCCGCCACCTACGATGAGTGCGATATTTAGTGCATTTGTCTGCTTGTCGTAATTGACTACAATGTTTGTTTCAACAGAAGAGAATTTTGCACCCTCAGATGTGTCTGAAATATAGATGTAGTCCGGAATGTCGATATACTCAACAATAACCTCTGAGTCCTTATCACCTGCATAGGTTTTGGTTTCGAGAATCTCACCATTGTCGCTCATATAAATTACATTAGCGATACAAGCCATATTCTCAAGTGCTTCAGGCTCAACCGATTGCTCATCAGCATTCACTTCAATTGAGTTGTAGCGATAAGTTACTGTGATAGGGTCCTTTGTGTACTTACCAGCACCGTTATCAGGGAGGTTTTCCAAATCAAGTCGGTAACCGTAGATGCCTGCAATTTTCGGTGTTGTGTACTTCTGACCAACACGGTTTGTCATAACAATTGAGTTAGCGATGTCCTCGTCGTGCTCGTTAACAAAATGAATTGTTACTGTTGAGTAGTCGCCGGAGTATGGAGTACAGTTAACTGTAACCTCCTGAGTGTCTTGAGTAAACTTGCCACTCTTTGAGCCGTTGATACCTGTTACGTTGTATCTGTAAACCAAAGAGTTTGGATACTCAACCTTGTATGTATCGCCAACTTCACCCTTGAGCACCTGCTCATAAACAATTGAATCGCTTTCAGAGTCGTGGTACTTAACAACTACTCGTGAAGTTTTGTCGATATTTTTGTAAGCATCAAAGCTGCTCTTGTTAACAAGAATAGCCGCTGAATGTGGTTCAACAGTGATTTTGCCGTCAGTGATTTCTTTGAGGTTTCTGATGCCTGCGTTAGTTTCGTCAGCCATTACCACCCAAGAAAGACAAAGGCCGTCAGGTAAATTAACTGTTGTCTTTTTGTCCGAAGCGTTGAAAACTGCAGCAAAAGCCTTTGTGTTGCCTGTGCCCTTAATTGTGTAAGCGATTACACCGTCGTCAACATCCTTGATGTATGAAATAGACTTTGCAACGTTGCCTGTTGTATCTGTGAGAAGGTCTACAGTCTGTCTGATATCAATAAGACCTTTGTAGTACTCGTTTAAGTCAGCGTACTTGTTGATGTCGTTCCAGTCAATCTGGTTAACTTCAACAGGTGATTTGTATGAATTCTCGTCGCCGTCTTTTGAACGAGCCATCTCCTCGCCTGCCATCATAAACGGCACACCCTGAGATGTTAATGTGATTGCCGCAGAAAGCTTGTTCATTGAAACAAGGTCTTCCCTACGTTTTCTGAAATCGCCCTCGTCAGGATAAACGGATGCAACGAGTTTATCATAAAGTGAAAGGTTATCGTGGCACGAAGCGTAGTTTACACACTGTCTTGGTGGTGTTGCCCAAGTGCCAGGTGTTGACATACCCTCGATACCTGATTTAACGTTCGATCTGTTTGAACCGTTTTGTAAGAAGCCTTTGTCCTTTTCTTCGAACACGTTACCTCTTAAACCGTCTCTCATTGTATCGTTGAAAGCACCGATACGGGTTGATAATTTTGCGATGTTGTTCTGTGTAGCAAGAATTGTGCCAGGGTCGCAATTTGTACTCAAGTCCCAAGCTTCGCCATACATAAGTATTCTACCGCCGTTTGGTAATTTATCAAGACTTGTGCGGATATAGTTCATTGTATCAACGTCATGAAGACCCATAAGGTCAAAACGAAAACCGTCGATGTGGTATTCTTCAGCCCAGTATACAACGGAGTTCTTCATAAACTCACGGTACATAATACGCTCGGATGCTGTGTCGTTACCGCAACCTGAACCGTTTGACCAGTTGCCTTCATCGTCAATTCTGTAGTAATAATCAGGAACGATGAGGTTGAACCAAGAGTCAGATGAAAGGTACGTGTGGTTGTACACAACGTCCATAATAACGCCAATGCCTGCTTTGTGAAGTGCCTGAATCATCTGCTTGCACTCTTTGATTCGAACGTTACCATCGTATGGGTTTGATGAGTATGAACCCTCAGGAACGTTGTAGTTCTTAGGGTCGTAACCCCAGTTGTACTGAGGGTTTACTGTGTCTGTTTCGTCGATTGAATGGAAATCGTAGAATGGGTTAATCTGAACGTAGTTAACCCCCAAATCCTTAAGGTAATCAATACAGGTTGGAAGTGAGCCTTCAACTGCATCGACCACTGTTCCCTCTTCGGTAAATGCAAGGAACTTGCCGCGGTTCTTTTCGGATACACCGCTTGTCTCACTTGCAGAAAAATCTCGAACGCTTACTTCCCAGATAACAGCATCTGTCATTGTTGCAACTCGGTTGAACTTGTCGTCTTTCCAGCCCTTTGGGTCTGTAGAATCAAGGTCAACTACCATACCACGGTTGCCGTTTGCACCGACAGCCTTTGCATATGGGTCAACAACCTCGTTTGTCTTGCCGTTAACTGTAACAACGTATGTATAATATTTATTTTTATAATCGCCCTTCAAAGTGAGAACCCATGTTCCGTACTTTGGAACGAGTTTCATTGCAGTTTCAGAGAGCATCTGAGCTCCGTCTTCACCGTCAGTACCCTTTGTGTAGATACGCACCTTGACGCTTGAAGCAAGAGGTGACCAGAGCTTGAATGTTGTTTCTTTCTTTGAGTAAGTAGCGCCGAGGTTTCCTTTGTAGTAGGTTTTCTCGAGCAGTTCCACGTACTTCTGCATTCCGACATCAGCCGACGTTACAGGTGGCTGTGTTGGTGCCTGTGTTGGTTCTTCGGTAACAGCCACAGTTTCTTCAAACTCATTATATTCTTCAGAAGTGGCAATTGCACCGCTCATAGCAACAGATGGAATAATTAACATAATAAGAACACCTGCCAATAATCTTTTCAGTTTCACTTATAAGCCTCCAATAATTGCGTTTCTATACAGCATAATATTAACACACACTATATATACATTTAATTCCATAAAAGAAATTACCGCCAATTGGCGGTAATTTTTTTGTATTATATTCATAATTGAACCAAAATTTTAAAATCCATAATCGGATAAAGTGCCCAGTTCTTCTTCAATTCTCAGCAATCTGTTGTACTTTGCGACTCGGTCTGTTCGACAAGGCGCACCTGTCTTAATCTGGCCTGCATTCAGTGCTACAGCGATGTCTGCGATGGTTGTATCCTCGGTTTCTCCGCTACGATGCGAAATCACGGCGGTGTATGATGCACGGTGTGCACACTGCACAGCGTCTATTGATTCGGAAAGTGTGCCAATCTGATTAACTTTTACTAAAATTGAATTTGCCGCTCCCATTTCTATTCCCTGTCGCAGTCTTTTGGTATTTGTTACGAACAAATCGTCACCGACAAGCTGAATTCTCGAACCCAGTCTATCGGTTAACTTTGCAAAGCCTTTGAAATCGTGCTCAGAAAGTCCGTCTTCAACAGAAATAATAGGATATGATACACACAATTTTTCTATATAAGAAATAAGGTCGTCGCTGTTCATCCTTGTGTTACGTTTTGGCAGATGATAAAAGCCGTCTTTGTACCACTCGGAAGATGCTACATCCAAGGCGATTTTAATATCATCTGTTGTGTAACCCGCCTCTGTGACTGCACGCAAAATATATTCAATCGCCTGTTCATCGCTGTCGAGGTCTGGTGCAAAACCACCTTCATCGCCCACACCTGTCGCTTTGCCCTCTGCTTTTAATATGT
>JAFUOM010000083.1 GCA_017481885.1 Ruminococcus sp.
AAAAAGAATAACCAACGCAACGCATCGTAAATTTACGGTGCGTTTTTTATTTTACAAGGAGGAATTTGTAATGAAAAAGAAACTTAAAAGAAGTATCGCACTTATTATGGCACTTGTTATGTGTTTAAGTGCTTTGCTTTGTACAGGAATCTCAACTGCGTCAGCAGCATCAGGAGAAAAGACAGGCGTATATTTTTATTACTACCCAAGGTCAGGTGATGCTAATGCAAACGGATATTGGGGACATGGCGAACTCAACTATATGAATGGATGGAAAGGCTTAGCAGGTGACTACACAGTTATTCGTATGATAGGTTCATATAGTGGTAATGTAGCTTATTGTATTGAACCAGGTACGCTTCAGTGGGATGGAGATATCCTTACAGAAAAAGGAGAAAACTTCTTCAATGATTTTTCATCATCATTTAATAAAACTCTTTCAGGTGATGATGTTAAACTTTTAATCGGACGTATTCTGCATTATGGTTATCAGGGTAAGGTAGATGTTAACTGGAATTCTAAGAAGACCGAAGATGCTAACTGTATTGCACACGCAATGGCTACACAGTTCCTTATCTGGGAAACCGTAGTAGGTGAGCGTGATACAAAGTTTGAACATATTAGTCCGGGAAAATATGATGCAGTTTTAGATGGTCTTAGTTCAAAACATCCACTAAAAAGTAAAGTAATGAATTACTATAACAATATGGTGTCAAGTGTGCAAAATCACACTAAGGTGCCGAGTTTTTGCTCTAGATCAACAAGTAGTGCAAAAATAGTTGAACTTGAGTGGAATGGTAGTGAGTATGAAGCTGTACTGACAGATTCAAACAAAGTGCTGAATAATTACAGTTTCAAAGCTAATATCTCAGGTGTTAAGTTTTCAAAGAGTGGGAACACACTTACTGTTTCAATGAAAGAAGCACCAACTGAAACATTAACAATTACCGCAACTAAGAGTAATGCAGTTCGTAAGGGTGTTATCGTTTGGAGTGATGGAAAAGTACAGGTCGGTAATGGTATTCAGGATGTAGTTAGTTATGCTCAGGAGGTAAGTGACCCAGTTAAGGGATATATGAAGCTTGAAGTCAGCTACGGCTCTTGTGAAATTGTTAAGACAAGCGAAGATGGAAAAGTTTATGGTATCAGCCTTACTATTACAGGTAATGGAATTAACGAAACTGTTAAGACAGATAAAGAAGGTAAGATTTTGTTAGATAATCTCAGACCAGGCACTTATACAGTTACAGAACAGACCTACGATGAATATGAACCACAAAAATCACAGAAAGTTACTGTGGTTGCAGGACAGACAGCAAAAGTGAATTTTAACAATGTTCTCAGAATAGGTGACTTAAAGGTTGTTAAGTCAGCAGAAGATAGTTTTGTTGAGGGGATCACATTCAGACTCTATGGAACATCCCTTGCAGGAGTTAAGGTTGATGAGTGTGCTGTAACAGATAAGAGTGGTGTAGCAACATTCAAGGGTGTTCCTGTGAGCGGTGATACTCCATATACAATCGAGGAACTTAATACACCAAATCGTTATGTGATTCCTGCAAAGCAGACAGCGCCTATTGTGTGGAATGAAGTTACTAATCGTAGCTTTAACAACATTCTCAAAAAATTCACTGTAACTATCACAAAGAGCGACTCTGAAAAAGGTATTGCTCAAGGTAACGCAACACTTGCAGGTGCAGTTTATGGTATCTTCAAGGGTGATACTCTTGTTGATGAATATGTAACTGATGAAAATGGTCATTTTACTACAAAAGAATATCCTTGTGGTGATGACTGGTTCATTAAAGAAATTGCACCATCTGAGGGATATTTACTTGATACAACAGTCTATAGTGTAGGTTCTGAGCCAAATAATTATAAGATTGAACATAACCTTATCTCTATGAATGTTACTGAAGAAGTAATCAAAGGTAATATTTCTATCATTAAACATACTGACAACGGAGATACACAGATTGAAACTCCTGAAAGCGGAGCAACTTTTGAAGTTTACTTAAAGTCAGCAGGAAGTTTCAAAAAGGCAAATGATGATGAAAGAGATATTATCGTTTGCGATGAAAACGGCTTCGGAAAAACAAAAGATATGCCTTATGGTGTATATACAGTTCATCAGACAAAGTCTTGGGAATGTCGTGAGAAAATCAAAGACTTTGATGTGTTCATTTCTCAGGATTCTGAAACTTACAGATATATCATTAATAACAGAAACTTTGAGAGTTTTCTCAAGGTTGTAAAATTAGATGCTGATAGCGGTAAGAATATTCCTTATGCAGGAGCTGGTTTTAAGATTTTTGACCCTAGCGGTAATCAGGTAACTATGTCAGTTACTTACCCTACCCCTGAAACAATTGATGTTTTCTATACAGATGCAAGTGGTTCTCTTGTAACACCTGAAAGTCTTGAATATGGAAAAGGCTATTCGCTTGTTGAGGTTAAAGCACCTTATGGTTATGTTCTTGACGAAACACCTGCATACTTTGATATAACACAGGATAGTTCAACAGACGAGAACGGAGTTACTATTGTAAAAGTAACAAAAGCAAACAAGGCTCAGAAAGGTACTATATCTATTGAAAAGACAGGTGAAATCTTTGTTGATGTAAATGTAAGTGGTGATGATGCTACAAACAAAATTTATCAGCCTGTATATAAGCTTGCTGGACTTAAGGGTGCTGTGTTTGAAATCCGTGCAGCAGAAGATATCTATACTCCTGATGGTACACTCAGATGTAAAAAAGGTAAGTTAGTGGATACTCTCACTACTGTTTCAAATGGTTTTGCAAAGAGTAAGGAACTTTATCTTGGCAAATACACAGTTACTGAAATTAAAGCACCTAGTGGTATGGTGTTAAGCGGTGAAAGTCACAATATTGAAATAACATACGCAGGACAGAATGTTGCTGTTACAGAAACTGCAACAACACTTAGTAACGAAAGACAGAAGCTTATGTTGAGTCTTGAAAAAGTCCTAGAAACCAATGATGTTTTCGGGATTGGTAATTTAGATGAGATTAAGAATGTAAGCTTTGGTTTATATGCTGATGAAGATATTAAGTCTGCTAATGGTACAGTAATTCCAAAAGATGGTCTTATTGAGATTGCGAATGTAAATAAGAATGGTAAGGGAATAATGAAAACAGACCTACCATTCGGTGAGTATTATGTTAAGGAACTTACAACTGATGAGCATTACTTACTAAGTGATACAAAGTATCCAGTTGTGTTTAAGTACGAAGGACAGGCTATCTCAAAGGTGAATATTAAGATTAACAATGGCGATGCAATTAATAATAAGCTCATCTATGGTGCTGTATCAGGTAAGAAAGTTGATGATAATGGTAAAGCACTTTCAGGTGCTTTAATTGGTCTTTTTAAAACGTCTGATACTGAGTTTACAAAAGAAAATGCAATTTTGACTACTGTTTCAAAAGAAGACGGTAGCTTTTCTTTTGAGAATATTCCTTATGGTGTTTGGTTTGTAAGAGAAATCGAACAGCCAACAGGTTTCGTACTTAACGATACAGTTTATGAAGTGAACATTTCAGAGCATAAACAGGTCGTTGATATTGAGATTGTAAACGAGCATATCCGTGGAAACATCACTCTCACAAAGGTTGACGCTGATTACCCTGACAATAAGCTCACAGGTGCAGTTTTCGAGGTGTATAAAGATACAAACGACAACGGCAAAATTGATAAGTCTGATGAGCTTATCGGTAATCTTAAAGAAACATCAACAGGTTTTTATGAGTTAAATGACCTTTTCTACGGCAAGTATCTTGTAAGAGAAACAAAGGCTCCTGACGGTTTCTTACTTGATGAAGGTGTTTATCCTGTATTCATTGAAACAAATGAAGCAACCTACTCCGTTGAGAATAAGGCTGGTGTCGGCTTCATTAACAACGCTATGAAAGGTAAGCTCAAAATTGTAAAGACTTCTTCTGATAAAAAGGTTGAGGGCTTTGCTTTCCGTGTAACAGGACCCGACGGTTATGATATGACTTTTGAAACCGATAAGAATGGTATTATCGAAATTAACGGACTTCGCATTGGTGAGTACAAAGTATCCGAGGTTGCTAATAAGGCATCAGCAGTATATGTACTTCCTGATGATAAGACAGCAACAGTTGAAAACGACTCTACAACCATTGTTGAAATGCACAACATTTTAAGAGATACACCAAAAACAGGCGATGACAGTAATATGAACTTATGGTATGTTCTTGCAACTTTGTCTGCCCTCGGCATTGGTGTAACAGGCATTGTCTTCTTAAAGAAAAAGAAGAAGGAGGATAAAAACTGATGGCAGTTAAAACGATTATTGCTATTGCACTTGTAGGTGTGATTATCGGCGGTTTTATCTTTTTGCAGATTAGAAATCGTAAGAAGTAATTTATTATTCTTAGGGGTAGCTCTAAACCAAGCTACCCCTTAATCTATTCCAAATGGAGGTGTTAGCATTGAGAAGAAAAGCTATTGAAACGGATATTATTGATATTCTTAAAGAGTGCCCTGCGTCAAGATATGATGATATGATTTTATTCCTTATCTACTGCAAAAAATGTTGCGTTGAAAATATCGGAAATTTAACTTTCAGTGAGTTTGTCCTTAATTACAAAAAGTTAGGTATCCCAAGTTTTGCAACATTACAGAGAGCAAGACAGCGTGTGCAGGCTCTTTTTCCTGAATTATCAAGACAGGAATGTGACAGCGATTGCAACAGCGATGTTACTGTTGTTATAAACATAAATTAGGAGGGAATTTATAGTGAAAGATAAAAGTGCCTTTCAGCAGAAAATCAAGGTATTAACAAAACTTGTAGATTCGGGGTATGACACCGAAAAGAAACTGCAACAGTTAAACACTGAGGGAATACTTAAAATTCCCGGTATTACTATTCCTGAAATTTCAATTATTCTTGAACTTCAGAAACAGACTAAATCAAATAAGCTGTTTTCTTACCTGAGTGGAGGTTCTGATGAAGTAATCTCTAAAAGCGAGGAGGAAGTTTAATAATGGCAAGAAAATTCGACCTTATTTCAGAGCTTTATGAGCGAACCTGTAAAACGGTTGTTTCTAATCCTCGGAATTGGCAGTCGTTTTTATTGTCAGCTTGTCGCAACTATAAACTGAGATTTGATGAGCAGGTTTTGGTTTACGCTCAGCGTCCGAATGCAACAGCAGTATTAGAAATCGAACGTTGGAATAAAAGCTTTGGCAGATGGGTAAATCGTGGTGCTAAAGGCATTGCTGTGTTTGAAGATGCCAATCGTAATACTCAGAGACTTATGCATTACTTCGATATTTCTGATACTCACGAAGGAGAACGTGCTTTGCCTGTTCCTATATGGAATATGGATGAAAGTTACGAAGTGGACATAATCGAAACACTTGAAAGTACCTTTGGAACACTTGAAAACAAAGATAATCTTGCAGAGGCTATTATATGTTCTGCAAAGAATGCTACTGAGGATAATATTTCAGATTATCTCAGTGATCTTATCGTACTTAAAGAGGACAGCTTTCTTGAAGAGCTTGACGAAGATGCAATAACTGTTGCTTATAGACAGTTAATTACAAACAGCGTAGCCTTTATGATTATGAGCAGGCTCAATATAGATACTGAACTGTTCTTTGATGACGATGATTTTAGAGATGTTACCGACTTCAACACTCAGGATACACTTAATGCTCTCGGTTATGCTACAAGTGATATAGCAGAAATGGGACTTGCTGAAATCGCAAAAACAGTAGTTTCATTGGACAAGCGAAATCGCATAATTGCTGAAAATAATAAATCTGAGTACAATGAAGTTGAAATTAAATCTGAAAGGAGTTCTGATTATGAACGAAGTAACATACACAATGACAGGCGATTACAATCTTACGAACCTGACAATGCCAACTCAGCCACAGGTGAGCTTGGGCAGATACGCACAGCTCAGGAGGAAGTTCCTGAAAGAGCGTCACAGAGTTCTGTATTACAGTTACCTGACGAAATGCAAACTGACAGAACATCTGGCGGAAGTGGAACAGAGAGCTTTGCAGATGGAAGAAACTCTGATGAAACAGATGTCAGCTCAGGAGGGCTTGACCGAAGAACTGAAAGCACAGGATATGATGACTTGGGTTCGCAGAATGAACAATCTGAGGAACAGAGTTCAGGAAATCGTGAAAGCAGAAGTGATATTCAGTTAGAATATTTTGACCGTAAGAATGAGGACAGAAGCATAGATTTTCTTCACAGAGATAGTGATATTAAAGCGATACTGCTTACTACTCCTCATCTTAAAGCTTCAAAGTCAGAGATAGTTGATTATTATGAAACTGTTCGTGACAGAAGTAAGCAAACGGAATATATCAAAAGTATTTTTAACAATGATATTACCGAACTTACTCTTCCCGACGGTAGAACAATGGGATATAAAACATATCAGAATGTTCTTCATTTATGGGAGGGTACTTACGACAATATAACAAAGCAGGGTTACTACGATTGGGGCGTTATTGCTGGCTACTTTGAGGGTATGCGATTACTTAAAGAGCTTACCGATACAATGAAGCCGTTGCCGTCAATGGAAGGTCAGCTTAATTTCTTAAATGAGGCAGGAGAACAAAAAACTCCTGTCTTTTCTTTTTCTCAGGAAATTATTGATGCTGTGCTTACTCGTGGTAGTGGTGTTTCAGAGGGTAAGTTAAGGATATTTGAGCAATTCCAAAAGTCTCTTTCAAAAAAGGAGAACATTGCTTTCCTAAAAAACGAATATGGTTGGGGTGGTTCATATCCTATAATCACAGGCACAGGAATAGATGAAATGCACGATGGTGAAGGCATACGACTTTCCAAAGGTTTAGGGAGTGATGCACCTAAAATAGTTTTATCATGGCCACAAGTCGAAAAACGACTTAGTGAGCTGATAAAACTTGACAGATACCTTAATCCCAAAGAACAAGCATACTATCCTCAGTGGCTTGAAGAACAGGAACGCAAAAGAGCTGATATTGCCGCTGAGCGTCAGCTTAAAGAATTTCTTTCTCGTCAACCCGAAGAACCAAAAGAATATGAGTATAAGTATCATCTTGGTGATAAGGTCTATATCGGTGCAAGTGAGTATGAAATTACTTCTTTTGATGATAACAGAGTAACTCTGTTTGACAGTAAGTTTCCTCTGTTTGGTACAGAAATGCCAAGAGAAGAATTTGATACTAAGGTTAAAGAGAACCCGATGAATGACCATCTTAAAGTCGTTGTTGAAAAAGAGACCGAAAACATCCCATCAGTAGAAGTACAGCTTGACACAGAACAGGAAAATATACCTGGTTCTGTAGATAATGCTGACCTTATAGGTAAGAATCTGACTTTAGATGACCGTAACTTTGAAGTCGAAAAAGTTAGCGAACTCGGTGATGTGTCACTGCGAGATATTACCTTTGAAAAAGAAAACGGCTATCCTCTTTCGAGAGTTGAAAAGGTTGAGTTTGTACGCAATGAGTTAGAAACTCAACAGAAAAAACAAACACTTACTCCTACTTGGGAAAAGCCAAAGTCAAACAAAGTAACATCGTTTGACCTTCACCCTGACATACCTTACGCACAGCGAAATAACTTCGATTTAAAATCAAACGAAATTGAAACTGTTGGTAAAAAAGAACGCTTCCGTAGAAATATGGAGGCTATCAGGGTATTAAAAGAGTGTGAGTTTGATAACAGATTTGCAACTCCTGATGAACAGATTATCTTATCAAAATATGTTGGTTGGGGCGGTATTCCTGAAGCTTTCGATGAAAACAACTCAGCTTGGGAAGATGAGTTCAAAGAGCTGTATGTAGCACTCTCACCTGACGAATATGCTCAGGCAAGAGAAAGTACCCTAACTGCTTTTTATACACCACCTACCGTAATTAAAGCTATATATAAGGCTATGGAACAGGTAGGATTTAAAGAAGGTAATCTTCTTGAACCTTCTTGTGGTATCGGTCACTTTATAGGTATGTTGCCTGACTCTATGAAAGGTAGCAAGATATATGGTGTTGAGCTTGATACTGTTTCTGCAAAGATTGCACAGCAACTTTATCAGACATCTTCTATTGCGGCACAAGGTTACGAAGAAACAAACTTACCTGACAGTTTCTTTGATGGTGTTATCGGTAATGTACCTTTTGGTGATTTCAAAGTCATAGACAAGCGATACGATAAGCATAAATTCCTTATACACGATTACTTTTTTGCTAAGTCATTAGATAAGCTTCGCCCCGGTGGTGTTATGGCTCTCGTGACAAGTAAAGGTACAATGGATAAAGAGAACTCATCTGTACGAAAGTATATTGCTCAAAGAGCTGAGCTGTTGGGAGCTATAAGACTTCCTAACAACACCTTTAAGGGTAACGCAGGAACTGAGGTTGTTTCAGATATTCTGTTCTTACAAAAGCGTGACAGACTTATAGACATCGAACCTGATTGGGTTCATCTTGATACTGACGAAAATGGTATTAAGATGAACTCGTATTTTGTTGAGCATCCTGAGATGATACTCGGTGAGATGAAAATGGTAAGTGGTCGCTTTGGTATGGAAGCAACTTGTGAGCCTTATGAAAATTCAAATCTTGAAAATGAACTTATGGAGGCTGTTGCTAACATACACGGAGAGATTACAACTTATGAGGTTGAAGAAGAACTTTCCGAAGAAGATAATTCAATCCCTGCTGACCCTACCGTGCGTAACTTCTCTTACACAGTTGTTGATGACACAATCTACTTTAGAGAAAATTCAAAAATGACACCCGTAGAGGTATCAGCTACTGCTCAAAATCGTATCAAGGGTATGATTGCAATCCGTGATTCTGTAAGAAATCTTATTGACTTGCAGACAGATGATTTTCCTGATGAAATGATTAAGCAGGAGCAAACAAAGCTCAATAATCTTTATGATACTTACACTAAGAAGTATGGACTGATTAACAGCAGAGCTAATATATCCGCTTTCTCACAGGATAGTTCGTTCTCTTTGTTATCTGCTCTTGAAGTGCTTAATGAAGATGGTCAGCTTGAAAGAAAAGCTGATATGTTCTTTAAGAGGACAATTAAACCACACACACCTGTAACCACAGTTGATACTTCGAGTGAAGCATTAGCTGTATCTATCGGTGAAAAAGCCACAATAGATATGGAATATATGATGAGCCTTACAGGTAAAAGTGAAGCAGAAATCTTTGACGATTTAAAGGGTGTAATCTTTATGAATCCTCTGTATGATTTCGGTAATCATTTACAGCCAAAGTATCTTATGGCTGACGAATATCTCTCAGGTAATGTGAGAGAAAAGTTAAAGGTTGCTATAAATTCAGCAGAGCTTTATCCTGATGATTATAAAATCAATGTTGAAGCTTTAACTAAGGTTCAGCCTAAAGATTTAACCGCAAGTGAGATTTCCGTAAGGCTTGGTGCTACTTGGTTGCCACCTGAGATTGTAGAAAGGTTTATGTATGAATTTCTTGATACACCTCGTTATGCTCAGTGGAAAATTAAAGTTCACTTCTCACCATATACAAGTGAATGGAACATTGAGAATAAGTCTTATGACAACACCAACGTTAAAGCATACAGCACTTATGGTACTAATCGTATCAATGCTTATAAGATTATTGAAGAAACTTTAAACCTTAAAGATGTCCGTATCTTTGATTATGTTGAGGACGAGTTTGGTAAAAGAAAAGCTGTTCTTAATAAAAAAGAAACTGCTATCGCACAGGCAAAGCAGGAACTTATCAAGCAAGGTTTTCAGGATTGGATATGGGCAGACCCACAGCGTCGTGAAAAACTTACTAAGCTTTATAATGAAAAGTTCAATAGTATAAGACCTCGTGAGTATGATGGAAGTCATATTACTTTTAGCGGTATGAACCCTGAAATAGAACTGAGAGAACATCAGCGAAATGCTGTTGCACATATTCTTTACGGTGGTAACACTTTGCTTGCACATGCTGTTGGTGCCGGTAAGACATTTGAAATGGTTGCGGCAGCACAAGAGTCCAAACGACTTGGTTTATGTAATAAATCGCTGTTTGTAGTTCCAAATCATCTTACCGAACAGTGGGCGGCTGAATACTTACAGCTCTATCCTGCGGCTAATATCCTTGTTGCTACAAAGAAAGACTTTGAAACCAAGAACCGCAAAAGGTTCTGTGGTCGTATTGCAACAGGAGATTATGATGCAGTAATTATAGGTCATTCTCAGTTTGAGAAAATACCAATGTCTATTGAAAGACAGAAAGCGATTTTACAGCAACAGCTTGATGATATAGCAGAAGGTATCGCTGACTTGAAGAAAAATAAAGGCGAAAACTTCTCTATCAAACAGCTTGAAAGGTCTAAGAAATCCATTAAACAAAAGCTCGATAAACTCAATGACCAAAGTCGAAAAGATGATGTGGTCACCTTTGAAGAGCTTGGTGTTGACCGCCTTTTTGTTGATGAAAGTCATTACTACAAAAACTTATTTCTATACACAAAAATGCGTAATGTCGGTGGTATAGCTCAGACAGAGGCACAGAAAAGTTCAGACCTTTTTATGAAATGCCGTTATCTTGATGAGATAACTGGTGGACGTGGAGCTGTCTTTGCAACAGGTACACCTATCTCAAACAGTATGGTCGAGCTTTACACTATTCAGAGATATTTACAGTATGATACCTTACAGCAAAATGGTTTACAGCACTTTGATGCTTGGGCTTCTACTTTCGGTGAGACAGTTACAGCGGTAGAGCTTACACCAGAAGGTACAGGATACAGAGCTAAAACAAGGTTCGCAAAATTCTATAATCTTCCTGAGCTTATGGCTATGTTTAAGGAGGTTGCAGATATAAAAACCTCAGATATGCTTAATCTTCCTGTACCTGATGTTAAGTATCATAACGTGGCGGTTAAGCCGTCAGAAATGCAGAAAGAAATGGTTGCTTCACTTTCTGAAAGAGCTGAGAAAGTAAGAAAAGGTGCTGTTGATTCAAGTGTAGATAATATGCTTAAAATCACAAACGACGGCAGAAAACTTGCACTAGACCAGCGTATGCTCAATGATATGTTACCTGACTTTGAGGGTAGTAAAATCAATGCCTGTGTTGAAAATATCTACAACATCTGGGAAGAAAACATAGATAAGAAATCCGCACAGCTTGTGTTCTGTGACCTTTCTACTCCAAAGAATGATGGTTCTTTTAATGTCTATGATGACATAAGAAGAAAGCTTATTGCTCGTGGTATTCCTGAAAGCGAGATACGATTTATCCACGAAGCTGACACAGATGTTAAGAAAAAAGAATTGTTCCAAAAGACCCGTAAAGGTGAAGTCAGAGTTCTTCTTGGTTCAACTCAGAAGATGGGTGCAGGTACTAATGTTCAGGACAGACTTATAGCCTTACACGATGTTGATTGCCCTTGGAGACCAAGTGACCTTGAACAGCGTTCGGGCAGAATTATCCGTCAGGGTAATCAAAACAAGGAGGTAAATATCTATCGTTATGTAACAGAACAGACCTTTGATGCATATCTATATCAGCTTGTAGAGGGTAAACAGAAATTCGCAAGTCAGATTATGACGAGTAAATCTCCTGTACGTTCTGCCGAAGATATTGATGAAACAGCACTATCATATGCTGAGATTAAAATGCTTGCAACAGGTAATCCACATATTAAGGAGAAGATGGATTTAGATATTCAGGTACAGAAACTCAGAATGTTAAAGTCCAGCTTTCTGTCTGAAAAGTATGCCTTAGAGGACAAGATAATTAAATATTACCCACAGCGTATCGCTACTTTGAAAACTCGTTTAGAGAGGCTTACAAAGGATGTGGAAACTGCAAAACAGCACCCGAAATCTGATTCTGAGCACTTTGTTGGTATGACATTATCGGGTGTTTTTTATAGCGAAAAAGCTGATGCAGGTAATGCAATTATTGAAGCCTGTAAGTCCATGAGCAATCCTGATGCTATTCCTCTTGGTGAATATCGTGGTTTTAAATTAGAGCTTTATTTTGATACTACTGAGAGAAATTATGTTGTCAGAGTAAAGGGTGAAACAAGCCGTAATACGCCTCTTGGTGAGGATGTTCACGGTAACATAACCCGAATTGATAACAGTATAGAGCATTTTGCTGACAATCTCCAAAGCACAAAAGATGAGCTTGAAAACACAAAAACTCAGTTTGAAACAGCCAAAAAGGAAGTTGAAAAACCTTTTATAAAGGAAGATGAACTGAAGACTAAAACCGCAAGACTCGATGAGCTTAATATCCTGCTTAATATGGATAAGCGAGAAAATGAGATAGTCGGCGGTGAGCCTGACGAGGGCGAAAGCTTGGCTGTTCCTGAAAAAACAAGAAGAGAAAGATGAGGTGATTAAGTATGTATGTTAAACCCGAAATGATTCTTGAAGCAAAGAAGATGGATTTATTTACCTATCTCTCGAACTTTGAACCTGACGAACTTGTTAGGTTTTCAGGTAATACTTACACCACAAGAACGCACGACAGTTTGAAAATATCAAACGGAAAATGGATGTGGTGGTCACGTGGTATTGGTGGAAGGACAGCTCTTGATTATCTTATCAAAGTCAAAGGAATGAGCTTTGTGGATGCAGTACAGACTATTGTTGGATGTTCTCCTATAACAACTCCGGCATCTCCGAAACCCAAGGAAGTAGCAGACAGACCTCTGCTACTTCCTAAGAGAAGTCTGAATACCGATAAGATAAGAGCATATCTTTCAGGTCGAGGAATTGATGATGAGATAATATAATATTGTATTAAAAACAAGCTTATCTTTGAGAGCTTGGACTACAATAATGTTGTTTTTATCGGCTACGACGAAAAGAAAAATCCGAGATATGCGGCATATCGTTCTACCAATGATATGAAGATTATGGGCGATTGCTTAGGCAGTAAGAAAGAATATCCATTCAAAATAGCAAGTGGTACTGATGATAAAATTCATTTATTTGAATGTGCCATTGACCTTTTATCTTATGCAACTTTATGTAAGATGTATGGTATAGAGTGGCGAGGACTTAATCTTGTATCGCTTGCGGGTGTATATTCAGCAAGGAGCAAAATTGAAGAAAGTAAAGTACCTGTTGCACTTTTAAGTTTCCTCAAAGCACATCCTGAAATTAAACAAATTCATATTCATTTTGATAACGACAAAGCAGGCAGATATGCTACAAAAGCCTTGAAAACTGTTATGTCGGACAAGTACGAAGTCATTGATTCCCCTCCGCTTAGCGGTAAGGATTTCAATGACTTTCTTTGTATCAAAAAAGGAATTACAAAACACAAATTCTGTGAAAGGAACGATGTAAGATGAAAATTACAATCTATCAAATCAACTCTGACAGAGATATAAACAATATGCTTTTTCAAGCCTATGACAGACTTGAAAAGTTTCAGGGTAGTTCAGAAATAGACTCTCACATCTACGATAAGATTTACGAAAAAGATGTTTCTTGCGAAAGCCTTGAAGGTGTATATCAGATGTTTAATCTTAACCGACCAAGTGATTTCAAAGGTCATTCTCTCTCGGTATCCGACGTAGTTAAAGTTGCTGAAAGTGAAAAAGTCGCAGATGGTTTTTACTTCTGTGACAGTTTCGGATTCAAAAAGATTGACTTCAATTCAGATAAATGTCAGGTTAGCGACAGGATAAACCAGCAGTTAAAAGTCCTCTTGGTTGAGCCTAACAAGTATCCGAAGGTAGTTGAGATTGATGATACTCTTGAAGCTATGCAGGAGCTTGTTGGCGGACAGATTGAAGAATATATGCCTTTTGAAGATGAGGTTGCAATCATTTGTAACGAAGAAGGTAAGATTAGAGGATTACCTTTAAACCGTGCTATTTATAGTGAGCCTGAGAATGTTGAACTTCCTTACTCCGAAATGAAGGCTCTGTTTCGTCAAGCCGAAAAGGAAGGCAGACACACCGTAGGCTATATAGTCTTTACCGAAGATAGCTTTGATAAGCCATATACTGAAGAAGAGCGAACCTATGTTGTTTCAAGTAATAACAAAGCCTTTATTGAAGGTATGGGCGGATATTCAATCTATGCTTCATCGCTTGATGGTTCAGACACTTGTGTGCGACTTGAAAGGTATATGTCAGTAGAACACGGTGGCAAAGACGGATGGAAAATCGAAAAATGCTATGTTAAAGATGAGAACAACAAAGAGATGATTGAAATTTTAGCAGGCAATTTCTTTATCTGCTATGCCCCGATTGAGAGCGAATCTTTTAAAAGTTTACCGCCTGAACTTTCTAAAAAGTACGAAGAAAAGTTCAAATATCCTGAGCGTTTTTTCAGAGATTTGAAAGGTCAGATAGTCGCTCAACCTTTTAAACCCAAGTGTAAAGACTATGAGAGATAAGTAAATCTCAGGGTAAAAGAAAGCGTCTGTCAAATCTTAGCGAGCAGACGCTTTGTATCCCCACAAGGATAAAACCGTAAAAACTCGTTAGGGGTTGCCCCTAATCAATGCCAACAACTTAAGAAAAGTTGTGACATTTACCCCGTATAAAATCAGAAATTTATAAAACTAATATTTGCACAAAACGCAGGTAGCAAATTCAGCTATTTTGCTAATTGACAAATCAGAAACTTCTTCAAAATCGAA
>JAFUOM010000084.1 GCA_017481885.1 Ruminococcus sp.
CATACAGAAGTAGTATACAGCGCAGTAGCTCCTGACTGTGAAAACACAGGTTTTACTGAGGGTAAGCACTGCTCAGTATGTGACAAGGTTCTTGTTGAGCAGACAGTAGTAGATGCACTTGGTCATACAGAAGTTGTTGACAAGGGTTACGAGGCAACTACTGAAAAAGAAGGCTTGACAGATGGTTCACACTGCTCAGTATGTGACAAGGTTCTTGTAGAGCAGGTTGTTATTCCAAAGTTACCATTAATCGGTGATGTTGACGGCAACGGCGAAATCAACATTATGGACGTAACAGCAATCCAGTTCCATCTTGCAGAGATTGAAAAAATCCCTGCAGAAAGACTTGTTAATGCTGATACAGATGGTAAAGAGGGCATTACAATTATGGATGCAACAATGATTCAGTTGTTCCTCGCACATATTATCGAAGGATTTTAAGCTTTATTAAAAGGATTACAGGTAACTGAATATCCCATCAAACGAATGGCAAACTTTAATTTGTTTTCCTTGACAAATGCTTGATTATGTGATAAAATGCACTGTAGTTGAATATAGTATTAAAAGAGAGTGGGTCTTGACGGCCCGCTCTTTTGTATTGTTTGAGGTGATTTAATGGCAAGCAACAAGAAAAAGGGCACAGCAACCGCTGTGTGGGAGTTAGTCCTTCCGATTGTCGAAGGCTTTGGCTTACAGCTTTGGGATGTCCGCTATGTAAAGGAAGGCTCACAGTGGTTTTTAAGAGTTTTCATTGACAAAGACGGCGGCGTTGACATCAACGACTGCGAGAACGTTTCTCGTGCTATTGACAAACCGCTCGACGACCTTGACCCGATTACTGACAACTACATTTTAGAGGTTAGCTCTCCGGGTATTGAACGCGAGCTTATTCTCGACGCTCACTTTGAGCAGTTCATCGGTGCCGACATTATGGTCAAGATGATTCGCCCGATTGAAGGCATCGGCAAAGAGTTCAAAGGTGTGCTCAAAGATTACTGTGATGGTGAAGTTACCATTCGTGACCACTCTGATGAAAATGAAATCGTTATAGCAAAAAAGGACACAGCCTACATCAAGCTTGACGATTTTGATATATAAAGGTTTTAATTTTTACTTATATAAAGAAAGGATGTTTATCAAAAAATGGCTAGTAACAAGGAATTATTTTTAGCATTACAGCTTCTGGAAAAAGAAAAAGGTATCCCTGTTGAGTATATGATTTCTCAGATCAGCAAGGCTATCGTTTCAGCTTGCCGTAACCTTTATGGTGGCAACGAAAACGTTGAAATCAAAATGGACCCTGAGAAGAACGCTTTCTCGGTTAAGCTTATGAAAATGGTTGTTGAAGAGGTTGAGGACGAAAACTTCGAAATCTCACTCGAAGACGCAAGAGTAATCTCAAAGCGTGCAACTCTTGACAAAGAAATCGGTATTCCGCTCGAGCCTAAAAAGTTTGGCAGAATCGCTGTGCAGACAGCCCGTTCAGTAATCCGTCAGGGCATCCGTGACGGCGAAAAGGGTCAGATGCTTGTTGAGTTCCAGTCAAAACAGCAGGAAATCGCTACAGCTTTGGTTGAGCGTGTTGACCCAAATAGTGGCAACGCAACAATCCGTTTTGGCAAGGCTGAGGCAGTGCTTCCAAAGAGCGAGCAGATTCCAGGCGAAGAGCTCAAAGAAGGCAGTAGCGTTAAAATTTACGTTGCAGGTGTTAAAGATGGCGACCGTGGTCCACGTGCTATTATTTCTAGAACACACCCTGATTTTGTAAGAAGATTATTTGAAAACGAAGTTCCTGAGATTTTCGACGGCATTGTAGAGATTAAGTCAGTTTCCCGTGAGGCTGGTT
The DNA here is from genome assembly GCA_017481885.1 of Ruminococcus sp. Taxonomy (GTDB): domain Bacteria; phylum Bacillota; class Clostridia; order Oscillospirales; family Acutalibacteraceae; genus Ruminococcoides. The sequence continues at coordinate 1,847 of JAFUOM010000084.1, forward strand.
CACGTACAAAGATGGCTGTATTCTCAGAAGACAGTGAAGTTGATGCAGTTGGTGCTTGTATCGGTACAAGAGGTGCTCGTGTTTCTGCAATTGTTGACGAGCTCTGCGGTGAGAAAATCGACATCGTGCTTTACAGCGAAGACCCTGCAAAGTACGTTGCAGCAGCATTGTCCCCAGCATCAGTAGTAGGTGTTGAAATCATCGACCTTGAAAACAAGTCCTGCAAGGCTACAGTTCCTGATTCACAGCTGTCCCTTGCTATTGGCAACAAAGGTCAGAACGTTAGACTTGCTGCAAAACTTACAGGCTGGAAAATCGACATTCGCCCTGAGTCAGGCTTCTGGGGTGAAGAAACAGAAAGCGACACAGAAGAAGTTTCAGCAGAAGCTGAAGAATAAGCTTGAAAGGAGAAAGCTATGGTTACAAGAAAAGTACCGCTTAGAAAATGCACAGGTTGCGGCGAAATGAAAGAAAAGCGTGAACTTGTGCGTGTTGTCCGCTCAAAAGAAGGCGAGGTTTCGCTTGATTTAGTCGGCAAAAAGCCGGGTAGAGGCGCGTATATCTGTAAAAACGCCGAGTGCTTAAAGCTTGCAAAAAAAGCAAAAAGAATCGAGCGTGCTCTTGACTGCCATATTTCTCCTGAACTTTACGATATAATGGAAAAGGAGATAGAAAATGGCTGACAGACTTATGTCACTTTTAGGCCTTTGCAGAAGAGCAGGAAAGCTCACTTTAGGCAATGACCCTGTTATTGATTCTATCAACTTAAAAAAAGCAAGGCTTGTTGTGGTCGCATCTGACTGCTCAAGGCATACAGCAAAAGATGTGCTGTCGTGTGCTCACAGAAACGGTGTAAAAGCACACACTTTGCCCCATACTAAAGAGGAAATCTCGCTTGCAGTCGGAAAATACACAGCAGTGCTATCAATTATAGACGACGGCTTTGCAAAGAAAGCCGATTCACTCATCGAAGGAGGAATAACGCATGGCTATGATGATTAAATACAAAATTAAGGATGTTGCAACAGACTTAGGTGTTTCAGCTAAAGACGTTATCGCAGTGCTCGAGAAGCATTGCAATGTTACAAAAAAGACAATGGCTTCACTCGAAGAGAGCGAGCTCAACGTTGTTTTTGATTATTTTACACAGAAAAACTCAGTTAATAACTTTGATTCTTACTTTGCTGTAAGAGATAAGGCTATACAAAAGGCAGAACAGCAGGTCAAAGAGCGTAAAGAAGAGGAAAAGCGTAAGCGTGAAGAGGCAAAGGATAAGCTAAGACCTGAAAACGCTAAGAAAGCTAACAAGCCACAGCCTCAGAAAAAGGAAGAAAAGGTTGAAGCTCCAAAGCAGGAGAAAGTTGTTGACCTTAATTCCGAGATTAAGTCACGCCGTGGTCAGGGCAGAGTTGTAGACACATCAGCAGTTGAAATCAACGTTGACAGATACAACGAAAAGTACGACCGTATGGCATTTGAAAAGGTTAAGAACGAAAACCAGATGTCATCCAAAAAGCAGAAAATCAACCAGCGTTCACAGAAAAACCGCCGTCAGGGCAAGCGTGAAACTGAGCAGGAGCGTTTAAAGCGTATTGCTGCTGAGCGTAAGGCTAAGCAGATGACAATCGAAATTCCGGACGAAATTTCAATTTCTGAGCTTGCTTTAAGACTTAAGGCTACAGTTGCCGAGGTTGTTAAAAAGGCGTTTTTAATGGGTACAATGGTTACTCAGAACGATGTTGTAGACTTCGATACAGCTTCACTTATCGCTATGGAATTCCACGCAAAGGTTGAAAAGGAAGTTGTTGTTACAATCGAAGAGAGAATCATCGACGACAGCGAAGACGACGAGGCAAACCTCAGCGAGCGTGCACCTGTAGTAGTTGTTATGGGTCACGTTGACCACGGTAAAACATCACTTCTTGACTGCATCCGTAACGCTCACGTTACTTCAACCGAAGCAGGCGGTATCACTCAGCACATCGGTGCTTACAGAGTTCACTTAAACGACAGAGATATCACATTCCTTGACACTCCTGGTCACGAAGCGTTCACAACAATGCGTGCGCGTGGTGCTCAGGCTACAGATATCGCAATCTTGGTAGTTGCTGCTGACGACGGTATTATGCCACAGACAGTTGAAGCTATCAACCACGCAAAGGCAGCTGGCGTTTCAATCATCGTTGCTATCAATAAGATGGATAAGGTTGGCGCTAACCCTGAGCAGATTAAACAGCAGTTAACAGAGTACGAGCTCATTCCTGAGGAATGGGGCGGTGACACACCAATCGTTCCTGTATCAGCTAAAACACAGATGGGTATCGACGACCTTCTTGAAATGGTACTCCTCGTTGCAGATATGAAAGAGCTCAAGGCTAATCCAAACCGTGCAGGTAAGGGTATCGTTATCGAAGCAAGACTTGACAAGGGCAGAGGTCCAATCGCAACAATCCTCGTTCAGAACGGTACTTTACGTCAGGGTGACACAGTTGTTGCAGGTACAACAGTTGGTCACGTTCGAGTAATGCTCGACGATAAGGGCAGAACTGTTAAAGAAGCAGGCCCATCAGTTCCTGTTGAGATTACAGGTCTTTCTGATGTTCCAACAGGCGGCGACATCTTCAACGTTGTTTCTGACGAGCGTTTAGCTCGTGAGCTTGTTGAGCAGAGAAAGACAGCTATTAAGGAAGAGCAGTTCAACGCTCAGACAAAGGTTACTCTTGACAACCTCTTCGACCATATGAAGATGGGCGAGGTTAAGGAGCTCAAGATTATCGTTAAGGCTGACGTACAGGGCTCAGTTGAGGCTGTAAGACAGTCTTTAGAAAAGCTCTCTAACGACGAGGTTAGAGTTCACATTATCCACGGTGCTGTTGGTGCGGTGAACGAGTCTGACGTAACACTCGCCAGCGCTTCCAACGCTATCATCGTAGGCTTCAACGTTCGTCCTGATTCAACAGCTCAGGTTATTGCTGAGCGTGAGGGCGTTGATATGCGTATGTACCGCATCATCTACGATTGCATCGAGGAAATCGAATCAGCTATGAAGGGTATGCTCGCTCCAAAGACAAGAGAAGTTATCCTTGGTACAGCTGAGGTCAGAAACATAATCCGTATTAAATCTATCGGCAATATCGCAGGTTCATACATCAAGAGCGGTAAGATTCAGCGTGGTGCAGGCGTTCGTGTTGTTCGTGACGGTATCATCATCGCTGATGACACAATCGCTTCCCTCCAGCGTTTCAAAGACTCTGTTAAGGAAGTTAATGAAGGCTACGAGTGCGGTATCGGTCTTGAGAAATATTCAGATATTAAAGAAGGCGACATCTTCGAGGTATTCACAATCGAAGAGTATCGTGAGGACTAATTATGGCTAATCATAGAATAGGACGTACAACAGAAGACATCAAGCGTGAGCTCACGGCGATTTTTCGTGAGCTCAAAGACCCACGTGTGACAGAGGTTTTCCTTTCAATCGTAAGGGTTGAGGTTACAAACGATTTGTCTTACTGCACAGTTTTTGTTAGTGCGCTTGAGGGTCTTAGCAAAGCAAAGGGTGCGTGTAAAGGTCTTGATTCAGCGGCTGGCTACATCCGTCGTGAGCTTGGTCACAGGCTTAAACTTAGACACGTTCCGTCGCTTATTTTCACAGCAACAGACTCAATCGAGTACAGTGCTGAAATTTCGAGAATCCTGAATTCTCTTGATATATCGGAGAGTGAAGATGAAGAAGATAACACTCCTTGAAGCAAAATCACTGCTTCTTAAAAACGACAATTTTCATATTCTGACTCATCGTTATCCTGACGGCGACACCATAGGCTGTGCCTTTGCTTTGTGCTACGCATTAAGGGATATGGGCAAAAAGGCAAACGTTATCATAAACGGCAAGCTTCCGACAAAGTTTAGTTATCTTGCAGAAAATTACGCAGACCAGAACTTTCTTGAGCAGTATGTTGTGTCTGTTGACGTAGCGGATGTAAAGCTTTTGGGTGAGTACAAAGAGGAATACGAAAACAGAATTGACCTTTGTCTTGACCACCACGCATCAAACTGTGTAGAAGCAGAAAACGTGCTTGTAGACTCATCCTGTGCGGCAGCGTGCGAGATTATCCACGAGCTTATTAAAGCAATGGGTGTAGAAATCACAAAGGACATTGCAAACGCTCTTTACACAGGTGTTTCCACAGACACAGGCTGTTTTTGTTACTCAAACACAACAGCTTCCACTCACCGCATTGCGGCTGAGCTTATGGAGTCAGGTTGCGAGTTTTACAAGATAAACCGCATCAATTTCGAGACAAAAACCAGAGCAAAGCTCAAAATGGAGCGTATGGTTTACGACACAATGGAGTTTTACTGCTCTGGTAAGTGTGCGATTATCTACACAACAATTGCAATGCAGAATGCTCTTAACGCAGGCGACGACGAGATGGAGGGACTAGCGTCTATTCCACGTCAGATTGAGGGCGTTAAAATCGGCATTACAATGCGTGAAAAAGAGGACGGAACATTCAAGGTTTCTGTTCGCACAAACGACGGCATCAACGCTTGTGAGTTTTGTTCACGCTTTGGCGGTGGCGGACACGTTGCGGCTTCAGGCTGTTCAATCAAGGGCGACCTGCAGAGCGTTAAGTATATGCTTATCAAAGCGGCAGAAGAGGTTCTATGAACGGCGTAGTTGTTATTAACAAAGAGCAGGACTTCACCTCTTTTGACGTTGTGGCGGTGGTCAGAAAAACTCTGCACACAAAAAAGGTTGGCCATTGCGGTACACTTGACCCTAATGCAACAGGCGTGCTGCCTGTTTTGGTCGGCAACGCAACAAAGGCTCAGGACATCATCCCTGACCACGACAAAGCCTACACAGCTACGTTTAAACTCGGTGTTAAAACCGACACACTTGATGTGTGGGGAGAAGTGCTGGAAGAAAAAGTATCAGCAGTCACTTTAGACCAGTTAGAATCTGCTTGTGAAAAATTCACAGGCGAGATTATGCAGACACCGCCGATGTACTCAGCTGTGCAAAAAGACGGTGTAAGACTGTACGAGCTTGCTCGTCAGGGTATTGAAATAGAGCGTGAAGCACGTAAAATCACCGTGTATTCATTAGAGTTACTGGATTTTGACGAAAAGACACAGGAAGGTAGCATAAACGTTTCCTGTTCCAAGGGTACGTATATAAGACAGCTCATCGCTGATATAGCAGAAAGTGTCGGCACTTTCGGTATGATGACTTCGCTTGTTAGAACCAAAGCTTGCGGTTTTACTTTAGACGATGCCATAACCTTAGACGAGCTTAAAGCATACGCCGAAAACGGCACGATTGAAAGCAAAATGCTGTCAACGCAGAGTCTTTTTGTGCGATACAAAGAGCTTAGAGTGTCTGACAAACAAGCAGTGCGTTTTTACAACGGCAATCCGCTTGATATTACTCGCACAGCCCTGCGTGATATGGATTACGCAGACGGTGAAATTTTCAGAGTATTTGATGCAAACGGCGACTTCCTCGGACTTGGAGTTATAGTTGAGGAAAAGTCCGTGCTAAAAATCTACAAGCATTTTGAAAAGTAATAAATGATGACAAAGCTTCCGAATAATCGGGAGCTTTTTATTTTGTCACAAAAATAACGCACCGTTTTTACACGGTGCGTTTGTTTAGTTAAATCTGGTTTTTGTGATGTAATCTGCTGTGTCACAGAAGTTTTCAATGTAGCTTAGCACTGCATTGACATCGTCGCTTACGAAAAACAAGTCAAGGTTGCTTTCTCTTAAAAAGTTCTGCTCAACGCTGTTTTTTAAGAAACTCAGCAAATCATCGTAGTAGCCGTTTGTGTTCAAAATCGCAATCGGCTTTTTGTGGCGCTCAAGCGAACGCAGTGTCAGTATCTCGAAAAACTCCTCAAAAGTTCCGATTCCGCCTGCTGTCACGATGAACGCATCGCTGTGTTCTTCCATCAGCATTTTGCGTTCACGCATTGTCTGGGTTTTTATCATCTCGTCGCAACTTTCAAACAACGCTCCGTCAACGTTGAAAAACTCAGGAACAATGCCTGTGAGCTTACCGCCCTTTTCAAAAACGCCTCTGGCTACAGCTCCCATCATTCCTTTTGCTCCGCCTCCAAAGACCAGCGAGTGGTTTTTCTCAGCCATCGCTCTGCCCAGAGTTTCGCCAGCTTCTAAGTATGAACGGTCAATTTCGTCAGACGCCGCACCATACACGCATATTCTCATAAATTAAGCCTCCGTTAATAGCAATGTCTTAACTTTCGACATTGCCGTGAAATATCTGCTGATGCAGATGTGAATTTCGCCTTAATGCGAGTGAAATTTTGCTTGTCGCAAAGTGAAATTTTTACCCTGATGGGTAAAAGATAAGTTTATTATAAGCACATTCTGTAGATTTTTTCGATATCTTCAGCTGTCAAATCCACAAAGCCTTGAAGTGTTGCGCCTTCGCACGCCTTTTTAGCCATCAGTGCAAAGTGCTCGTCGTTTATGCCGATTTCAGTGAGTGTTGATGAAAGGCCCAGTGTGTTAAACAGGAAGTTTTCGAGCATCTCGATTGCCTTTTGAGCTATTTCCATAGGTGGTAAATTCTTGTCGATGTCAAAAACATTCACGCCAAACTGAACGTATTTGCCGACATTTTTATCACTCAGGCAGTATCTTAAGAATCTTGGTGTGAGAATTGCAAGACCCAAGCCGTGGGTGATGTCGTAAAACGCTGAAAGCTCGTGTTCAAGCGGATGACAGCTCCACTCGTGCTGTTTGCCACCTGTCACAAAGGTGTTGATTGCCCAGCTTGACGCCCACATAAGGTTAGCTCTTGCTTCGTAATCATCAGGTTTTTGGAGAGCCACAGGTGTGTATTTTATAACAGTTTTTAAAAGTCCCTCCATTACACAGTCGAGCATATAAAGGTCCTGTTCTCTTGCAAAGTAAACTTCCAAAATGTGGCTTAGAATATCCGCACTGCCGCACGCTGTCTGGTACTTGCTGACAGAGTAGGTGAGAGTAGGGTCTAAGAATGATACCTTTGGAAGTAACGGCTTTGCAAGTCTGCCGATTTTGTCGTTTGTTTCAGGGTTAGAGATAACTCCACCGCAGTTCATCTCGGAACCTGTTGCAGAAAGTGTGAGCACTGTCAGCACAGGCAGAGCATCAGTAACATCTGCCCAATCTGAAAAGAAATCCCACGCATCGTGCTCAACCTTTGCTGCAGCGGCAATCCACTTTGTGCAGTCGAGTGTTGAGCCACCGCCAACTGCTAAAAGTACGTCGATGTTCTGCTCTTTACAGATTTTAGCGCCCTCTCTTACTGAGTCAACCCTTGGGTTAGGCTCGATGCCGGAAAGCTCAAACATCTCAAGTCCTGCGTTTTCAATCTGCTCTTTAACTGTGTCGTAAAGTCCGCTTTTCTTAATTGAACCACCGCCGTAGCACAAAAGAACCTTTTTGCCGTAGTTTTTCAGCTCATCGCCTAAGTGCGACACAGCGTTTTCGCCGAAATGTATTTTAGTTGGTACGTTGTAAATAAAACCGTTCATAGTGTCCTCCTTTTGAATTGACTTATCTGTATAGATACAAAAATTGTAGGGGAGGGAAATTCCCCTCATAGGGGAAATGTCCAAAGGACAAAAGGGTCTGGGCAACGCCGTACCTCTGTGACCTCCCGCAAAAGCAACATTCCTAAATATCTACGATTTATCTGTGCATCAAACACAAATGAATCACAAATCAAAGGCTTCCCCTATTCTAGGGGAGGCTCCGCCATTGGCGGTGGTGAGGTAAAAAAGGTACGATAAAAGCAATGTGATTGATAAAAAGCAACGCTTTCAACCTCATCCGCTTCACATTTGTTCAGCACCTTCCCCATTCTCGGGGAAGGCTTGTTTTTTAATCTTGTTCAAACTGGCTGTTGTACAGCTCAGCGTAGAATCCGCCCTGAGCTAGCAATTCCTCGTGTGTGCCGACAGAGTCTATGTCGCCGTCTTTGAGCACTAAAATCAGGTCGGAATTTTTGATTGTTGAAAGTCTGTGAGCAATGACAAACGATGTTCTGTCCTTTGTCAGCTCATCCATAGCTCTTTGGATGATACGCTCTGTTCGTGTGTCAACCGAGCTTGTTGCTTCATCAAGAATGAGAAGCGGAGCGTTTTCAATCATAGCTCTTGCAATTGTGAGCTGTTGCTTTTGTCCTGATGAAAGCGATGTTTTATCGTCGAGCACGGTGTCGTAACCGTGTGGCAAAGCGTGGATAAAGTGGTGAATTCCCACAGCTTTGCAGGCTTTAATGATTTCATCGTCAGTAACGTTTTCTTTTGAATATACAAGGTTTTCTTTTACAGTGCCCTCAAACAGCCAGGTGTCCTGAAGCACCATACAGAAAAGGCTGTGCACATTTTCTCTTGTAAGCGTGTCAATCGGCACGCCGTCAATCAGTATATCACCCGAATTAACCTCGTAAAAACGCATCAGCAGGTTGACGATAGTGGTCTTTCCTGCACCTGTCGGACCGACAATTGCTACTTTCTGACCTGCTTTAACTTTCAGGCTGAAATCGTTGATGATAGTTTTGTCTTTTGTGTAGCCGAATTTCACGTTCTTGAATTCAACGTCACCCTTAACATTTGTAAGGCGGGTTGTTTTGTGCCTTTCGTCGCTGAGCTCTTTTTCGCCGAGGTATTCAAACACTCGCTCACTTGCCGCCGCAGTTGACTGCATACTTGTGAACGCCTGAGCAATCTGTGACAGCGGATTTGTGAACAGTCTGACGTAAACCATAAACGCAACAATAACACCAAAGGTGATTTTGCCGTTTAACGCAAGCAGTGCACCGACAATGCAAACTGCAACGTATCCTAAATTTCCGATAAATGTCATCAGCGGTTGCATAAGACCAGACAGTGCAGACGCTTTGAACGAACTGTCACGCAAATGACGGTTGATTCTGTCAAACTCCTGTTTTGAGCTTTTTTCTGCGTTGAAAGCTTTTACTACAATGTGACCCGAGTAAATCTCCTCAACGTGACCGTTTATTGCACCCAAGTGCCTTTGTTGACGTGAAAAATGCTTTTGCGAATTCTTCATAATCACGCTCATAAGCACAAAGCCTAAAATTGAAGTGGCCACCGCTGTGAGTGTGAGCGTAACGTTTGTAATGAGCATCATAAACAGCGAACCAACAAACAAGGTTACGTTTGAAACCAGCATACCGATGCTCTGGTTTAAGGTCATACCGATGGTGTCGATGTCGTTAGTGATTCGAGAAAGAACATCGCCGTAGCTTACTTTGTCAAAGTACGAAAAAGGCAGACGGTTTGTTTTTTCGATGATGTCGGTTCTAAGCCTTTTTGACAGCTTTTGTGTTACTGTCGCCATAATAAACTGCTGTGAAAAGCTTAAAATCCAGCTGATACCGTACAGCACCATCATTATAACCGCAAGCTGTGTTACCTTGTCAGTGTCGATGTGTGTCATCAAACCTGCTGTGATTATGTCTGTAATTTTGCTGAGCACCTTAGGACCAACAAGCGAAACAATAGTGCCAATCATAGCACACACAATCGCAACCACTGTTGCGGGGATGTACGATTTTGAGTAATTTATGAGTTTACCCCAGGTTTTTTTGAAATCCTTTGGCTTTTCGCCGTGGAATTTGTTGCCACCCGGACCGCCTTTGTGGGCAGTGTGTGGCTTTGAGTATTTTTCGCCGACCATAGTCTTTTTCTTTTCAATCATTTTGACAGCTCCTCCTGTGATAATTGTGACAGAGCAATCTCCTTGTAAACTTCGCAAGTTTCGAGCAACTCGTGGTGTTTGCCCATTCCTGCAATTTCGCCCTCGTTAAGCACAATGATAAGGTCGGCGTCTTTGATTGTGCCAATACGCTGAGCTACGATAATGTTGGTTGTTCCTTTTGTCTGCTGTTTTAAAGCGTTTCTGAGCGTTCGGTCTGTTTTGTAGTCAAGCGCTGAGAACGAGTCGTCAAAAATGAGGATTTCAGGTTCTCTGCAAATTGCTCTTGCAATGCACAAACGCTGTCGCTGACCGCCCGAAACGTTAGTACCGCCTTGGGCTATGTCGGAATCATATTCGTACGGCATCTTTTCGACAAAGTCCTTGCCCTGTGCAATTCCAACCGCACGCTTTACGTCATCTTCTGTGTAGTTGTCTTTGCCGTTTGTGCCGAAAGCGACGTTTGTGTTTACAGTTCCCGAGAAAAGCAGAGCTTTCTGCGGAACGTAACCGAGCTTGTTGTGCAAAGCTTCAAGCTTGTAGTCCTTTACGTTAACTTTGTCAACCAGCACTTCGCCTTCTGTCACATCGTAAAAACGAGGAATCAGGTTAATCAGCGTTGATTTACCGCAACCTGTCGAGCCGATAATTGCAACAGTGTCGCCCTTGTTTGCTTTGAAGCTGATGTCTTTTAATACATAGTCACTTGCGTCAGGGTACTTAAAGCTGACGTTTTTAAATTCAACTTCGCCTGTAACAGCTTTATCTGTGCCCTCGTTTTCGCCATCAAATATAGTAGGCTCTGTGTCGATAACCTCGTTGATACGCTTTGCCGCAATAACAGCACGTGGTGCCATAACAAATATCATATTCAGCACCATAAACGACATAATAACGTGGATTGCGTACTGCGAGAATACAATCATCTCGGAGAAAATCTCAACCCTGTCCATACCGTATGCCTGATTGATGATAAACGCACCTAAAAAGTATATGACAACGGACATACCGTTCATTACAATCATCATTGTAGGACCCATAATTGACATAACTCTGTGTGCACTGAGGTTGTTTTTGGTAATCTCGTCGTTTGCTTTTTCGAACTTTTCTTCCTGATATTTCTCAGCATTGTATGCTTTTATAACACGCAAGCCTGTCAGGTTTTCTCTTGTAATGCGGTTGATGTTGTCGGTAAGTCCCTGAATTCTTTTGAATTTCGGTAACGCAAAGAAGTAGCAGATAAGTAGCACCGCACACACAATCAGCACCGAAATAACTGTTGTCAACGTCCACTGATAGTGCTTACCCCAGATTTTGCTGATTGCCCACACGCTCATTACAGGAGCTTTAATAAGTGCGAGCGTACCAAAAGCGATTATATTCTGCACTTGAGTAATATCGTTTGTTGAACGGGTGATGAGGGAAGCGGAGGAAAACTTGTTCATCTGCTCGAGTGAAAATGAGCTTACCTTGGTGTAGAGCTTTGCTCTTACTCTGAAAGAGTAGTCCGACGCAATTTTTGCAGAAATAATGTGTATCAGCACCGCCATTAAAAGCGATATGAGTGCACATAAGAGCATTTTTCCACCGGCTATGAGAACACCGCCGAGTTCACTGCCCTGAGTTTGCACAAGCTGGGTGATTTCTGCCATATAGTCAGGCATTTTGAGTTCCGCAAAAACCTGTAGCAGAATAACTAAGGCGTTGAGCAGAACGTAAAGCCAGCTTTTTTTATCAAAGTGTTTAACAATTTCTTTCACTTGTTCTCCTCCTTTAGAAGATTTTGCTTGATTTTTTCGCAGGTCGCGTAAAACGCAAGAAGCTCGTCATCGGAAATTGAACCTCTGAGCACTTCTTCGAGTTTAAGTCGCTGAAATTTAATTTTGTCAACGAGTAGCTCTGCTTTTTGTGTCAGCACGATTTTTTTCAGCCTGCGGTCTGATTTATCGTCAAGTCGTGCGATGTAGTCTTTAGACTCCAGTTGCGAGAGCACCTTGCTCATTGTTGAGCGACGAACGTTGAATTCACGTTCCAAATCACGCTGGAAAATATTTTCTTCTGCGTGGTCGCTAAGATAGCCGATGATGCACGCACTTGAGTGTGAAAGGGCAGCTTTCTCGTCGTTTTCACAGCACCCATCGGTTTTCTGAATCAATCGGTGTACAAGGTTATTGATTTCGGCAATCTGCCTGCCGATTTCTGAGTTTTTCATAGTGCACCCCTTTTGTTAGCAGTAAAACTGTTTGATGTCTAACATTATACAGCACTTTGCAAATACCGTCAATCGTATTTTGTCGCATACTACTGTGTTATCAAAACGAGGATGAAAAATTTGTAAAATTTCGTTGAATTTGGAGCGCTGTGGTGTTATACTACACTAAAGTAAAATGAGGTGAAATAATGGTACATATTTTGTATAATCCAAAATCAAACTGTGGTTTTGGCACTCAGGTTATGCTTGATGACGCAACAAAGTGCTTTGAGCAGAGCAAGTGTGTCAGCCTTTTTGATATTGCTGACTTAAAGGCTTACTTTGAAAAACTTTCGTCTGATGATGAAGTTATGCTTGTCGGTGGTGACGGCACACTGAACGTCGCACTAAATAAGTTAAGAGATGTTGAAATCAAAAACAACCTTTATCTTTATAAAGGCGGTTCAGGTAATGATTTCTTAAGAGATGTTTGTGCTGATAAGTTTGAAGACACAAAATTTATCAAAATTAACGAGTACATCGAAAACCTTCCTGTTGTGACAGTAAACGGTAAGGAGTACCTTTTCATTAATAATGTAGGTTTCGGTATTGACGGCAGAGTGTGCACAGCGGCTGAGGACATCAGAGCCAAGGGCAAGACAAAGATTAACTACACAACTTTGGCAATCAAGCTTTTGCTCACTTCTTACAAGCCAAACGGTGCAACCATAACCGTTGACGGAAAAAAGCACAGCTATAAAAATGTGTGGCTTGCTCCGATTATGAACGGACTTTACTACGGTGGCGGTATGATGCCGTGTCCAAATCAAAACAGAAAAAGCGATTTGATTTCTACCTGTGTTATTCACTCGACAAACGCTTTGCAGACACTCATCATTTTCCCGTCATTGTTCAAAGGCGAGCACATAAAGCACACGAAAAATGCGGTTGAGCTTTCGGGCAAGGTAATCAAAGTGGAGTTTGATAAACCACAGGATGTGCAGATTGACGGCGAAACAATCCGCGGTGTGACAGAGATTTCGGCTGTTAAATTTGCTAAAAGCAGAAAAAGTGCCACAGTATAACACCAAAAAATGAATATATAAAAATATATAGGGGACTGTTTCTTTGTAGAAAGGGTCCCTGTTTGTTTAATTATGATATAAATCTTTGTTAAAGTTGTCACTTTAGGAGGGTGAAATTTCAGCAAAAAGCCGAAATTGGGTTGTGTTAATTGACTTTAGCATACTGATGTAGTAAAATTTTATGCACACTCTAGAGTGAGTCAAGCATATTTGAACCAGCCTCAATCTTAGTATTTTCGCCACTTTTGAGCGTTTCGAACACCTCAAGGCGTCAGCCTTGCGGTATTCTCAGCCCCCAAAAATTGTCTGAAACTACTTAAGATTTAGGTCGAAGAATTTTTTAGGTGAGGATTTTTGACTCAATCTAGGCAAAAACGCAGTGAATCCTGTCGGATTCACGAGTATTTTTACGAAGAGTGAGCAAAAATAATCCCTTAAAAATCTGATTCAGATATGTTTGACTCACTCTAATAGGAGGAGAGCAATATTTTATGGAAAAATATCTTGTAATTGCGACCTTTGTCGGTGCGCTCTTAGCTATTACTTTTGCCGTTATTATGGCAAAAAGAGTGCTCAGCTTTGACGAAGGCACAGAAAAAATGAAAAAAATCTCCGCAAACATCAGACAGGGTGCTAACGCTTACCTCAAAAGACAGTACACAATCGTTTCTGTCTTCTTCCTTGGTATGTTTGTTATTCTTTGTCTTATGGCTGCATTCAAAATGCTCACATGGTACGTTCCGTTTGCGTTTATCACAGGCGGTCTGTTCTCAGGTCTTTCAGGCTTTATCGGTATGAAAATCGCTACAGCTGCTAACGCTCGTACAGCGAACGCTTGCCGTGAAGGTCTTAACCGTGGCTTGCGTGTAGCTTTCTCAGCAGGTTCAGTAATGGGCTTCACTGTTGTAGGTTTAGGACTTTTAGATATTTCAATCTGGTTCTTCCTGCTCAGATTTGTGTTCCACTGCGAAGCTGCTGAAATCACAAGTGCAATGCTCACATTCGGTATGGGTGCTTCATCAATGGCGCTGTTTGCCCGTGTAGGCGGCGGTATCTTCACAAAGGCTGCTGACGTTGGTGCTGACCTTGTTGGTAAGGTTGAGGCAGGTATCCCTGAGGATGACCCTAGACACCCTGCTTGTATCGCTGATAACGTAGGCGATAACGTAGGTGACGTAGCAGGTATGGGCGCTGACCTTTACGAGTCTTATGTTGGCTCAATTATCTCAGCTTCAGCTTTAGGTGTTGCTGCTTTCTCTAATTTACACGACCCTGCGTTCGGTTTCAGAGCAATGGCTGTTCCAATGCTCATTGCCGCAATCGGTATTATTTGTTCAATTCTCGGTACATTCTTTGTACGCACAAAGGAAAATGCTACACAGAAAATGCTGTTAAAGTCACTTTCACGTGGTACAAACCTTTCTGCTATTGTTATTGCCGCTGCAGCTTTCCCACTTATTTACTTCATTCTTGGCAAAGCTAACATCGGCTTCTACTTTGCGATTATCGCAGGTTTACTTGCAGGTGTGCTCATCGGTCTTTCAACTGAGTACTTCACATCTGATTCTTACAAGCCTACAAAGGGCCTTGCTGCTAAGTCAGAGACAGGTTCAGCTACTATTATTATCGGTGGTTTAGGTCTTGGTATGTTTTCAACAGTTCTTCCAATCGTTATCGTTGGTGTTTGTGTACTTGTTGCTTACTTTGTATCAGCAGGTAACTTAACAGAAGCAGGCGGTGCATCCGCAGGTCTTTACGGTATCGCATTAGCCGCTGTTGGTATGCTTTCAACACTCGGTATTACTCTTGCTACTGACGCTTACGGCCCTGTTGCTGACAACGCCGGCGGTATCGCTGAAATGTCAGGTCTCGAGCCTGAGGTAAGACAGAGAACCGACGCTCTTGACTCACTTGGTAACACAACTGCTGCTACAGGTAAGGGCTTTGCTATCGGTTCAGCCGCTCTTACAGCTTTGGCACTCGTTGCTTCTTACATCGAGAAAGCTCAGGAAGTTGGCGCAAAGGTAGACTTCTCTACATTCACTGTAATGGACCCACTCGTACTTGTTGGTCTGTTCATCGGTGCTTGCTTACCATTCGTATTCGCAGCGCTCACAATGGAATCTGTTGGCCGTGCGGCTCAGTCTGTTGTAATTGAAGTAAGACGCCAGTTCAAGTCAATCAAGGGTCTTATGGAAGGTAAGGCTGAGGCTGACTACGCAAAGTGCGTTGACCTTTGTACAAAGTCAAGCTTAAAGGAAATGATTCTTCCAACAATCGTTGCGGTTGTAACTCCTGTTGTTGTAGGTCTTGTTTTAGGTGTTGGCGGTGTAGTTGGTATGCTCGCAGGTGCAACAGTTACAGGCTTCTTGCTTGCTATCTTTATGTCAAACTCAGGCGGTGCTTGGGATAACGCTAAAAAGTACATCGAGTCCGGTGTACACGGCGGTAAGGGCAGTGACCAGCACAAGGCTGCTGTAGTTGGTGACACAGTTGGTGACCCATTCAAGGATACATCAGGTCCTGCAATTAACATCCTTATCAAGCTGCTCTCTATGGTTTCAATCGTATTCGCAGCATTGGTTGTTAACTTCTCAATTTTAGGTTAATTTAATAGTTAAAATACAAAAACCGCGTGTGGTGTTATCTACACGCGGTTTTTTGTGCCTTGAAACGCATTATAGTCTTTGATTATGCTAATGTTTTGGGTGGTTTGTGTAAAAAATTTACAGCAATATCACAAAAACTATTGTATATCACAAGTGAAAACTGTATAATTAGCCTATAAATATAAGGAGGGAACCTTATGAAACATTCAAAATCATTAATATTTAAAGTGGTTTCGGTTTTGCTGACGCTTATTATGGTGCTGTCAACAGTACTTATGGTGCCGTTTTCTGTATCCGCGGCAACAACTTACTACCTGCGTGGCACATTTAACAGCTGGGAAGCCGAAGACGCCTATATCCTAAAAGACAACGGTAACGGAACATTCTCAATCACCGTTTCTTTGCCTAAGGGTACTCACAAGTACAAGATAGCTGTTCAGGACTGGACCTGGTCTGTTCCTGCACAGGACGCTACACTCAATCTTGCAGAAGACTCTATGGTTGAGTTCAGAATGAACCCTGCAACTTATACTCAGACTGCCAGAATTGTTTCAGCTCCTACTGCTGATGTATATCTCAGAGGTTCATTTGACGGCGAGATGTGGCCTGCAAATGAAGAAAATATGCTCAAGTCAACAGGCGACAACAACTTCACTCTTACAAAGTCCCTGCCTGCAGGTTCTCACGAGTACAAGTTTGCAGTATCTGACTGGAGCTGGGCTGTTCCTAGCGGTGCAAACGCAAAGCTCACTTTGTCACAGGAAAGTACAGTTTTGTTCGAATTAAACACCCTTACAGGTGCTTATAATGCAACAGTTCTCTCCGGTGACACAAGAAACTTCTACAAATTTGACGACGTACAGAAAAACGTTACTATCCGCAGTGCTTGGAGCGACCACGCTGACCAGGTGCTTTGCGAAAAAGACGGCAAGCTTTCGTACATCAGCACAAGCGATGCAGACTACGAAAATGCAAACACAAGCTGGAACTTCATTCCTGCCAGAGCAGATGGTGATACAGATAACGCTGTAGAGCTTTGCATCATCCAGAACGCCGACACAGAAAAATGCCTTTACATTGCAGACAATGGCGATGTTTGCACAAAAGATGTTGCAGACTACAAGTGCTGGTGGTACGTAGACAATTCAACAGGTAACTATCGTATTTTGAATATGAGCGATGAGTTTGCCGCTATTAACACAGAAGCTCAAAACGGCTATGTTCAGGCAGGCAATCTCCCTGCTTACTATTTAAGCTCACAGTTTGATATCGACCTTGCATACGTCTACGGCTATTCATACACAATTTCTCCTGACGGCATTGTTGACACAAAGGGTACTGTTACAGTTAACTCTCCAACATCACTGACTTCAACAACCTCAGGCTCAGCTAAAACTTGGACTCAGGTTGAGGATACATCAGGCTCACCAATATTTACAGCTCCGAACACTCCTTTAGCAGAGGCTGTGTACAACCTTTCAATGGAAGAGACAATCATCAACCAGTTTGAGTCTGAGTTTGGTACAGCACTTTTGACAGGTGAAACATGGTACAAGGTTTGGACAAGAGACACCGCTATGTCCTGCGAGTTCTCTTTAGCCGCAATTTACCCTGACCTGTCACTTAACTGTGCAAAAGAAAAGGTTGTATCTTACGACAAAACATTCTCGGTATTTGAAGAAGACACAGGTACAGGCGGTTCTTACCCTGTATCAACTGACAAGATTATCACATACCTTTCAGTATGGGAGATTTACCTTGCAACAGGTGATGAGTCTGTGCTTGAGTATTTCTACGATATCTGTATGAACACAATCAATCAGGACTACAACACAGCTTACGACGCACAGTCTGGTCTTATCAAGGGCGAAACCTGTGGTCTTGACTGGAGAAGCCAGACATATCCTGACTGGATGGGCAACGAGGTTGAAGAATCCCTTGCAAACATTGCTGAGTGTAAGGCTGCAAGCGTAAACCTCATTTACCTTGGCGTGCTCGACAGAATGATAAAGACAAGCGAAATTTTGGGCAAGGGCGACGAAGCACAGCTTCAGGCTAAGTACGACGCACTTTATGAAGCTGTTACAACACGTCTGTGGCACGATGAGCTCGGTTGCTACGCCGCTTGGGAGTATCCAAGCTATATGGGTGCACCGCTTGCATACAAGATTGACTGTATCGCAAACGGCTACGCTCTTTGGTTTAATATCGGCAGTGAGGAACAGCTCAAGTCAATTGCCGAAAATTATCCATTGGTTACTTACGGCGCAAACGTTGTTTACCCTAACAAACAGGGTGAGCTTGAGCACAAAGACAGAGTATATCACAACCGTGGCGTATGGCCTGGCTGGGAAGCACAGCTTATGCTTGCAGGCGGACAGCACGGCTACGACGAGCTTTCAGAGGAAATCTGGAACTCCTGTATCACAGCGGCGGCTACATCCCTTGTTAACAAAGAGGTTGTAGACTTCACAACAGGCGAAGGCATCCACGTTAACCATCAGCTGTGGTCAATTGCTGCAACACTCTCGGGTTACTACAAAGTTCTGTTCGGTATGATTTACGACACAGACGGCATCACATTTGAGCCTTATGTACCGGAGTGGATGGAGGGTCCGTTCTATCTTAATAACTACAAGTACTGTGACGCAACAATCGACCTTTCACTTACAGGTAAGGGTTCAAACGTTGTTTCAATCACAGTAAACGGCGAAGACGTCGGCACATCCTACACACTTCCATTTGGTGCAAAGGGCGAGTACAAAATCGACATCGTTGTTGCAGAAAACGAGAACGAGTACAATGACGAAACAGTTAACTTAAACGACGAGAAAAACCACGTTATCAGCCCAAAAATGCCTGTTGCTAAGCTTTCAGGCAACACGCTCACTTGGGATGCTCAGGCTGGCTGTACATACAAAGTATGGACAGGTGCAAAGTACGTTGACGTTGACACAAATTCTTACACAATTGACCCATCGGTTTACGGTGCATACTCAGTTGTGGTTGTATCAAAAGACGGCGTTTGGAGTGAAATGTCCCGTCCTGTAGTTGTCAGCCCTGACCGCATCAAGATTGAAGCTGAAAACTGCTCATTCACAGGCAACGGCATCTTCAAGGAAACAAAGAACGGCAAAGACCACCTTACAGACGTTTACGCCAACGCACAGCAGAGCGGTGTAATTACAATTAACGTTAACATCGAAGAACCAGGAAAGTACGCTTTCTGGGCTTGCTACAACGATTGCAGTGCAAACGACCCTACTTCTTGTTCAAATGCGGCTATCCGTTCCGTATTTGTAGACGGCAAAGACGTAGGTGCTCTCGTATTCCCGGTTGTAAACTACGACTACCAGACAAGTACACACCTCATTCTTGATTTAGCGGCTGGTGCACACGAAATCGTCGTTAAGTTTGACAAAGACAACTTCTACGATTTCAATATGTCACAGGATATCCACGTTTACGGTGACGAAACATACAACCCTGACAACACTGTTCAGTATGACTACTTTGTTTTAGACAAGGCAGACAGCCTTTTTGCTGAACAGGAAGAAAAGCTTATGATTGGTGACGCAGATTGTAATGGCGACGTTGCTATCACCGACGCAACAACAATCCAGCTTGCAATCGCAATGAAGAACCCATCACCATACAACGAAAAAGCAGCCGATGTTGACCTCAGCGGAGATGCTACAATTATGGACGTAACATACATCCAGCGTTATCTTGCTCAGTACGACGACGGTTTCTCAATCGGCAGTTATAAGTAATCAGTAACATAAATATAATAACGACCGAGTTATCTCACTACCTTGCTTAGTGAGATAGCTCGGTTATTTTTTCGGTAAATTATAGTTTAGCGAACCACCAATCGTAGGGGCAATTCACGAATTGCCCGTAAACATTCTTGAAAATGCACATTATATCTGTGTATTAAACACAAATGAACAGAACCTCGTAGGGGATGGCATCCTTGACATCCCGATGACGCAAATATCAATGAATAATATAGTGTGGTTAGACGTATCTAAAAATTGATATATTATTGTAGTTCACTGTAATTGTGACACAGATAAAAAGTATCTTTTCATTAATGCTTCAATAACGGGTCGTCTGGGAAGCCGACCCCTACGATTTATTATTCAATGACGTTGAAACATAGATATAACATTGATATTCAGGTGCGTTTTCGGGCGATTCGTGAATCGCCCCTACGATTGGTGATACAATAAACTATAATTTAGCACAAAAAAGCTCCCTGCATTGCAGAGAGCCGATTTTTTAAATATTCAGTTATCCGACATAGAGCAGATATCCTGTGTACACAGCATACAGCGAAACCATTATGATGCCTTCAATTCTGCCGAGCTTTTTGCGAGCAACACACAAAACGTACATCGCGATTGTCGCACCAAGCAACAACACTGTGTTAACAATCGCTCTGCTATCAATCGCAATCGGTGAAATGGATGATGACAATCCGAGGATAAACATAATGTTAAAGAGGTTAGAGCCGACAACATTTCCAAGTGCCAAGCCGTTTTCGCCTTTTTTAGAAGCAACTACACTTGTCACAAGCTCAGGCAGTGATGTGCCGATAGCGATAATTGTCAGACCGATGAAAGTTTCGCTCCAGCCCATAGCCTTTGCAAGTACAGTCGCATTATCAACAACCAAGTCACCGCCGAATATAACAGCCGCAAGACCACCAACAATGTAAACGATGCTCAAAACAGGGGATAATGTCTTGATGTCGTCAGAGCCTTCTTCTCTGTTTTTTAATGCGTTTATAACAAGCCACACGATGTACACAGCCATCATCACAAGTAAAACTATGCCGTTGAATCTAGAGAGCACCGAGCCTACAAGCATCATTAAGAGCAACACCGTATTTGCCGCAATATTAACAGGGAAGTCACGCTTAAGTATGTTTTTGTCAAGGTCAAACGATTTGATGATTGCACAAACTCCTACAACCATAAGCATATTGAAAATATTTGAGCCAACAACGTTACTTACAGCAATTTCGTTACTGCCTGATAAACCTGCTGTGATTGAAACCGCCGCCTCAGGAGCACTTGTACCCAGAGCAACGATTGTAAGACCAATTACAACCGATGGAATTTTTAAGAGCTTTGCAACCGACGAGCTACCATCAACAAAAAAGTCAGCGCCCTTAATAAGTAGTACAAAGCCAACTAAAAGCAACAGTATATTTATAAGTATCATGTTAACCTCCGCAATAATCAATGCTTTAATTAGTATAACCGCTCAAAGTTCTTAAATCAAGTATGAAAAAAGCTCCTGACTACTCAGGAGCTTCTTCTCATGCGATACAGTCAAGCTGTTCGTACTCGCATTTGACTTTCAAAAAGTCACCTTCCACGATGATGTCCACCGCACTCACTTTCCTCTCAGGGTGCACCTTGAGAAGTTCGTCTACATACATTCTTACAATTGTGTCGGACACTTTTTCGCCCATAACGTTAATACGCATATTCTGCCTCCTCAAAATCCTAAAGTTTTTCATAGATGTTTATAGATGTTTATATATAAAAAATATATCTTTGTTATGATTTAATTTTAGCAGATGAAACGCCTGAGTTCCAGTTACACTTTAAGTACCTCACTTACAGTTTCTTCATCGTTAATTCCCTTTTGGATTAAAAAAATACAGAACGGTAATAGTTAATTCTTTGTGCGAATTATTCGAACGCCTGTTCGATTTTGTCGTTCTGTGAGGGAATTATAGGGTGATTATTGGTAGTTTTTGGTGTATTGATTGTTGCAGAATAATGGTGATATTTTAACACATTTTGCTTCAGATAAAAGAAATCGCCCGTCAGTTTGTGACGGGCGAAAAACGTTTAAAATTGATTATTTAGCTGAGCTGTAATCCTTGTTTTTTGTCATAGCCTTGATAACAAAAAGTGTTACAACTGTGAGTACAATACCGATTGGAAGAACGATGTACCAGTTCTGAATAAAGCCTGCTAAGATGTAGCAGACAAACGAAATACCTGCAACTGTTATAGCGTAAGGAATCTGAGTTGAAACGTGGTTCAAGTGGTCGCACTGAGCACCGGCAGATGACATAATTGTTGTGTCGGAGATTGGTGAGCAGTGGTCACCGCAAACAGCACCTGCAAGACAAGCTGACATTGAGATAATCAAAAGCGGATTGCTTGGGTCTGCTGCAAAGAGGTATGTGACGATTGGAATGAGAATACCGAATGTACCCCATGATGTACCTGTTGCAAAAGCAAGAACGCAAGCAACAATGAAGATGATAGCAGGTAAGAAGTTCTGTAAACCTGCAGCGGCACCATTCATAAGGTCGCCAACGTAGTACTTAGCACCGAGAAGACCTGTCATATTTTTGAGGGAAGTTGCAAATGTGAGGATGAGGATAGCAGGAACCATAGCGATGAAGCCCTTTGGAATAGCATCCATACTCTCTTTGAATGTAACAACTTTTCTCATAACAAGGTATGCGATAGAAACAACTAAAGCGATGAGACCACCCCATGGAAGACCAACTGTTGCGTCTGTGTTAGCAAAAGCGTCAACAAATGGAACACCGTCTAAGATACCACCGTTGTAAACAAGAGCGAATACAGAAACAACGATAAGAATAAGTACAGGAAGTACAAGGTCAATTACCTTACCCTTAGGGTTAGGAGTTTCGTCTTCACCCTCCTGCTTTTCACCGCAGAAAAGGTCACCGTACTCTCTTGCTCTGTACTCGTGCATAGCCATCTTGCCGTAGTCAAAGCCCATAAATGCAATAGCGATGATGAATACAAATGTTAAAAGTGAGTAGAAGTTGTAAGGAATAGCTGAGATGAAAAGGTCAAGACCCTTGCCGTCCTCGGCATAAGAGGCAACAGCCGCTGCCCATGATGAAATAGGAGCAATCATACATACAGGAGCTGCAGTAGCGTCGATGATGTACGCAAGCTTAGAACGTGAAATCTTGTGAGCATCTGTAACAGGACGCATAACAGAACCAACTGTTAAGCAGTTAAAATAGTCGTCAATAAAGATGAGTACGCCCAGTACAAATGTAGCGAGCATAGCACCGACTTTAGTTTTGATGTGCTTAGCTGCCCACTTACCAAATGCGGCGGAGCCACCTGATTTGTTAACAAGAGCTACAAGTACACCAAGCTCAACAAGGAAGATAAAAATACCTGCTGTATCACTTACTGCAGGGATAAGGCCGTCGTTGATAACAGTGTCCATTGTACCAAGGAAACTAAACTGTGAGTACAGCAGACCGCCTGTAACGATACCGATGAAAAGTGAGGAGTAAACCTCTTTTGTGATGAGCGCAAGACCGATAGCAATAACCGGTGGAAGTAAAGCCCAAAGTGTACCCTGAACAGCGCCCTCGCCTCCACAGGTTTCGCAAGCCGCATCATCGACTAAACCTGTTGCGTGACAGTCCATACAGTCTACTGTGCCGAGGTAACCGCCTGAAATTGCACCGAAAACGAGCAATCCTACGATAACAACAGCAGCGATAGCAAGGACTATCTTGTTTGTTTTTGACATTGTATTGTCCCCCTTAAAATAATTGCAAAACAAAAACCGCGGCAAAAGTGCCACGGTCGTGATTCAAACCCCAAAATAGCACTCCACCAAATGGTGACAGTGTAATACATATTCTGTATTACCCCAGCTCAAAAAGCTTCGGAACACTTTTTGAACTTCGGCGGTGAGTCCTTTTATACACAAACAAAACTCCGCGCACAATGTGTACTACTCTTAAACACCGCACCTCTATTTTTGCATACTATAGATTATATCAAAATTCGTCGATTCGTCAACCTTTTCGACAAAATTGTTACTATGTAATGAAAAATTTTATATAAAAAAGAAAAAGCTCCCCGAACTGAGGAGCTAAAAGAATGATTTTTACCTGTAACTTCTAAATTCTTCGATCAGAGCGTTAATCTGCTCGGTGAATTTCTTCATATCTTTGTTTGGAATACCGTCTAAATCTTTAGCGGCACTCTGAAGCCTGCGTGTGCTTTCAAGCAGGTTGTGATACAGCATATTGCTCTTTGGATTTTGCTCGTAGCTCTTACGCTCGATGCGAATTCCCTGAGTAACATTAATAAACTCGTCGTTTTTAAGGTCGTACTCAGTTCCGCTGAACGGTGCAAACGCATCATAACCCAAAGCTTTGAGTTCGTTTACAAAGTTATCAGCCGCCGCTTCATCGCCGTGATTTACAAAAACTTTTTGCGGATTGTTCTGTAAACCCTGTATCCATTTGATAAGTCCGTTTTTGTCGGCGTGTCCGCTCACACCGAGCAATGTACACACTTCGCAGTTAACCTTGATTTCGTCACCAAAAAGTCGTACCGACTGAGCTCCATCGTGAATAAGCCTGCCCAGTGTTCCGTTAGCCTGATAGCCGACAAACAGAACTGTGCACTCACTTCTCCACAGGTTATATTTAAGGTGATGGCAAACTCTGCCTGCTTCGCACATACCGCTTGCCGAAATAATAACCTTAGGCGTGCGGTCGGCGTTTAATTTCATCGACTCGCTTGTTGAAATATATGTGTGAAGATTTGGGAAAATCAGCGGATTGTCACCGTTTTGCATTACAGCGAGGATTTCGTCATCAAGACAGTCCATATCGCACTGCTGGTAAATGCTTGTCGCTTCATTTGCAAGTGGAGAGTCAACGTAAACAGGGAAGTTGCCGACTGAGTCCTCAATCATTTTGGAATTCTTGATTTCACGGATGAAGTACAGCATCTCCTGAGTTCTGCCAACAGCAAATGACGGGATAATCAGGTTGCCACCACGTGACAAAGTGCGTTCTATGTGGGACGCAAGAGCGTTTATGGTGTCCTCTCGTCTTTCTTCGTGGAGTCTGTCACCGTAGGTTGACTCAATCACAACGTAGTCAGCTTCATCAACAGTTGACGGGTCTTTGATAATCGGCTGATTTGTGTTGCCGACATCGCCGGAAAACAGAATCTTCTTTTGTACACCGTCTTCTTTGAGCCACAGCTCAATACACGAACTGCCAAGCAGATGACCGACATCAGTGAAACGCACAGCCAAATTCTCGCTAAGCGGAATAACCTTTGCGTATTCGCATCTGCGGAAAAGTTTGCAGACTTCCTCTGCATCGCTAAGCGTGTACAGCGGTTCGATTAAATCTTTGCCGGCACGCTTTTTCTTGCGGTTTTTGTATTTTGCCTCACTTTCCTGAATGTGAGCACAATCTCGAAGCATTATGTTGCACAGATTTGCGGTTTCGTTTGTTGAAAAGATAGTGCCTTTAAAGCCGTTTTTGTAAAGTAGCGGTAAATGTCCCGAGTGGTCAACGTGAGCGTGTGTCAAAAAAACGTAGTCAATTTCATTAGGGGAAACAGGAATTTCGGCGTTTTCAAAAACATTGAAGCCCTGTTCCATACCGCAGTCAACAAGAATTTTGTGCTCTCCAACTTCAAGGTAAGTGCAACTTCCTGTTACCTCGTGAGCGGCACCTATGAACATAATTTTCATAAAATCATCTCCAATATATTAATGTCGAAATTTTAAGCATCTAGAGGCTTCCCCAATTTGCAATTTGGGAGGCTCCGCCGTAGGCGGTGGTGAGGTAAAAACTTATAATAGCAATGTCATTGATGTAATAATAAGGTTTTCAACCCCATCCGTCATACTATCGTCTGCCACCTTCCCCAACTCTGAGGGGAAGGCTTTTGCAAGGCTGATATTTACAAATACTTAAGCGAGCTTTCGCCGATAAATTCACGCATCAGCGAATTTGACGGCACCAGTGCAGGGTCAAGCTGTTCTGCTTTGCTAATAACATCAATTAGTATTTTAACGTCATCGGTCTGTGGCAAAGCGTGAAGATTTTCTAAAAGCAGGGTGCGATAGATGTTAATTTCATACGGGATAATCGTGTCAATTGAGTAGTTGCATCTGCTCATAAACGGACGGATAAACTCGTCTTCACCTTTGTTAACACTCGAAAACATATTGAACGTGTCAAGCAAATCTCGGTCCCTTGTTTCCTGATCTCTTATCATTCTTCTGGCAAGTCTGATAACCTTTGAGCGAAGCTCAGCTTTATCAGCTACAAACTGACTGCGGATGCTTACGTAAAAACGTGCACATTTTTCGTCAGAAACGGTTATCACATCAGGGTTAAGTGCGTGCGTGCCCTCAAAGATTATGATTTCGCCAACCTTGCGCTTTAGTGTCCAACCCGAAAACTCACGCTTACAGGTTGTGAAATTGTACTTTGGAATGTCAACGCTGTCGCAGTTGATGAAACCTCTGATTTGCATATTAAGGTAGTCTTTGTCAAGTCGTGCTGGTGATTCAAGGTCAAGCAAACCCTCTTTTGCGAGTTTGAACTCTTCGTCATTAAGCTCACGAAAATAGTTGTCCAGCGAGATTGTGTGGGTTTCAATTCCCCAAGAGTCCAGTAACGCTTCGAGCTTCATTGCTGTGGTAGTCTTACCGCTTCCCGACGGACCAGAAATCAGCACAACAGGAGCAACGCTTGCGTTGTCTGCAATGCTTCTTGCTATTTTTTCAAGCTGAGTGTGATATTCGTTTTCGCAGAAGTTTATGAACTTTTGCGGATTGTTTTTAATCTGATAGTTAATGTCGTCCAGAAAATATTTCATATAAACACCTCTTGTCTGTATTTTATTCTACCACGCAAATGTGTAGAAATTGTATGTAAAATGTAAAAAATAACAGCGGAAAAATTTTGTTTATCCGCTGTTAAAGACGCAGTTACTCAATGTACTCGTAAGTGAGATAACCGCCATTGATTTTAAATTTTTGATTTTCGTTTTCGCCCATTACCGCCTTGGCGTTTTTGAGTCTGTACTCGTTTTCTCCGTCATTATACACCGCAAAAAAGCCGTAAAACGCCCTTGTTATCCTGTCGGCATCGTTAAAAGACGTGTTTTGAGTTATCACGTAGTCGTATTCATCAGGCGCTTGTTGGTATTCACCATCTCCCTGAGGAGTAGCGTTTTTATAGTAAGAGTCAAAATCTAAGAGTAACTCACTCACCATATTGGGAATTAGAGCGTAAATTTTTTGCATAAATGTTTCTAAATTTTCGTCAGAGCTAAGCTCAAACGATTTTTGCATAATAATCTCGCCTGTGTCAAAGTCCTCTTTCATTTTGTGGAAGGTGACACCGCTTGTTTTTTCCTGATTTAAAATGCAAAGTGGCATTGGCCACGCACCTCTGCCAAATGGCAAAAGTGACGGATGAACGTTTATCATTTTAAAGCCTTTTAGTATTGGCATACGGTAGTAGTAAGCCGCACAAAACAGAGCCTCAACACCTTGAGTCTTGAGCTTATCAAGGTCAGCTAAGGTGATTTTGTCGTATGTTATAGGTATGTTGTGCTCGTTTGCAAAAGCTGTTACTTCTGTGTTAAACTCTGTCACATTGTCAACTTTGTTAGAGAAAATCTTCACTATTTGGCAACCGTTATCATAAAGACTCTTAAGCACAGGGTAAAACAAATCAAAGCCTGCATACGCAATTTTCATACACTCACCACCAGTTTACTATACTACAAATATACTATAACACAAATGATATGGAATAATCAATCACATAAATTCACTTGCTTATTGACTTTATGATTACTTTGCGATAAAATACACGTAGACTATTATAGGAGGTTACTACTATGGAACATATCAAGACTATTGAAACTCGTAATCTTTGCGAAAGCGCAAAGAAGGGTGGCTGCGGCGAGTGCCAGACTTCATGTCAGTCTGCTTGCAAAACAAGCTGCGGTATTGCTAACCAGAAGTGTGAGAGCACAAAGGAGAGCAAGTAATTAGCAAAAAGAAAGTGCCGCTCGTTTGGGCGGCATTTTTTATAGCTTTTGTTTTTGATTTTGTTTTGTAGGAAGGTACATATTATGATACATCAGTATAAATTAGGCGGATACAATATCGTTCTCGACATCTGTTCGGGAGCTGTGCACGCAGTTGACGAGGTGGCTTACGATATTATCGCTGACTTTCAGACTAAAGAAAAAGAAGAGATTATCTCTGCTTTAAATGAAAAGTACAAAGACAGAGAAGACATTACTTTAAATGATATAGAAGAGTGCTACGCTCAGGTTGTGGCTTTAAAAGACAGCGGTAAGCTTTTTGTAGAGGACACCTTTGAGCCAATGGCAGGAGAGCTTAAACGCAAAACAGCAGGCGTTGTTAAAGCGTTGTGTCTGCACATTGCCCACACCTGTAACTTAAACTGTGCTTACTGCTTTGCGTCACAAGGTAAGTATCAGGGTGAGCGAGCTTTGATGAGCTTTGAAGTCGGCAAGCGTGCACTGGATTTTCTCGTTGAAAATTCAGGCAGCAGACACAACCTCGAGGTTGACTTCTTCGGTGGCGAACCGCTGATGAACTTCGACGTTGTAAAACAGCTTGTAAGGTACGCTCGTTCCATCGAAAAAGAAAAGGGCAAAAACTTCCGTTTTACACTTACTACAAACGGCGTTTCGATTGACGATGACGTAATCGACTTTGCTAACAAAGAAATGAGCAACGTTGTGCTCAGTTTAGACGGAAGAAAATCCGTCCACGATAAATTCAGAGTTGACTACGCAGGCAATGGTAGTTGGGAAAAGATTGTTCCTAAATTTAAAAAGCTTGTTGAAGCAAGGGGCAATAAAGATTACTATATGCGTGGAACATTTACTCACCACAACCCTGATTTCTTGGAAGATATCAAAACTATGCTCGACTTAGGTTTCACAGAGCTTTCTATGGAACCTGTTGTCTGTGCCGATACTGACGAGTCAGCACTTACATACGACGATTTGCCTGTAGTTTTATACCAGTACGAAAAGCTCGCAGAGCTTATGATTCAGCGTAGAAAAGACGGCAAACCATTCACTTTCTACCATTATATGATTGATTTACAGGGCGGTCCGTGCATTTACAAGCGTATCTCTGGTTGCGGTTCGGGCACAGAGTATATGGCTGTCACTCCTTGGGGTGACCTTTACCCTTGCCACCAGTTCGTTGGCGACGAAAAGTACCTGCTCGGTAATATATTCGATGGAGTAAAGAATACAGCAATTCAGGATGAGTTTATGGAGTGCAACGTGTATTCTCGTGAAGAATGTAAAGATTGTTGGGCAAGACTTTACTGTTCAGGCGGATGTGCCGCAAACGCATACCACGCAACAGGCTCAGTCAAAGGCGTGTACAAGTACGGCTGTGAACTGTTCAAAAAGCGTATGGAATGTGCAATTATGGCAGAAGTTGACAGACTTTTATCATAAACAACTTGGGACGATGAAAAATCGTCCCTTACATTTTTATATAAACATTGATTTTACCAATAAAAGGCTCCCTTGTGTAAAGGGAGCTGTCACCATAAGGTGACTGAGGGATTGTTTGTGCGAAGCACCCATAGAATTAAAAATTGTAGGGGCGAGCATTGCTCGTCTGTGTGCATCAGCACCCAATAATTATTGTAGAGGTCACAATGAAAACTCCTATCATTGATTTCGTAAAAAACTATAATGAAAGCAAAACCGTGCGTGCTCATATGCCTGGACACAAAGGCGAACAGCACCTTGGCTTTGAGCATCTCGACATCACCGAGATTAAGGGTGCGGACTCGCTTTTTGAGTGCGACTCAATTATTAAAGAAAGCGAGCAAAACTCTTCCGCACTGTTTGATGCTCACACTTTTTACTCAACCGAGGGTTCGTCGCTGTGTATCAGAGCTATGCTGTACCTTGCAACCCTTTACGCTAAAAAAGAGGGCAAACGTCCGCTCGTTTTAGCAGGCAGAAATGCCCACAAAACATTTTTGTCAGCAGTTGCTTTGCTCGATTTAGATGTCGAGTGGCTTTTTGCAAAAAACAGCTCGTACCTTTCGTGTGTGATTACTCCCGAAGAACTTGAAAGAAAGCTATCGCAAATGAGTGAAAAACCGTGTGCTGTGTATTTCACCTCGCCTGACTATCTTGGCAACACGCTTGATATTAAGTCTATCTCACAGGTGTGCAAAAAGTACGGGGTTTTGCTCATAGTTGACAACGCCCACGGAGCGTATCTCAAGTTTCTGGAAAATTCACAGCATCCGCTTGATAACGGTGCCGATATGTGCTCTGATTCAGCTCACAAAACCTTGCCCGTGTTGACAGGCGGAGCGTACCTGCACATCTCAAAAACCGCCGACAGCTTTTTGAAAGATAACGCAAAGAAAGCTTTGTCGCTTTTTGCGTCAACCTCACCATCATATTTAATAATGCAGTCACTTGATTTTGCAAACCAGTATATTGCAAACGGCTACAAAGAAAGGCTCAGCACATTTATAAATAAGGTTGACGATTTAAAGCAGATTTTAACTGATAACGGCTACACATTAAGCGGTGACGAACCGCTGAAAATCACGATAAATGCTAAGAATTACGGCTACACAGGTGAAGAACTTGCACAGCTACTAAGAGAACAGGAGATTGAGTGTGAGTTTGCTGACCCTGATTTTTTAGTGCTGATGCTGACACCGTCTATGACCGACAGCGATATGAGTAAAATCAAAACAGCTTTGCTCGGTATAGAGAAACGCGATGCAATTAAAACAGCTGTGCCACAACTTAGTAATCCGAAAAAAGTTATGCGTGTGCGTGATGCTGTGATGTCCGTTTCAAAAATAGTAGACGTAAAAGAAAGTGCAGGCAAGGTGCTCTCTGCGGTTTCTGTGTCGTGTCCGCCTGCTGTGCCGGTTGTTGTCAGCGGAGAGTTAATAGACGAAAACGCTGTCGCACTTTTTGAGTATTACAACATTACTCAGTGTGAGGTTGTAGAGAAACAGTAGGGTTTGACGCCTGCGAGTAACCTGCAATCCCGTTGTGCAAAGCGCCAATACCCATATAAACCAAAACACCGCAATTAAGCGGTGTTTTTTTGTGCAAAATATCTTGACAAATCCGTCTACAAGTGATAGATTGTAGACGGGGATAAAATAATATTAATGAGGTGTTTTTTATGAAAGAATACAGACTTGGTGCATTGGAATCACGTTTTGCTGACATAGTGTGGGAGAACGCTCCGCTTTCTACAACACAGCTTGTACAGCTGTGTGAGGACGAGTTTAACTGGAAACGCACAACAACCTACACAGTGTTAAAGCGTTTGTCAAACGGCGGACTTTTCAAGCTCGAAAAGGGCACAGTTTCTGCACTTATGACACGTGACGAGTTTTACTCAAAACAGAGCAAGCACTACGTAAAGGAGAGCTTCGGCGGTTCGCTTCCTGCGTTTTTGTCTGCTTTTACATCTAACCGCAAGTTAACAAAAGACGAGGTTCAAGAAATCAAGAAAATGATTGGAAACTTCGAGGAGAAATAAAATGACCCTTCTTTTCAAGCAAGTCCTTAGCCTTAGCATCACTGCGTCTATTCTTATATTAGCGGTAGTGGTGCTTCGTATGATACTAAAAAAAGCGCCAAAAGGCGTGCGATACATCCTTTGGGCAATGGTGGGACTCAGGCTTTTAGTACCGTTTAAAATTGAAAGTCCGTTTTCTGTTATGCCGTCACACAAAGAAGTGAGTGCAGTTTCAACTGGGGTTTCACAGGCGGTGAGCACAGTATCGGTTGAGACTACACAAACAACACACAGCCTTGACGTTTTCGACATACTTTCTTTCGTGTGGCTGACAGGTGCAGTGTTTATGCTTTTGTATATGCTCATAAGCTTTCTTAGAGTGCGACTTATGGTGCGTGAAAGCGTTTTGTACAAAGATAACGTCTACCTGTGCGACCACGTCAGCAGTCCGTTCGTGCTTGGTATTATAAGCCCTAAAATTTATCTTAACTCTTCAATCAGCAAAAAGGACTCAAAACTGATTATTGCCCACGAGCGTACACACATCAGACATCTGGATAACTTGTGGAAGCCACTCGGTTTTGTGCTTTTATCGGTGTATTGGTTCAATCCGCTTTGCTGGCTGTCCTACTTTTTATTTGTAAAGGATATAGAGCTTTTCTGTGACGAAAGCGTTGTAAAAACTCTTTCCAAAAACGGCAAGAAGAACTACTCCTACGCCCTGCTTTCCTGTAGTGCGAGCAAAAATATGGTCACTGCCTGTCCTTTAGCTTTCGCAGAAAACAGCGTCAAAACACGTGTGCGTAATATTTTAAGCTACAAAAAGCCTGCCTTCTACGTGGTTGTAATTTCAGTTATCCTGTGCGTTGTCACAATGCTGATGTTTATGACAAGTCCAGTTTCAGCGAAAGAAAATGACAACCAGAACACAGTAGCTGAAACTGTAGCACAAGTAATTGAGCAAACAGAACCTCAAACACAGCCACCAACAGAACCGGAAACCGAGGCTGAAACTGTTGCGTCTAAAGTTGCTCCAACAGAAAAATCTGTTGAAAAAGATACCGTTAAAAACAACAACTCAACCAACAATGAATATTCACAGAGCGTTGATAACAGTTACAACAATAATAGTAATGACTCAACGGATATAATAAGAACCGAGCCGAATAAAGTTGATGATGTTGGTACTCTTAGGGCAGAGGAAGAAGAGGATAGCAACTACAGCGGTGGTTATCCGTATCCGTTTTCAAACAGCGATTATGTTTCGCCGTATGAAGGTTATAGTAATAACGGCAGTAATTACCACTATCCGTTTGAAAAAAATAATACAACCAACAATCAGGTCATTCAGTGGGATATGAACTCATCTTTATCATAAGGTGTTCAGAGAGCTGACGACTGGCTGACAGGCTTAAATTAGCAAAGGAGTGTGACTCGTATGAAAAAACGAATCTTATCCATAATTTTGTGTATGGCATTATTGCTAACAGTTTTATTTTCTGTGCCATTCAGTGTTAATGCTGAATCAACCAAGGTAGACACAGAAGTTGCAGAAAATATTGACAAAACCGAAAGTTGCGATACAGCAAAAGAGTCTGTCAAAAAACAAACAATTACTGAAGAAAGAATAGATAAGGCTGATATTGCAGATGTCGGAGCATCTTACTACCATATAGAGTATGAAGGTGTACGTTATGGAAAATATGATGATAGTACACTCGGTATTGTAGGTTATAACCCTGATACCTTACCAGAACACGTTGTGATACCATCTTCTATTGAAGGTATGTCCGTTATAGGCGTAAATGGAAGAGATCGTCACAGTCCTTTTGCTAATGCAAACCTCAAGAGCATAGTTCTGCCTCCTACAGTAACTTATATTGGTTGGTACAGTTTTTATCTTTGTTACTATTTGGAAAGTATAACAATACAAGGAGAAGTAAAAGAAATCCAAAGTCATACTTTTGAGTATTGTAATAAACTTGCTGAAATCAATTTACCCGATTCGATAACATATATTGGAAGCGAAGCTTTTCAACATTGTGTTTCTCTTAAAAGCATAGAATTGCCAAAGAATCTCAAGAATATAGGCGAATTTGCTTTTAGTGAATGTGAGTCTTTAGAAAAAGTGATAATCGACCCTGCATTAGAAAAAATCGGTAGGGGTGCATTTTGTAAGCTTGAATCGCTAACTGATGTTGTTTTTGAAGGGAAAAATACAAATTTAGAGTTGGATGCTGCGGCTTTTAGCGGATGTTCTAATTTGGTAAATTTTGATTTCTCGTGCATAAAAAGCATCGGCGAAGGTGCATTTAGCAGATGTACAGGTTTTAAAAACTTGGACTTTGGAGCAATGGAAAGCTTAACGCTGGGAGTGTCAGCGTTTAGTTATTGTAAATCCTTGGAAACTGTGACATTGTCGGATAATATGCTAGCTATACCGGATAATTGTTTTTTAGAGTGTACAAGGCTGAAAGATGTGGCTATGCCAAATGTGACGTCCATAGGTTCAGGTGCGTTTGAAAAATGCAGTAGTCTGGAAAGTGTTGATTTAACTAAAACAAAAGCGAGTGTTTTAGGTGAAAATGCATTTAAAGAATGCATTAATTTGAAAGAAATAACCTTTTCGGATGAAGTAACCTATACAATGGGGGACGCTATATTTGAAAAATGTACTTCATTAAAAACAGTGAAACTTCCGTCTACTTTAACTAAATTGCCTAGTAGTTGTTTTCATGATTGCACAGCTTTAGAAAGTGTAGAGGCTGCTTCTTTAATCAGTCTTGGATATCAAGCATTTGGTGGTTGTAAGAATCTAAATGAGCTCAGTTTTGCAAAAGACAATAACATAAAATCAGTTGGACAAAGTGCTTTTTCAAGTTGTGTTTCTCTTACAGAAATCTCTTTGCCTTATGTAGAAACAATCTACGACAGTGCATTCGGAAATTGTGAAAATCTCTACAAGGTTGAATTGGGAGAGCATCTTACAAAAATAGGGGAATTTGCGTTTTCCAGATGCTATAGTCTTACAGAGGTGTATTTGCCTGCTATAAAAACAATTGATGAATACGCTTTCGAATATTGTTATAGTCTTTCAAAAGTAACCATAGGCGAAAGGCTTGAAAGAATCGGAAAGAACGCTTTTTACAATTGTTATAGTCTCTTTGAATTCTATATACCTGAAAGCGTTAAGGAGATCGGACCATATGCCATAGGTTGTTTTGATTACAATGGTGGCATTTATACCGACCCTGACTTCGTTGTACTCGGAAGTGCTGCTTCACTAGCTGATGAATATGCACAAGCGTATATGTTGACTTGGGGAAATGGTTATCCTGCACCAAAACTCAACACAATCTCAAACACCTCAGACGGCATAAAGCTGACCTTTGAAAAGCTGTCGGGTGCCAGCGGACAGTACCGCATTTATCGCAAAACTGCAGACACAACTTGGACATCAATTGCAAACATTACAAGCAATACTTACACCGATAAAACAGCATTAGCAGGTGTTTATTACATCTACACGGTCAAGTTTATCGGTTATGACGGCACTGAAAGCCGTTACGATAAAAACGGACTTTCAATCACTCGACTTGTAACTCCAAAGGTTACTAAAATCCAGAACACTGAAAAAGGTGCGAAACTCACAATTGAAAAGGTTGAAGGTGCTTCATATTACCGTGTGTATTACAAAACAAGCGACGGTTGGAAAGGTATTGACAACACAGATACCACTACCTTTGTACACGAAAGTGCAAAGTCTGGTGAGTCTTACACATACACAGTAAAAGCCTTTGATGAGTTTGATAACTCAAGCTCGTTTAACTCAAACGGCTGGAGCAATACGTTTATCGCGACTCCTGTGATTTCTTCCATCACAAGCACCGAAAAGGGCGTGAAGATAACCTGGGACAAGATTGACGGTGCGGTGAACTACCGTGTATACTACAAAAACGGCTCAGACTGGAAAGGTATTGGCAACACAACATCAACTACCTTCACTCACACAGATGCCACCCCTGGTGTAAAGTACACCTACACTGTCAGATGTATGAAGTCAGACGGCAAAACCGCTGTGAGTGATTACAGCAAACAGGGCAAGAGCCACACATATTTCTACAGAGGCTCAATGGCGAGTATGCACAAGGCTATGCAGAACATAAAGAGCAATAACAGTGCGATAGAACCTGCCCAGAAATCTTCGAGCGCTTTAAAGCCTCAGGCTATAAAATCAGCGCTTGTGGCTAGTGTAAAGCAAGCAACTCAACAGCTTTACTCAAAGCTTTTGAGTTTTGCAAAAAGATAAAGTCAATAAACATAATTAAAGGGTTGCCTTTTTTGGCAACCCTTTTTGTGTCTTTACGCAATGTCAAATAGTGTGTAGAGGTTTTCGTCTGAGTATTCAATTTCACTTGAGAAAAGTCTTATAAGTTCGAGCTGTTCAGAGAGGTCAAAACTACCGCTTTTTGAGTAAATCATTGCACCAAGTGCACGCACAAGATTGTAAGCAAGCTTTACAAAACACGCTCTTAGTTGTGCCTCGAACAAGTCAGGAGAATTTGCAAAGTGGCGGTACACAAGGTAAACGCAAAACTGCTCGTACTCACTTTGTCTGTCAGCCATATATGTGTCAAAAGCGTTAGTGTCGATAGTGTTTGTGCTTTCTTTCAGCTCTTTTATCAGTTTACCCCATTTATTGTCGAGCTGTTCAAGGCTCAAAAGTATGTCGCACAGCTCACTGATGCTGTATTCATTTCCCGTTGTACTGCAAAGAGAGAGCATATCGTCAATACGCTGAGCGATGTGCTTATCCCTGTTTTGCAAAACGTCAATCACCTTGTCACGCAGTAGGATAATCTCATCGTCTGTGGTGATATCTCCGTTGCTAATAAGTGTGCACTTTTCTTTTTGCGAAATGATGATTCTGCACGCTTCTTCACAGCAAAGTCCAAGACCGCTTTCGATTCTTTGTGGTAGCTCGTTGTGAAATCTCGGGTGCTGTGAGCAGATATCGCACAGCATGTCTTCACCTAAGGTTGTGATAATGTCGCACAGGTTTTTATCGTTCAAAAACGGGCAACGCTCATTGCTTAATAGCTTAAAATGCGGTGTGTCATCTAGCTCAATATTGTCTTTCAGCCTTTTTGAAAAATCGCCCTCAACACAGTTGTAGTATTTAAGCGTGGTGTTGTCGATGTCGATTTCCCAACCGATACAGCAGTTGTGTTTGCACTTTGATGCGATGCATCTGAATTTTTCGTAATAATCAGGATAGATGTGCATATTTACCTTCCTTTGTACTCTTGTTTCAAAACCTCAGCCATTTCCTGCGGTGATTCTTTGCAACCACTATTGAGCCACATCTTGATGATAGCGTTCAGTCCGTTTCTGAAAAACTCAATGTGGTACTTTATGTACTGGTCGTTAAAGTCGTTTTTAGCTCTGCTTGTGTCGTAAACCTGAATTATGTGGCTTTCGTCGTACTGTAGCTTGAAGTATGTTTTGTAGAAAAGCTGGTTTTCATAGATTTGCGTGAACATTCTCAGCGCACCGTTTTTATCTTTGTTGTCGTAGTTTGCAAAAATGTTTGCAAAGTCATTTTCTAGCTTTTCGCGAAATTTGTCAGCAAGGTCGTATATGTCCAAAAAGTTAGCGTAAAAGGTGCTTCGGTTAAGCTGAGTTTTCTTGCAGATATCTGACACCGTGATGTCTTTTAGCTCTCGTTCCTGTAAAAGCTCTACAAAGGCTTTTTCTATTTTTTCGACCGATTCTCTGCGTCTTTTGTTGTTTTTAGTATTCATAGCTGCTCCATTATTCCAACACTTGTTTAAAAATTGATGATTGTTTTTCGGCTTTTTTAAGTATTATAATTTAATTGCAATAAAAAGACAACTGTTGTTTTAATGAGAGGAGAGTTTTTATGAAAAAAAGTAGTTTTGTAGCATTGGTTTTGGGCACAGTAAGTGGAGTTTTGTTTGCACTAGGTATGTGTATGGCGTTGCTTCCTGAGTGGAATATGTTCACACAGGGTGTGGTGTTTGGCAGTGTTGGTGCGTTACTTGGACTGATTACTGTTTTTGTATGGCGAAAAATGGAGCGTAAACCCTCAATTAAGTTAAGCGGTAAAAATATTGTTGCTATTATCGTAGGCGTTGTCGGTGCACTTGTTTTAGGCGTGGGTATGTGCCTTTGCTTAGTGTGGGAGAGCTTTGTAGTAGGTACACTAGTCGGTTTGTGCGGTATTGTGATGCTTTTATCACTGATTCCGATTATTAAAGGTCTTAAATAAGAGGTGAGTATATGGCAAAATCGAAAATTGTAAAAGGAATTAAAAGTATAGAAAAGAACGTAGTAAACGGCTACAAAATAATTGAGAACACCGTAGTCGGCGGGTACACAAAAATCGAAGACAAGTTTGTAGATGCATATCTGACAAAAGACGGCGAAACCGTTGAGCAGGCAAAGAAAAGGCTTAAACAAGAAACCGATGTTAACAAAAAGTAATTAAAACTAAAAGCGAGGCTTAATGCCCCGCTTTTTTTACTGCAGCAATTCTTTTTCAATCAGGTTAATCATAATCGAGGTGTTTAATTCCATCGCATCGATAGGGTAGATGGTCTTAATGTAGCCGTGGTAAAACCTGTCTTTGACAAACTCCAAAATCTGAGCTTTGGTTTTGCCTTTTGCTAAAAGTTGTGCTATTTTTTCTGCTGTATCCTTTGTGGTTTCAAGAGCTTTGTCAAAGAACAGCTCAACCGTTTCATTTTGTATCAGTCCGTAATGCGGTAAAAGCATCTGCTCTACCTCAAGCTTTCGGGCTTTTTCGATTGACTGCAAGGTCATTTTGTAGCCAACCAGATACGACGGCACAACATCGTCTTTTGAGTTGAACACACCCAGTGTTTCGCTGGACAATAACAGCTTTTCTTCTTCACAGTAAAAGCCTACTGAGCATCTTGTGTGCCCCGGTAAAGCGATTACTTTAAAAGAATGGTCCCCTGTGTTTATTATGTCGCCGTCGTTAACCGCAATGTCAACGCTTAACTGGTCAATCAAATCTTCGTAGTCATCTACACCGCATTTTGTTGCAAATTTTCGGTCTAAATCGCGCATAACGCTTTTGGCACTTTCTTTAGCGAAAATCTTTTCGGCGTAAGAAGATGCCACAATCTTTGCGTTTTTGTAGTGCTTTTTGACGTAAACTGCACCCAGTGCGTGGTCGTAGTGCGAGTGGGTCAGAAAGATGTAGTCAAGCTCTCTGTCTTTGAGTGCTGTTTTTATGCGCCCACAAACCTTGTCGCCTGTAAACGCAAAGCCACTGTCGTACAGTATTGCGGTTTTGCCGTCATCTAAAAGAAATGAGCTGTCCCCGGGTACTGCCCTGACGTCTGTTACTTTGAAATTACTCATTTTTTCATCTCCATTAATGTTAACGCAAACATTTTACCACAATGCTTTAAATAACTCAATGGTTGCGTAGATAGCTGTATTTAACTTGTTGACAACTCAACAACTACTTGAATTTTTTGTTAAACTGCTATATAATATTGTAGTAATTTTTATAAATCGGAGATTTTCTTATGAATAATGTCAAGAGTATTGTTGCTAAAAATATAGCAGAACTCAGACTACTGAATAATATGACCCAGCTTGAGCTTGCGGCAAAGCTCAACTACTCTGATAAAACAATCTCTAAGTGGGAGCGTGGTGAGTCATCACCCGATATAGGGGTGCTGGTTGAGATTGCTGATTTGTTCGGTGTAACGCTCGACTATATGGTAAAAGACGAGAACATTGAAGAAAAGGTAGTTGAAAACAAACGCGTAGAGACAAAGTATAACCACAGGGTTATCACTTACATAAGTGAGGGCGCGGTGTGGTTTGTGGCGATTTTCGCTTTCATAATCACTTCGCTGATTTCAAGTCAGGCAACCTTTCAGTGGCTGTATTTTATTTACGCTTTTCCGATTGTGTTGATTATCCGTCTGGTTTTCAACAGCGTGTGGTTTAATCCGCGACTTAATTATGTTATTATTTCGGCTTTGATGTGGTCAGTGCTTGCGGCGATTCACATAACATTCTGGTATTTCGGCATAAATGTAGCTTTGATTTATCTGCTTGGAATCGCAGGCGAGATTATCATTGTCCTGTGTGCATTCATCAAAAAGCCTAAGAAAAAGAGCGAGCCTCAAGTATAACAATGGATAATTGAACAATGTAAACTTAATGTTGAACTTTGAAAAAGCTGGAGTTTCAGCACTTTAAAATTTAACATCTTGTCACACAACACCTCGTTTTTACTGTAAAAACGGGGTGTTTTTGCGTCTCTACTAAACGGAGAGTGGGGCGTAGAGTGGCTCTACGGCTGAGTTTTTAAAGAGGAGAGCCGTTTCTACAACATTTAGCTTTAGTTTTTAAAAACGCGTGTGTATAATGACCCTTGAAAAAGGAGGGGATGACTTGAACATCCTTTACTGCGGTGACCAAAACATAACTCAAGGGGTGCTTATGTCTACTTTGTCACTGTGCAAACACTGTAACAAAAAACTAAATATATACATACTTACGGCAACGGTTGGTAATCACAAAGCAATTGAGCGTGAGTTTGCAGTAACTCTCGAAAAAGAAGTTCAAAGTGTAAACGAAAACAGCACGGTGACCTTACTTGACTTAAGCGAAAAGTTTCACTCGTATCTGCCGGTAGCTAATATGAACACACGCTTCACTCCGCTGTGTATGTTAAGGCTTTTTGCAGATGAAGTAGCCGAGCTTCCTGACAAGCTGTTGTATCTTGATACAGACGTTATGTGCAGAAAGGATATTTCGTCTCTATACAATACCGATATCGAGGATGTCGAAATTATGGGTGTACCCGACAGATACGGCAAGTGGTTTTTCGGTAATGTTTTAAAGCACGATTATCTGAATTCAGGCGTGCTGTTGCTTAATATGAAATACATAAGAGAAAGCGGACTATTTTTAAAATGCAGACAGATGTGCCGTGATAAAAAGATGTTTATGCCTGACCAGTCGGCACTTAA
The DNA here is from genome assembly GCA_017481885.1 of Ruminococcus sp. GTDB lineage: Bacteria > Bacillota > Clostridia > Oscillospirales > Acutalibacteraceae > Ruminococcoides. The sequence goes on from JAFUOM010000084.1 coordinate 41,895, forward strand.
CAAGCTTGCAAATAAACGTAAGCTACCTGATATATATAACTAGCAGGGAAAGATAAAACCTGACACAGTTTTAAAGCACTTTACAACGTTCTTCAAATTTCTGCCGTATTTTCGAGCGGTGACAATCAAGCCGTGGGATGAAGATAAATTACACAGTCAGCTTCATGTTTTCGAGTTTGACGATATTATAAACAAAGCAAAAGGAGTATATGAAAATGAATAGAGAAATCCCAATCTTTTTTACAATTGACAACGGTTACGCACCATATTTAGCAGTAGCCCTCAATTCAGCTATCAAAAATTCAAGCAAAGACAGAAACTACAAAGCTATTGTTTTGCACGAAGGCTTGACTGACGAAAATAAGGAAAAGCTGAGTTCACTTCAGACAGAGAATTTCAAAATAGAGCTGACAGAAATGAAAGCAAATTTTGAGGCTTTAGACGACAGAATGAGCAATCGTCTGCGTTGTGATTATTTCACATTGACAATTTATTTCAGACTTTTCATCCCTGCAATGTTCCCACAGTATGATAAGGGTATTTACATCGACTCCGACGTTGTTTGTACAACTGACCTTGCAAAGCTTTATGATATCGAAATCGGTGACAACTTCATCGGTGCGTGCAACGACCTTTCAATCGCAGATATCCCGCCGCTTGTTTCATACACGGAAAATGCAGTTGGTGTTAAAAAGCACGAATACATAAACTCAGGTGTACTGCTTATGAACCTCAAAAAGATGCGTGAGTGTGACTTTGAGGGACATTTTTTGAATCTTTTAAACGAGTATCATTTTGATTCTATCGCACCAGACCAGGACTACTTAAACGCAATCTGCAACGGTAAGATTTACTACCTTGATGAGTCCTGGGACGCTATGCCAAACGACAAAAAGCCACCGCTTTCAAACACAAACGTAATTCATTACAATCTTTTTTCAAAGCCATGGTGTTACGACGGTGTACAGTACAGCGAGCAGTTCTGGAGTTATGCTAAGGACAGTGGATATTTAGACGAAATCAAAGCACACAAAAAAGCGTACTCCAGCGAGCAGAAAAAGGCAGACAGCGAGTGCTTGGAGCTTTTAGTCAAAAGAGGTATGGAAATCCCAAAAAACGAGATTACGTTTAAAAAGATGAACGAGAGTGGGGTTAAAGTAAGACTATGATTATAGGAGATAACCGAGAAGCTGTTATAAAGAATATAAAGAATTTTGCACAAAGCGGAGAATTTCACAACAAGGTCGAGCTTAACGACCCTGTTTTAACCCCTGAGCAAAACAGAGAGATAACACGCTTATTTATTGAAAACCGCACAAGTATGCTGTATAAGCTCAAATCAGCCGTAGCGGTTGCTATTGCAAAGACAGCAACTAAGATAATCAATAAGGATACAGAAATTGTGGGCATTGAAAAAATCCCAAAAGACATCGGTGGTGCCCTTATTACAAGCAACCATTTCAGTCCGATTGAAAACACCGTAATACGCCACCTGACTAATAATCTGAAAAGAAAACACTTAGGAATTATCAGCCAGACAACAAATTTTGCGATGGACGGCATCATCGGCTTTCTTATGAACTACACAGACACTATTCCGATTTCGACCGAGCCGAGATATCTCGCTCGTGACTTTTTGTCTGTGTTAAAGGAAAAGCTCGTCGACAAAAGAGAGATGGTTCTGCTTTATCCCGAGCAGGAAATGTGGTTTAACTACCGCAAACCTCGTCCGCCCAAAAACGGAGCTTACTTTTACTCTGCAAAGCTTAATGTTCCGATAATCTCCTGTTTTGTCGAGATGGTTGATATGGATGATGACGACACTGCTGAGTTTAAAAAGGTCAAGTATATTCTCCACGTTCTGGATGTGCTCTATCCTGATACAAATAAAACTCCTAAGGAGAATACCGAGCTTCTCTCTCAAATGGATTACAACTTAAAGAAAGAGTGCTATGAAAAGGTTTACTCAAAAGAGCTTACCTATGACTTTGAGCCTACAGACATAGCAGGCTGGAAAAAAGCACTATGAAAGCAAAAGAAGAAAAAATAAGGTACTATAAAGAATTCACAGACGATTTCGAAGAAACCGCCAACCAGAATTTTGAACTTGATAGTAACTACAAATGGGTAAGAACGGATTTCAAATCAAAGGTGCTTTCATTTTTGATTTACTCATTTGCGTTGCTGTTCTCAAGCATTTATTGTCCTTTGTTTTTGCATATGCGAGTAAAAGGCAGAAAAAATCTCAAAGGTATCAAAGGCGGATTTTTTATTTACGGTAACCACACCCAGCCGTTCGGTGATGTGTTTATTCCTGCTTTGACGGTGTTTCCAAGACGCATTTACACAGTAGTCAGCCCTGCAAACTACGGCATCCCTGTTATCGGGAACATCCTGCCGTACTTAGGAGCACTGCCGATTGTTGATTCAATCAAAGGCTTTAAAGAGCTGTCTGTTGCAATGAAGCAACGGCTTGAAAAATCGCACCCTATTGTGATTTATCCTGAAGCTCACGTGTGGGAATACTGCACCACTATTCGTCCGTTCCCAGATACGTCGTTCAAATTCCCCGTCAAGTTTGAAGTCCCTGTTTTCGCAATGACCGTTACATATAAAAAGAGCAGGTTTTACAAAAAGCCTAAGATGACGGTGTACCTTGATGGTCCGTTTTACGGCGAGGGAAACACAGCTAAAGAGAAAGTAAAAAACCTGCATCAAAAGGTGTACAGCACAATGGTAAATCGTAGTCAGGAAAGCAACTTTGAGTACATCAAGTACCGAAAGTTGAAGTAATTTTTCTCAAAAAGGGTGACAAAGTTATTCTTATGTGATATCCTATCCATAGAAACGGAGGCATCACTATGGCTAACAAAGACACTACCGCTTATGTATGGACAGAAAGAAAGAGAACACTTTTCGGCTTACCGCTGAGCTTCACTGTTTATAAGTTAACAGACGAAAAGCTCTACATCGAGTCAGGCTTTCTTTCAAAAAAGGAAGAAGAAATCAGACTTTATCGCATTATGGACTTAACTTTAAATATGCCTTTAGGTCAGCGACTCTTCGGCTTGGGCACAATCCACTGCTGTACAGCAGACAAATCTACTCCTGAGTTTGACATCTGCAACATCAAAAACTCAAGAGAAGTCAAGAATATGCTTTCTGATATGATTGAAAAAGAGCGTCAGGCAAAGCGTATTACAGGCAGAGAGTATATGGATGACGACGTTGCTGACTACGGCGACCACTTCTGATAAAACTACATATTTGTAAAAGCAAAGGCAGAACTGCAAAAAAACAGTTCTGCCTTGTTTTTTTATACTACTTTGTGTATGTCAGCGTGTAATCTTCAATCGTCAGTTCTTGTAGTACGGAGCAATACATTATGCATATACAATCGTATGTTCCGCCGTCTTGTGGCACAGTGTTATATTCATCGGTGTCTGAGTTGTATGTAACAACGTAATCGTGCTTAGCAGGGATGTAGCTTGCAGATGCAATATAGTAAACATCGTTTGGCATAGTGCTCAGCCACCTGTCGTCTGCCTTGATTTCTTTAAGCAGTTGTATATTCTCAACATCGTTAAACCTTACTTTGGTGACAAATTGAGTTTTTCGATTCGGGTCTGTTGACGTTCCCATTCTCAAGTCCTGAGTAGCGATGCTCCTGTACTGTGGAATGTCGATGTCCATCACTTGCTCCGCTTGCAGTATAAGTTTGTCGTTTTCTGAGTACATATTTTTGAATATGAACGAGAACGAGCCGAAAGCACAGCATAAACCAAAAACTATAAAACCGGCGATAACATTTTTAAGGTATTTGTAGCCTTTGCGTTTAAGAAAATAGCCGTAAACAATGGATGCTATCGGGATAGGAGTAAGAATGTAGAAAACCCACATATATTTTGGTGAGGATAATCCATCACCGTCAAGGAGTGCAACAAGTCCCATACCAATATACAAAGTCAGCAAAGTTATAATAAATAGCAGGATGGAAATTACTCTGTGTTTGTCTGAGCTTTTTTGTACTTTTACTTTTAAAGGGTTATTACTTTTGTATCTCAAAAATGCTGAGTCGCAGTTGAGCACATCCTTTTTTATCGGGTAAAGCTGTCCGTTGACCAGAAGCTCAATATGAGTTTTGTAATCTATAACCTGTTCAATTGATGAATACATTACTTTCTGCGTTTGCACTGTTTCACCGTTTTTCGTGATTTCCAAGGTGAAGTGTTCATCAAAAGTTTTATATATGTACACGCACTTTGGAATACGTTCAACAATATTTATTGAGGCTTTCTTCATTCTTTTGAGTGCTTGCAGGAACAATACAGAAAACACAAAAAGCACTCCGACAAGAAAACCGCTGACACCAGCATAGGTGTTATTGAATATTGAGTATGCAAGAAAGAGAGAAATCAAAGTGAAGAAAATAATCATTTTGTTACTAAACGAGGTGGCTTTACTTTTTTGGATTTCTGCTATTTCGTTATCAGAGAAGGAAAATTCGTACCGCTCCAGTAACTCTGGTTCAGGTGTGTTTTTCTTAGCAATTGCTTCAAGCCCCAACAGCTCATCAACGGAAACGTCAAAGATTTCCTTGAGGCGGATTAAGTTGTCAGTGGTTGGAACGGTCTGACCCTTTTCCCATTGACTGATAGTCTGCCTGCTGACAAGGAGTTTTTGTCCCAAATCTTCCTGAGACATACTAAGCCTTTTTCTGTGATATTGAATGATTTCGCCTGTTGTCATAGCTGTCCCTCCAGTTTGGTTTTATTATATAGCACGCCCTTGAAAAAGCAAAGCATAACTTACTTGATTTTGTCAAGTGTCGCTTGCAACGGCTTGCCTAAGCCAAAAATCGACACTTTTAATTTGCGACACTACTTTGAAAGATAGTGAAGATAATCGTTGTATGTGTAATAGTCCTTGGTTTGAGGTTCGTAGTTTTCGCAGGTGTCTGTTACGTGTCTGGTGAGTTCTTCTAAGTTGTCAGAACTCATATTGTCAAACTGCTTGCACATATCTTCCTTTGAGTTGATAGCCTTATCTTTTGTGCAAAAGATTTTGCCCTGTTCATTGCCGTATGGACAAAAATTACCGTGTCGGCACGTTATACAGCACCTTAGTGTTACACCATCATCAAGCTGTTTTTGCAAATCGGCAAAAGCGTCTGCAAAGCAATAATCTGTGCCGTGTCCCCATATTGCTTTTTCTTTGTACTTAATTCCAACATTGACCGAAGGAGCTTTTTCGAGTTCACCGTTATAATACACATCTTCCTCGTGAGTGATGATGTACATAATAGTCTCAAGCTTTCCTGTCGGCGTTTCAAGAATTATATTATGCTTATATTGTCTGTGCAGTTCATACCAAGCTTTTTTTAGGTACTCATCCCATTCCACGGTGACATCAGCAAAGGAAAATCCAACAAAGAACATTTCGTTTCCACAGGTGCTCATTTCAATGGCGGTTCTGCCCGATTTGTGTGTAACATCAATGCAGTTTATATCGACACCTTTTTTTAGTGCGTCCAGCAAGCGATTGCGGGCTTCTTCACTTTTATAAATTACCTTCTCTTTGTCTGTGTAATAGTTTCCGTTTTCGTCGATTTTGTATCCTACCATCGGTTCAAGATAGTTAATCTCAATCTCATCAAAGGTCATAACAGCGGATTTTATCTCTATATCATACTCAAACGGGTTTTCTTTTGACTCTTTACTGATATTTAAGTGACTGACATTGACAACCAGAGTTTTTTGGTCATAATTTTTCAGTCTAAGTTCAGCATCGTGGAACGAAAAAACATCAAGGTCATTTTTTATTATATGGTTCATAATTGTCCTCTTAAATGTGAACGGTTTGTTAATAGCGGTGTATTCTACCGTTTGTAGCTTATTGCCTTTATTTTAACATTCATTTTACAAAAGTCAACGAGAAGTGTAAAGTTTTGGGTTAAAGTGTACAACAGTTTTTATCAAATGCCAAAAAGCTTATGGCTTTTATAACCAAATGTTATGTTCGTGTTAAATGATTTGAAACTTCAGAAAACTGTCACATTGTTAACAGTTTTTAAACTGTGGCTAAAAAGGTTGAAGTAGCAAAATTCAGGTGCTAGAATGTGCGCAGCGGTTGAGGCGAAAGACAAAAATCTAAAACCTCAGCGGCAAAATATTCTATATTATTACCCAAAGAGGTAAGGAGTGCCTATGAAAAACAGATTAATCAGAACAGGTGCGGCAATATTGGCAATGGCTACACTTTGTTCAGCATCAACACTTTCGTCTTTTGCTGCTAGCACAAGTAATACAAGAACAGTGGATTACACGGTGTATTACACTGAAAACGGAGAGGACAAAGGAATAAAAAGCATTGAGGAAGACGGCGTTCTTTATTATGATGTTGTTAATAATACCAAAACAGACGTTACTACAGATTATTTAAAGAAATATCTGACAACTGAAGTCGAATATCTGGACCCTGACGGACCAACAGGCAAAATCACACCGCTCACACAGTGGGCAGAAGTAGCAGGCGCTATTTTTGAAAACGGTGGAAAATATACCTGCACGGATAATTACAGCACTTATTACGGCAAGAATTTCGAAAGCGGTTCAACCGAGAACAACTATGTTGCAGGAAATCTTGCTAATCCAAAAGCTGTATCAGTAGGTGACAAGAAGTGCGACAGCTATAAAAGCACAGGACTTTCAGTTGCTTCGTCTTTGGAGAATTTGAGATATAAAATGTGCGAAGAGATTTCAAGCAGTATAAACCGCTATACTTTAGACCCAGAGGATATTCTTAGTCAGGGTGACAACTGTCCGGACGCATTACCGGAGTTTGCAGATGATACTAATCGTGAAATCCTCTACAACATCGTCACAGCTATTTCAAGGAACGGTAAAACCTGCAAGTACAAGTACAATTCATACGGTGTTGCATTTTTTGACTTTGACTTAAAAATCATTAACGCTAAGGGTGTTGAGTATGTACAGGACCCATCTAGAGCAAAGCAGGATTCAAGCGTAAAGACATCTGTTGTTAATACCATAAAGAACAACGCTTTATATGACATATCTGCACAGACAACTACAGAAATGTCTAAATCTGAGACAGTTTCGACATCAATCTCAAACAGCGAGAGTTACAGCTTTGCAGAAATGTTCGGCGGTCACATTGAGTTTGGCAACAAGTTTGTAAAGGGACTTATCGAGAGTTCACTTACAACTACTCAGGCGTACGAATCAGCGAGAACCGACGAAACAACAGTTTTAAGCTCTGTTTCACAGTCAGAATCAGTGGATTGCCTTGTTCCGCAACATACAATAGTCAATGTTGAGCAGAGCATTAGCACCGATTCAATGACATTAAACTACGACACACCAGTTGCTTTAACCTACAAGGTGGCTGTGTTCTCAATGAGCGGTGATGTATACGCAGACTCAATTGCAACATTAGCTTTAAGTACAGCAGGTTACTCACAGTCAAACTTCTCAACATTCTTTGGTGGAGATTCTTCAAAGGAAGGCTTTTATGCTTATGATTCTCTTGCGAACAAGGTAGCAAATGCAAGCACTCCGGGTTGGGATTCAAGCAACGGTAACAACCATTTCTTCTACAAATATCACAACGGTAAATCAGACCAAACAGACAGAAAAGATATGGACCTTGACTGGACTGGTATCTGCAATACATATAACAATAACAAATCCGCAAAAGACAAAATTGCAGATTTTGCTAACAAGTGTCCTATGCTTCCTGCAGGAACAACCACAACAGTAACAGTTGAAGCTATTAACACAACTTTGTCAGAGCCTGTCCCGATGTACCTGCCTACATCGTTCAAGGTTACAAGCTCTGATAACCCTAGATATTATTGCTTCACAGGTGGTACATTTAACCTCGGTACGATTTCAATCAATGCGTTTGACAGATTCGGTGCTGAGTATTACGACTTCTTGCCAAGTGACGGTTACTGGAGTGTAAAGGCTGGCTCAGAGGACATTGTTGAATTCGACTCTGCATCTTACTGTGTAAAAGCAAAGAACCCTGGCTCAGCAACTCTTGTGTGGCAGCTCAAGGACGGCGTTGAGTACACAGCAGAATACGAAAACGGCATAGTAACAAATGCCAACGCAAACCCTGTTGAAATAACAATCACAGTCAGAGATTACCCTTTAAACAAGTGAAAATATAGTAAAGTCAAAAGTGTTGCAGTCAGGTTAATTCCTGACTGCAATGCTTTTATATCAGCCGAAATCTTTTGAAATTAAAATGATTTACAGTATTTGACAATCTTGCTTCAAAACCATTGACAATTGTCTTATTCTAATATATTATTTACTGTGGAGAACGTTAGTTTGCTCCTATGTTATTAAATTAAATTTGATAACATAATTTCACTTTTGTTGGTAAATTTATTACTATAATACGATTAGAGAAAAGAGGTAAATTTTATGAAAAACGTAGATTTAAGCATTTACGGCATCACTGGCGTGAAAGAGATTATCCACAACCCTTCTTACGAAGAGCTCTTCATTGCTGAGACAGACCCTGCGCTCGAAGGCTTTGAAAAAGGTCAGGAGACAGAGCTTGGTGCTGTTAACGTTATGACAGGTATCTACACAGGTCGTTCACCTAAGGACAAGTTCATCGTTATGGACGAGAACTCAAAGGACACAGTTTGGTGGACTTCTGACGAGTTCAAGAACGACAACCACCCATGTTCAGAAGAGACTTGGGCTACACTCAAAGACCTTGCTATCAAACAGCTTTCTGACAAGAAGCTCTACGTTGTAGACGTTTTCTGCGGTGCTAATGAAGATTCAAGAATGTCAATCCGTTTCATTATGGAAGTTGCTTGGCAGGCTCACTTTGTAAAGAATATGTTCATCAATCCAAGCGAAGAGGAACTCGAGAACTTCGTTCCTGACTTTGTTTGCTACAATGCTTCAAAGGCTAAAGTTGAAAACTACAAGGAGCTCGGCTTAAACTCTGAGACAGCTGCTGTATTCAACATCACATCCCGTGAGCAGGTTATCCTTAACACATGGTACGGTGGTGAGATGAAGAAGGGTATGTTCTCAATGATGAACTACTACCTCCCACTCAAGGGTATGGCTTCAATGCACTGTTCAGCTAACACAGATATGAACGGCGAGAACACAGCACTCTTCTTTGGTCTTTCTGGTACAGGTAAGACAACACTTTCAACAGACCCTAAGCGTCTTCTCATCGGTGACGACGAGCACGGTTGGGACGACAAGGGTGTGTTCAACTTCGAGGGCGGTTGCTACGCAAAGGTTATCAACCTCGACAAAGAGTCAGAGCCAGACATCTACGCTGCTATCAAGCGTAACGCTCTTTTAGAGAACGTTACTGTTGACGAAAACGGTGTTTGCGATTTCGACGACGGTTCTGTTACAGAGAACACTCGTGTATCATACCCAATCGACCACATTGAAAAGATTGTTCGCCCTGTTTCTGCAGCTCCTGATGCTAAGGACGTTATCTTCCTTTCAGCTGATGCTTTCGGCGTACTCCCACCAGTTTCAATTCTTACACCTGAGCAGGCTCAGTACTACTTCCTCTCAGGCTTCACATCAAAGCTCGCTGGTACAGAGCGTGGCATTACAGAGCCAACTCCAACATTCTCAGCTTGCTTCGGTCAGGCTTTCTTAGAGCTTCACCCAACAAAGTATGCTGAAGAGCTTGTTAAGAAGATGGAAAAAGTTGGTGCTAAGGCTTACCTCGTAAACACAGGTTGGAACGGCACAGGCAAGCGTATTTCTATCAAGGATACACGTGGTATCATCGACGCTATCCTCGATGGCTCAATCCTCAAGGCTGATACTAAGACAATTCCTTACTTCAACCTCGAGGTTCCTACATCACTTCCAGGTGTAGACCCTGCAATCCTTGACCCACGTGACACATACGAAGATGCTGCACAGTGGGAAGAAAAGGCAAAAGACCTCGCATCACGTTTTGTTAAGAACTTTGACAAGTACACAGGCAACGAAGCTGGTAAGGCTTTAGTTGAGGCAGGTCCAAAGCTCTAATCTTTGCAATCAATATAGTATAATATTTAATTCAGCGACAGTGGTTTTCACTGTCGCTGTTTTTTGTTTCTTCTTGCCATATATTACTGGATGTTATAAAATGAATATGTGATTTGATTAAGTTTTATTATAAAAATAACATAGACAAAAAATCTGCGATATCGGTGGTATCATAAAGCCACGGTTCTTGTTACTTATCGCAGAGGTCAAAACAGAGGTGCAGTTATGAAGTATAAAAATGCGAGCGATGTGTTGCCAAACGATTTGGTGGAAGAACTTCAAAAGTATGTTCAGGGAGAGTTTTTGTACATTCCAATAAAAGAAAGGAAAAAGCACAAGGCTGTCACTGAGTATAAAATTGAGCTTGAAAAACGAAACAACAGACTTTACAAAATGCACCTCGAGGGAATGAGCAATGAGCAGTTGGCTAAAAATTTTAGCCTTGCTCAGTCTAGCGTGCGCAGAATAATTGTCAGTCAAAGAAGGCGATTTGAAGTTATGAGCGAAATAATAAAAAGCCTGCTGCCTTGTTGGAACTTGCAAAACGAAAAAGCAAAGCAGATATACGGCACAGTGTGGCAGATAGGCGAGGACTACGTCTTGAAAACTTACAGCGATATAAAGTCGCTGAAAAGAAACATATTGATAAACAGCCACCTCGAAAGTATGGGCATACCTGTTACCAAGGTGCTCAGTACCACAGACGGTAAGCTGTTCGTCGAAAAAGAAAACCAGTTTTTCTTTGTTTCAACAAAGCTTTCGGGTAGTAACATAGTCAACCTGAAATTCAGCAGTAAAATAGCTTTGACAATGGGCGAAATAATTGCAAAACTGCACATAGCCTTTGACAGCCTCGAAGATAAATTGGAGCTGTGGGACAACAGTTTTCTCGATGAAATGAACGGCTGGGTCAAAGACAGCTTTGAAAAAAGCGGTTGGCAGAATATAGAAAAAGTCGAATACGAACAGGTTGTAAATAATCTTGAAAAATCCTACGACAAGCTGCCTGTGGGACTTATCCACCGAGATGTGCACTTTGGCAATTTTTTGTTTAATAATGGGGAGTTCAGCGGTTACATTGACTTCGATTTAAGCCAGAAAAACATCAGGATTTTTGACTTGTGCTACTTTGTGCTGTCGGTTTTGTCGGAGCAGGAAAAGTTTCAGATAGAAAGAGAAAAGTGGTTTGACTTTGTAAAAAATGTTTTTGCAGGCTACAACAAAATTCTGCCGTTAAAGCTTATCGAAAAAGAGTCCGCTGTATATGTTATGGAGTGCATAGAGCTGTTGTTTTTAGCATTTTTTGATGGTCAACAAGACGTTACTCTTGCAAAAAGTACATATGCAGTTTTCGAGTTTATCAAGTCAAACGAGAGAAGAATTACAAAAGCAATAAGCTAACACAGCGGGCGTCTTGGGTGCTCAGAATAAGAGGAGGATGAATAATGTTAAAAATAACAGACACTTATGATTTGTTTGAAATTTACAAATTTCAGAAAAGCTTTGTAACACCATACTTTTACGATGTTGATTTTGAAAGCTTTAAAAACAGCTTTCTTGATGATATCGACGGCGAAGGCAGAGTGTTGTTCAAGGAACTGAACACAAAAGCTGTTTACGATGATGACACACTGCTAGGCTTTGTCCAGTACGGCAAAACTGCCTTTGGCTTTGCAGATAACGGCGAGATATCTAGCGAGATTTCATATCCTGTAATCCGCAATTTCTACTTCAAAGAGGGCAGGGATGATGCCGGCAAAATGCTTTTAAGCGAGGCTGTGAAAAGCTTAGGGACAAACGAGAGGGTATATGCGTTTTTCCATTATTTTGGAATGACTTGCTTTGCCCGTCACGGAAAGCTTTTCGAAAAGCACAGTAATATTGAGGCTTTGCTAAAAGAAAACGGATTTGTAATTGAGCACGAAAATGTGTATTATTCATCAGTTTTGAGTGGTGTTGAAAGCTCAGACGTCACAATTAACGCAAATGATTTGACCGCAGGCAAGCACCAGTACATCGACTTCAAACTTCAGGACAATCAGGTTGGCGGTTGCGAAGTGCACTATCTTGATGAAACCACAGCGTTTTTGCGTTGGATTTACGTTAATGGTGACATAGTCGGCAAGGGCATCGGCACAAAATGTATGAGCGCACTAAGGAGCTTTCTTTTTGAAAAAGGTATCAAGAGATTTGACACTGACACAGCTCTTGATAACACAGTTGCTCAGCACTATTACGAAAAGAACAACTTCACCCGTGAGGGCATCACAAAAAGCTATTATACAAAGTGAATATAAGCACAAAAAAAGCGTTGCATATCAGGTTTTACCCCTTATGCAACGCTTGTTTATATATGCTAAATATTATTTTTTGTAAACAATCAGTTTTCTTGCTATGTAATTCCACGCCAGTACTACAACAGTAGCTATAGCCTTTGCAATCATATAGTGCATACTGCTGAAGCTTGTGAAAAAGTATAGTATCAGCTCGGTTATGCCAAGACCAATTACTCCGATTATAGCGTAGCTTACAAACTCCATTATAGCGTTTACTCTGGCATCGTTTGCTTTGAATACAAGAAGCTTTGACAGAAAAAAGTTTGTAATCAAGCCTGCAACAAAGGCGATTATCGCAGAAACAAGATAATGGATGTGAGCAAAATCTGTAAGTACGAACAAAAAACCCCAGTCAACAATTGTGGCAATTCCGCCGACAAATATATATCTGAAGAACTGCAAAAAACCGTTTTTGGTCGGTGTTATGAACAGACCTTTTAAATCGAATTTTTTAAGTAATTCAAAAAACTCTTTCATACTCAGTTCTCCTGCTTTGCTTCGTGATACTCTTTCTCGGTGTTAACATTCCAGATGTTGTCCTTGTTTGTTTCACCCGAAAGAATATTTCTGACAGTTTCAAAAGAAGTGCACATACTGTGGTCGATATTGTTGTATCTGTGCTGGCCGTTACGTCCGATACAGAACAGGTTAGGGATAGTGTTAAGGTAATCTCTCAAATCGTCCATATGGTCATATGTATCAAAGTATGCAGGGTAAGCTTTCTTAACACGCTCAACGTGTGAGTCTAAAACTTCGTTTACATCACTAATCAAGCCCATAGTTACCATTTCTTTGATAGCCATCTTAGCAAAGTCGTTATCTGTCATTGACCACATATCGTCGCCTTCGTTACAGAAGTACTCAAGACCAATCCAGATGTTATTATTAATGTCCTTAACCATATATGGTGACCAGTTGTTGTAAATCTGGAAACGACCCATTTTGACGTTTCTGTCGTGTACATAAACCCAGTTGTCAGGAACAATGTTGCCGATAGTCTTTGTCTTAGTCTCGTTTTTGAGGTTAAGTCTTGGGATAAGCACACCGACTGTCATATAGTCACGGTAAGGCAGACCCTCTGCAATTTTTGTGTACTGCTCAGGAACATCGTTCATACCCATAACTAAATCCTTAACAGGCATAGATGAGATAACGTAGTCGCCGTTGAGTGTAACCTGCTCGCCGTCCTTTTCGTAAACAAGACCTGTCATAACGTTGTCAGCGTCTTTGATAACGTTAACAACCTTAGCGTTCTTGATGATTTTGCCACCCTTTTTCTCAAATTCTGCAGCAGTGAGCTCCCACAACTGACCAGGGCCGAGCTTTGGATAAGCAAATTCTTCGATAAGTGAGGTTTCTACCTTACGGTTTTTCTTGTTGAAGATTTTGCCGAAGATGTCTTTTAAAACAGCTTTGATAGAAAGACCCTTTACACGCTGAGCACCCCATTCAGGAGAAATCTCGCTTGGGTGTCTGCCCCAAAGATTTTCGGTGTAGTTCTCAAAGAACATAGAGTAGAGCTTTTTACCAAAACGGTTGATGTAGAAGTCTTCCAGTGAATTCTCTTTACGCTTATGGAAAATAGTTTTTAAGTAGCTGAAACCAACAACGATAGTAGTGCCAAAGCCCATATTTTTGATTGTTTCAAATTTAAGTGAAACAGGGTAGTCGAAAAACTTTGAATTGAAAAAGATTCTTGACAATCTGTTACGTCTAAGCATTACTCTGTCGGTTTTTTCCGGGTCAGGACCGCCCTGTACAGTTGTTGATGTTCTGTCAAGAACGATATCATCATATGGCAGAGCACCCTGAGTAGGGAGCATCTTTTCCCACCACTGATTAACTTCCGGCACCTTGGAGAAGAAGCGGTGACCGCCCATATCCATACGATTGCCTTTATAGTTTACTGTTCTGGAAATACCGCCGAAGCAGTCGCTTTCCTCAAGCACAATAACTTCATATTCATTTGATTTATCGAGCAGCTCGTAAGCAGCTGTTAAACCGGCAGGACCTGCGCCGATAATTAAAACTCTTTTCATTTTTGCCCTCCAAAAAGTAATTGTCTGATTGATAATCTTTATTAATCAACTGTATGAACATTAATTTCCATTATTAAGTATATATCAATAAATCTACATAATCAACACTTTTTTTGCATTTTTCGTGTCACTGTAACTGTATTGTAAAACTTCGGTTATTCTTTCCAAACAAAGTTGTAGTTTATGGATTCGCCACCATCTACCAAAATACTCTGTCCGGTGCAAAATTTGTTTGTAACTGTAAGAAAATACGCCCACTGTGCAATTTCTTCTGCGGTTGCCCATCTTTTTAACGGAGTTTCGTTCATAATCTGAGCCCACAGCTTTTCATCATTGATTACGCAATCATTAAGAGGTGTTATAACCCCGCCGGGGTCAAGACTGTTGCAAGTAGCATTAAAAGGTGCAACACGCAAAGCAACGTTTTTGGTGTAAGCCAAAATTCCCGCTTTGCTTGCACAGTATTCAGGGAATTCCGCACCAGTATGTGCACTTGCTGAGCCGATGTTCAAAATCGAGTGAATATCCTCTTGAACACCATATTTTTCAGTGATGTGTATGAGTGCCTTTAGATTAATGTCGATATCCTGCTCGTTCTGTGTGCCAGCGTTGTTAATCAGTATGTTAACACCCGTAAGTTCAGGCAGTTTGTCGTAATCCCTTATGTCGCATTTGTAGTGGGTGTAGTTGTCGTCAGCAATGCTAGCGTTCTGTCTGTCAATACCGATTACTGTGTGGTTTTCTTCTAAAAACAGCTTTGCAATAGCTTTGCCGATACCCTGTGAAGTTCCTGTTACTAAAACTTTCATACCTTACCTCCGTTAATAAACTCGAGATATTGCTCTCCAACCCTTTGTTTTTTCCATTTCTGTATGATTGAATATCCGATTGGAGAAAAGATAATTTCCATAATAAGTTCTGCAACCGCACCGGTCAGCGCACACATTGAGCACTGCAAAAACGACCAGCAAAAACCGTCCCAGTATATCGGTGCAAACAGCATAAAGACAATCACCGAGAAAATCAGATTGTCCAGAAACTGGCCTATAAAGGTTGAGATGTAGCACTGTGTAATATATGCCAGCTTGCCGTCAGGATTGCTGACAAACGCTTTGCCTATAAGCCAGTTCAAAAAGTTGTTAATCAAAGCTGATATCAAAAAGGCGATTGTACTGCCAAGCAAAATAAACCACGTTCCACCTAAAATAGAGTTAAGTGCAGTGTAATCATTTGCGTTTGATGGAATTATGCTCGCAATATAAAAAATCATACAGGTCAGCAGGTTTATACCGCAAGCAAGCAGTGCAACCTTGTTCGATGCCTTCGGACCAAAATACTTCGTAATAATGTCCATACACATAAAAGACAGCCAGGATATTAAAATTCCGCCGTCAAGTGCGATAATCTCGGTTTGCACAAGAGTTTTGTTTGCAAGCAGGTTCATACAAATGACGCTCACAACAAACAGCGATACAACCGTTGAGGGGATACTTCGAAATAAGAGCGTAGTTTCATCGTGTTCTCTCTTAATCAAACTTTTAAAATCTGTTTTCATTTTATCACCTGAAAAGAAAGTGTTATACAAAAAATAAAGTGGCTGAGCAAAACGCAAAGCCACTAATCATTACAATATTTATGAATAGCAGTCCTGGTTTTGTTTAATGACAGGATGGTACAAGCGAACTGTCAGCAAAGTAATTATATCAAATTATCGCAAAAAAACAAGTGGTTTGTACATCTGATATTGCTATGATTTTATTTGATGTGATATAATTATCCCGACAAAATGAATTTGACGATGCAAAGGAGGAAATATTATGAACGCGTTTGATAACAGCGATTTTGAAAAACATAAAGCAGAGGCTAAAGAAAAATGGGGAAAAACGGAAGCGTACAAGGAGTATGAAGAAAAGACAAAAAGCTACTCTAATCAGAAATGGAGCGATCTTGTCGAAGGGTTAGACCACATTATGGCAGAGTTTGCACTTTGCCTGAAAAATGACGAAACACCGGATTGTGTTACAGCTCAGGAACTTGTGAAAACACTGCAGGACTACATTACCGAAAACTACTATCTCTGCACAAACGAGATTTTAGCAGGACTCGGTCAGATGTATGTTGCAGATGAACGCTTCACCAAAAATATAGATAAACACGCTGATGGAACAGCGGAATTTATCTGTCAGGCAATTAAAGTCTATTGCAATAAGTAAATTCAAAAAAGCGTTGCGGATGAGGGTAACGTAAGTGTATATCCTCAAACTGCAACGCTTGTTTTTTATATTCAACTTAAGATAGTATCCGTTAAAAGCATTAAACAAAAGCCAATTAGCAAGGCATACGTAGAAGCTCTCTCGTTGCCATGAGCATGAGTTTCGGGTATCATTTCATCGCTGATAATATAGAGCATTGATCCTCCGGCAAAACTCAGAGCAAACGGAAGTATTGCAGTGGAAATGCTAACCGCAAAGTATCCGATTAGTGTCCCGATAACTTCTACAAAACCCGTAATAGATGCAAGTATGAAGGTTCTTGATGGTTTGATTTTTGCTGATAGCATAGGACCGATGATAACCATACCTTCAGGGATGTTTTGTAGAGCAATACCTCCTGCAATTATAAGTGCCTGAGATAAGTCTTCAGAACCAAATCCCACACCTGCTGCGATACCTTCAGGAAGATTGTGAATAGCAATAGCAATAACAAACAACAATACTTTGTTGGTGTTTGAATTTGGTCTATATTCTGTACTTATTCCTGTGAGCCTGTGCAGATGAGGAACCAGTTTGTCTATCAGATTAAGACATATCGCTCCAACAAAAATACCTGTTATAGTTATAAGAATTCCGTATTTACCACCATACTCAAGTGAGGGTAATATCAGCCCCAAAATTGAAGCTGAAAGCATAACTCCCGCAGCAAAAGACAGAACAATATCAGAAAACTTATGTGATATGTTTTTGAAACAGAACCCCAGCAAAGAACCAAACACCGTAGCGGTACCGACACCGATTGCGGCAAGAAATACAACTCTCATATACTCCTCCTCTTGAGTAGTTTACTACAAATCGCATTTAAAATACCTGTGTACTATAAGCAGTTTACAGCCGATATGAAAATTTACAGCAAAAGCGAGAACGCAGACTATATCAGGCAGATAATCTTAGTGCTTTTATGTTTGCCCTGAAAGAACTCGACATCCTCAACCTCAAATTCACCCCAACCCTCTGGCACACAACAGTAGATAAAGTCACAGTAAATGCAGACGGAAGTGTGGTGTTCAGCTTCAAGAACGGTAGTGAGGTAGAGGTGTGAGTAAATAAATTACAAACATTATTTTAATTGCGTTGTATTATCTCGAAACAAAAAATCTATACCGAATTCTTTTTTACTAAACCAATGCACTTCGATTTCAAGAACTTGTTTCGGTTCTGTTACTCTCCTGATTTTTGGCATCAACAACTCTATCGGGATTAATCCATTTGCCATGAATATTATTACATATTCGCTTATAGTGGCACGAAGCGAATGCCTAACACCTGTTTTTCCTCTCTTTGCTTCAGCTTTAGTCTTTTTCAACATCTTCCAAAACGCAACGATTTCATCTCTTTGAAAATGAGCAAAGAAAAGTAGGATTTTATACCCTCCATTTTCTGTTGAACTATTCACAGTACGTTCTGGTAAAAGATGCAAAAAATTCCGAAAGTATTGAATGGATAACTTCTGTTTCGCAGATTTCTTCATTCCATATTTTCCTGCTAAGAACTGATGCACTAACGATTCGTTTTTTTGAGGCTTGGTCAGAACCATCTCATTATCGATTCCATCTGAAATCATAATATCGATATCGCCATACTTTTCATATATAGACTTTCTATATTCTAGATATTCGACTATTTCAATAGGGGTAACTAGAATGCGACACATTTCACAGTAATCAGTAAAAGACATACAATTTATGTTCATACCTGAAGCAGAATGTTTCCTCAGCAAATGTGGATAATCATCAATTTGGTTATTTTCAAAAACTACTAGAGGGATTACCTCTGCATCTGGTTGCAGCGAAATGTTCTGTCCACGCTTATTAGTAAAGGTTGGAAGTGTTCCAGACGAAATAAATTGTAATGTTTCCTTTATTTGTCCCTTTGCATTCTTACATTTCTTTTGAAGCCATTTGTTCTCGGTAAAATAGTCGTCAGTTTGATCTTTGCCGTTACGAGATTTAAGTTGGATTGCAATTATGACATCATCAAGATTGATAAGAAGATCAGCGACTTCCACTTCTGTGGATCCCTCTGGAGTGAATTTCAATTCATCAATTACAAGCTCTTTAAAAAAATAATCCTCCGAAAAAGCACTTAACAGTTGTTCTGATTTATTCATAATTCATCATCCCCATTCTACGTATATAAAATAATTATATCACACTATAATGAGCTTCGCAATAAACTGCAGTTTAACGATAACCCCATAGTTTAACGATAGGGTTATTGATTTCACCGGCAAAAACTTAAAACTACATATTTTTACACAACAAAAAAGCGTTGCACATCAGGGGAGATACAAAAATACTCCTTCAAACTGCAACGCTTGTTTTTATTATCTGCTTATTTACTTTGCTTTTTGCTAAGCTCATAGAATGCTACTGCTGATGCAGCGGCAACGTTTAAAGAATCAACGCCGTGAAACATAGGAATCTTTACGGTGTAATCGCAATTGTCTATGGTTTTATCCGCAAGTCCGTCGCCCTCTGTTCCCATAACGATAGCGAGCTTTTCCTCTTTTGCAAGCCTTGAATCTCCAATAGAAAGAGAGTTATCCTTAAGCGCCATGGCAACGGTCTTAAATCCCAGAGCCTTGATTTCGTCCAGACTGTCATTTTCTAAAAACGTCCAGTCAATCTGAAAAACAGTGCCCATACTGACTCTTGCGGCACGTCTGTAAAGCGGGTCAGAACACCCGGGCGTAAGAAGCACCGCGTTCATTCCAAGAGCAGCGGCTGAGCGGATTATCGCACCCACGTTTGTTGGATTCATAACCTTGTCCAGAATAACGATTCTGCTTTTGTCTTTGCAGATTTCGCTTACACTTTGCAGTGGCTTTCGTTTCATAGCGCACAGCATACCTCGGGTGAGCTTAAAACCTGTGAGCTGAGTCAGAATGTCAAACTTTGCACAAAAAATCGGAACGTCTTTCATCCGCTCGAGAATATGTTGGTTTTCACCGTCAATACGCCCTTTTTCCATAAGACAGGAAACAGGTTCGTAGCCAGCGTTGAGAGCACGCTCGATAACTTTCGGACTTTCTGCTATAAACAAACCTTTTTCGGGAAATTCTTTGTTAAGTAACTGAGCTTCGGTCAGCCTTGCATATACATCAAGCTCAGGGGCATTGAAATCTGTTATTTCGATAATATTATTCATACTGTTCTCCATAGTATTGATGTGTCTATTGTAGCCTTAATGACACCAAAGTGTCAATGTTTTTTGCCCCAAAGCTCAAAAGCCGATATGAAATTTTACAGCAAAAAAGCGTTGCAAATGTGGGGACGATACTTTTATCTCCATCAAACTGCAACGCTTGTTTTCGTTGGTATTATTCAACATAGCTATATTGTTGCCTTTGTTATGTAATGCTGATATAAAAAAATGCATGTAAACTCGGATTGTTTATACATTTTCGCTTTCAGCATCTGCTTTTTCAAACGGGAGATAAATCCTGTCGTTTGAAAAGACAATATGCAACTGGGTGTTGTGTATTTTATCAAACAAGCGGATTTTGTCAGCGAACACGTTGATACCGCAGTCATCGACAAAGTCAAACTGAGCTATCGCTTTATCTATGGACTTCTTGTTGTACTCCTCAACCTTGTCGCTACCAGTAACCAGCTTGTCATCGAGCTTGATCATATCCTCAAGCTCAGGGATTTTTGAAAGCTGTCTGCCGACAAATTTACCCATACGGGCGACACTCTTGAGCGCTCGGGATTTGATTGAATTTGATGCATAGTTTTCGGCTTCGTGCACACATCGCTTGTAGAACAGCTCATAATCCTGTGCGTATCTCTCAATCTTGTATACAACACTGTTAAGATATGAGCTCTCGAAATTTCCGATCAACAAAACATCGAGAAAAGACGCAAAAGCGTACAGATACACAGAAAGCTTGTAGTACTTGAACTCTGTGCGTATAAAACTTATGAGGTTTGCTGTATCCATATGCAAAGCAGGTTGGCTCTGGATTCGTTTTTCAATCATACTGCGATAAAAGAGGATATTGTGCTCGGCATTTCTCTTTATATCGATGATCTGCATTTCACGATTGTTGCTGTAGCCTTCGTTGTCCCAGTTGTGCTGATAGTCGCCGATAATGTCAGACAGAATAATAAGGTCACCCCTAAGTTGAGATTGCTTGTCCATCTCAAGAAAGCCGAGAATCTCCCGCTGGGTTTTAGATATATCTTTCATGATTTTGTTATTCGCAAGTATAGTCAGCGCCATAAACATAGAACCCGAAGAAGCACTTCTGACAGTTTTAAGCACAGTTTTTCCCAGAACAGCATTGTCCTTTACAATGCCTGCAACCGCAGCACCGTGATTTTTCGCAAATTCACCCGCAACCGGCATTACCGCCTCATACAAACCCTCAGTAGCGTCACTTCCGCTTACTACCGAACACACCGCCGAAGACAATGCCTTAAAGGCAACCCCGAGTGCTACGAGATCGTTGAGCGAAAAGGATACACAGTCCTTAAGCTTCGCTTCATCAAAATCATAGACTTTAAGTTCCTGGGCCTGAGTGACCTCAAGAAATCTTTCCATAGCTACCTTGTCCATAACAAGTACTCCCATTTCAATATGATAGAATTTGTTTAACACAAACTAATTCTATCACACAATCAGTTGGTTTTCTATATTTTTTCACAAAATATATTAAGTCGGTTTAATTTTTTCTGAGTTTTGAGTATAATCTGACTTCAGATACGGCTATCGTGTAATTGTGCCGAAACATGTCAACATTAAAATAAAAAGTGGGGAATGTGTTGCTCCGGTGGGGGAGTGTGGTTCAGGTGAACCAACGCTTGTTTTTTATTCTCTGCTTATTCACTTGAGTTCTTGCTAAAATTTAGCGATAAAACGACGAAACCGCTGTCGACACGATTGTATCAACAGCGGTATCTGATTTGGTACGAGTGTTAATAACGGATTTATTTTAATATAGGTTTTATCGGCAGTTACACGCATTTCTCGCTCGCACATAAGGGACTCTTTCAAATTCTTCGTAGAATATTAGTGTAATCGGAGGAATTACAGATGAAAAACATTATAGAAGAGTTATTCTACGGAAACATCGACCCACAGGCTCGTACAGTCAAGAAAGGCAGTTGCATACAAAAGCAGATAGCTATCCTTGCAAACAGCGAAAGCTTATTGAACGAGAAACTTACAGGTGAAGAAAAGAAAGCTTTTGCTTCTTTTGTTGATGCTTCAAGTGTAATTCTCGGAAAGTCTGAACTGGACAGCTTTATGGTTGGGTTCAGACTTGGTGCAAGGTTTGTTTATGATACATTTGTAGATACCAAAACTCTTTATAACAACTTGTTGGAGGAGGAAAGCGAATGAGAAAAAAGTATCACATCTACCTCACTTATGAGGAAAGACGAATGTTATTGAATAATCTGAATGATTTCAGGAACAAGCTGATTGCCGAGGGTAAATATACAGACTTGTTAGATGAAGTAATAATCAAAGTAGCAAATGCAAAACTCAAACGAGTTAAAGTTAAGGAGGGCTAAATAATGGAAATTACATATACAATGCAGGGCGATTATCTTCTCCCTAATCTTACATTACCTGAGCAGGAAAACAGAGAAATCGGAATATGGGGACAGCGACATAAAACGTATTTGCTGAACCACCATAAAGTCAGATATTATAACTTACTCACAAGCTGTAAGCTCATAGATTACCTCGCAGATATTAACGTACAAGCTGAAAATATGTATCAAACATTAGTCAAACAACTTGCCGAACAAGAAGAAGTAACCGAACAGCTTAAAGCAGAAAATCTTATGCTTTGGGTTCAGAAAATGAATAATATCCAAAACAGAGCAAGAGAAATAGTGAATAAAAATATTATCTATCAGTAAGACAAATACTTATATAGTGAAAATCTATAATAGAAAGCTATAAAATATAAATAGACAGCAAATTTTCAAGTTATATTGAAGATTTGCTGTTTTGTTTTACTTCGATTTTACATCGTTTGGGTTACGGATTTTACAGCCTGAAATTACACTATAACTGTGGACAAAAGAAATAACCACAGAAAGGATATTAAAGATTTATGAAAAGAATTCTCAGTTTAGTGCTGGCAGTGATTTTAATGTGTACAGTATTCGTAGGCTGCGGCAACACAAGTGAAACAGTAACAACAGACGGCTCAACTTCTATGGAGAAGGTAATCGGAGCATTAGGTGAGGCATTTGAAACAGAGAAAGGCATCACAGTAACCTATAATCCTACAGGTTCAAGCTCAGGTATCAAGGCGGTTAAAGAAGGAACTTGCGATATTGGTCTGTCTTCAAGAAACCTTAAGGATGAGGAAATCGCAGAAGGTCTTAAAGGTACAGTGTTAGCTTACGACGGTATCGCAATTATCGTTAACAACGCAAATTCAGTCAGCGATATGGATTTAGAAACTATCGCAAAAATTTTTAAGGGTGAAATCACAAACTGGAAGGAACTTGGCGGCAAGGATGCTGAAATTGTTTTAATCGGTCGTGAGGCAGGTTCAGGTACTCGTGATGGTTTTGAAAGTGTTACAGATACAGAAGACACTTGTAAATATCGTCAGGAGCTTACCTCTACCGGTGATGTTATCACAACAGTTTCATCAAATGAAGATGCAATCGGTTATGCTTCAGTTGCATCTGTTGAAGAAACAGTAAAGACAGTAACAGTCGGTGGTGTAGCACCTACAGAGGAAACTATTAAGAACGGTACATATGTAGTACAAAGACCATTTGTACTTGTTACAAAAGAGGGCGAGGCACTTTCAGAAAGTGCGAGTACATTCTTTGACTACATCACAAGCGATGAGGCGGCGGAGATTATTGCATCAGCAGGTGTAGTTGCAGCTTAAAAAAGGAAAAATAGCGAGCGACGGCTGAATTTTCAGTCGCCGCTTTTGCCCTGTTCGGGCGAGGTATGATTTATGAAGAGAAAAAGACTTTTTGAAAATATTATCCACGGAGTATTTCTAATTTTAGGACTTATTACCGTAGGATTTGTTTTACTTATCACAATTTATCTGATTGTATCCGGTATACCTGCCATTAAAGAAATAGGACTAATTGATTTTCTTTTTGGCACTCAATGGGCACCAACAAAATCAGAACCACAGTATGGAATTTTACCATTTATATTAACAAGCGTATATGGAACAGCAGGTGCAATTTTAATCGGTGTACCTATCGGCTTTATGACAGCTGTCTATCTTTCTAAGGTCGCAAACAAAAAGGTTAGAGCAGTTGTGGAAAATGCAGTTAATCTGCTTGCAGGTATTCCGTCAGTTGTATATGGTTTGGTAGGTATGCTGATTCTGGTTCCGAGTATTAAAAAGATTTTTGATGTGCCTGACGGAGCAAGCCTCTTTGCGGCAATTATAGTGCTTGCTGTTATGATTCTTCCATCAATTATTAAGGTATCCATAACATCCCTTGACGCAGTGCCTAAGGAGTATGAAGATGCATCTCTTGCACTTGGTGCTACACCTACTGAAACATATTTCAAGGTGTCTGTACCTGCCGCAAAAAGCGGTATTGCCGCCGCAGTAGTGCTTGGTGTAGGCAGAGCTATTGGGGAAGCTATGGCGGTTATGATGGTGTCGGGTAATGTGGCAAATATGCCTTCCCTTTTTGAAAGTGTGCGTTTTCTTACAACAGCCGTTTCAAGCGAAATGGCATATTCAAGCGGACTTCAGCAACAGGCACTTTTCTCTATAGCGTTGGTGCTATTCCTCTTTATTATGCTAATAAATGTAACTCTCAACTTCTTCTTGAAGAAGGAAAGGAAGTGATACTGTGAACACGAGTCTTAAAGGTGAAATGAAAAAGAGTCGCAAATATTACATAACTTTTATGAAAGTCGGTATGCTTTTTTGTACTGCATTAGTAGCGTTATTGACATTGTTTATGATAGCGTATGTTCTGATAAAAGGTGTACCAAATATCAGCTGGGAGCTTTTATCAACAAAGCCAAGCTATATCTCGGACAGAATCGGTATCTTGCCTGACATTCTAAATACACTTTATATTGTAATTACAACTCTTATAATCGTAATTCCCTTGGGTGTGGGTGCGGCGATTTACCTTACAGAATACGCCAAGAATAAGAAAATCGTAGCGGCTATAGAGTTTGCTTCGGAAACTCTTTCGGGTATTCCGTCAATTATTTACGGTCTTGTCGGTATGCTTTTCTTCTGTCAGTTTATGGGAATGAAAACCTCACTTATTGCAGGCTCATTAACACTTGTTATTATGAATCTGCCAAATGTTATGAGAACTACTCAGGAAAGTCTTAAAACTGTTCCACAGAGCTATCGAGAAGGTGCATTTGGACTTGGTGCAGGCAAGTGGCGAATGATTCGTACAGTTGTACTGCCCGGTTGTGTAGATGGTGTTATTACAGGTTGTATTCTATCAATAGGTAGAATATTGGGCGAATCTGCGGCACTTTTGTTTACGGCAGGCTTTGCACACGCAATGGGCGGTGTACTTGATGCACTAACAAGTCCCGGAGCTACACTTACAGTAGCACTTTATGTGTATGCAAAAGAGCAGGGTGAATTTTCAGTAGCTTTTGCTATTGCGGCAATTCTGATGATTTTAACACTTATTATAAATTTCTCAGCTACTTTAGTTCAGAAACATTTTGAAAAAAGGAGAAAAGTATGAGCAGTATAATTAAAGCTAAAGATTTGTGCCTTTGGTATGGAACTTCTCAGGCACTCAAAAATATAAACATTGAAATTCCTGAGAAAAGTATCACCGCTTTCATAGGTCCCTCAGGTTGTGGTAAATCTACATTTTTGAAGACTTTAAATCGTATGAACGACCTTATCCCAAGTGTTAAAATTACGGGTGAGGTAACCTACGGCGGTACAGATATTTTCGATAAAAGCGTTGATGTGAATGAACTCAGACGTCAGGTGGGTATGGTTTTCCAGAAGCCTAATCCATTCCCTATGAGTATTTACGATAATGTTGCCTATGGTCCTCGTACTCACGGAATCAAAAATAAGGTTCAGCTTGATGAAATTGTCGAGCGTTCTTTAAAAGGTGCCGCTCTCTGGGATGAGGTTAAGGATAGACTTAAGAAGAATGCTTTAGGTCTTTCGGGTGGTCAGCAACAGCGTCTTTGTATCGCTCGTGCTCTTGCTGTTGAGCCTCAAGTGCTTTTGATGGATGAACCTACTTCGGCACTTGACCCGATTTCTACATCCAAAATAGAAGAACTTGCAATGGAGCTGAAGGAAAAGTATACTATAGTTATGGTTACTCACAATATGCAGCAGGCTGTGCGTGTTTCCGACTATACCGCATTCTTCCTTTTGGGTGAGCTTGTTGAGGTTGATAAAACCGACAAGCTGTTCTCAACTCCTAAAGACAAGCGAACAGAGGATTATATTACAGGAAGGTTTGGTTAATATGCGAAATAGATTTGATGAACAACTTGCACTTCTTAACAAAAAGATGATTGAAATGGGAGCTTTGTGCGAAAATATAATTGCCTTGTCAACAAAAGCGTTGCTTGATGGTGACGTTGAGGGTGCGAAAAGAGTAACCGCAATCGGCAGTGACATTGACCATATGGAAAGAGAAATCGAGTCTATTTGCCTTAAACTCCTTTTGCATCAACAGCCTGTGGCAAGAGATTTAAGGCAGATTTCAGCGGCTCTTAAAATGATTACCGATATGGAGAGAATAGGCGACCAAGCCGAGGATATTGCGGAGATTATCCCTTTTCTCTCAGGTAGAACTGGAGAAGAGTGTGCTGAAATCCGTGAGATGGCAGAGGTAACAATCAATATGGTAACTGATTGTGTAGATGCTTATGTAAAACAGGATTTAAAACTTGCAAGGTCAGTTTATGACCATGATGATGTGGTTGATACTTGCTTTGACAAAGTAAAAAGTAAACTGATTTCTATGATTGCACAGAATACCGACAATGGAGAGTATGCTATAGACTTACTGATGATAGCAAAGTATTTTGAGCGTATTGGTGACCACGCAGTCAACATCGCCGAGTGGGTAGAGTTTTCTGTTACAGGTGAGCATAAGGAATAAATGTGATTTTGGAGGTGTTGTTATGATCTATTGTGTAGATGACGACAATACAATAAGAGAAATAGAGGTGTATACGCTTACACAAACAGGTTTTGAAGCAAAAGGTTTTTCGGGTGGAGAGGAGTTGTTTGAAGCACTGAAAACTGAGACACCTGACCTTATCGTACTTGATATTATGCTTCCGGGCAAAGATGGAATGGAGATACTCTCAGAGCTAAGAGCAAACTCCGACACAAAAGATATACCGGTGATTATGGCAACTGCTAAAGGTACTGAAATTGACAAGATTAGAGGACTTGATAAGGGTGCTGACGATTATCTTGTGAAGCCTTTTGGAGCTATGGAGATGGTGGCAAGAATCAAGGCGGTTCTCAGACGATGTAAACGAGAAGAACCTTTAGCAGATACTCTTGTATCAGGTGAGATTGTATTTAAAGATAAGGAGCACAGGGTTACTGTCAACGGTGAACGTGTGAATCTCACTTTCAAGGAATACGAACTATTAAAAACTTTTATGCTCAATCCTGATATTGTTTTTACAAGAGATAAATTGCTGTCTTCTGTTTGGGGACTTGACCATATTGGCGAGTCAAGAACAGTTGATATGCATATAAAAACTCTCCGTAAAAAGCTCGGTACAGCAGGCTCACAAATAGAAACTGTGATTGGTGTAGGTTACAGAATGGAGAAAAAGGTATGACCAAAAAAATATTTAGAAGTATAGTGCTTGCAGTAGCAGTAGTTCTTGTTATTAGCTTTTCTGTTGTAACTCTGGTGCTTTATAACAACTTTTCTCAGGTAAGCTCTGACAAACTGGCAGAGCAACTTAATATTGTATCAACAAGTGTGGAGCTTATGGGAGATGATTACCTTTCAGCTTTTCAAAGTGAGAATTACCGAGTAACGTGGATTGACACAGATGGTACTGTGCTTTTTGATACTGAAGCTGACAGCGACTCTATGGATAATCATAGTAATCGTGAGGAAATCGAGGAAGCGTTTAAAGTGGGTGTAGGTGAAAGTGAGCGTTATTCTGATACACTGATGCTAAAAATGATATATCGTGCAGAAAAGCTTTCTGACGGCACTGTGCTCAGAATATCTTCAACTCAGGATACAGTTGTGGCACTGGTACTTGATGTGCTTGTGCCTGTAATAGTGATATTGGTTTTATCAATACTGTTGTCAGCTTTTTTGGCAAGATGGCTTTCGAAGAGCATTGTTAAACCTCTTAATACGCTTAATCTTGATAATCCGACTGATAATGATGTATATGATGAATTAACTCCTATGCTGACAAAAATTAACAAACAGCACAAACAGATTTCAAAGCAAATGCGAGAACTCAAAAAGCGTGCTGATGAGTTTGAGCAGATTATGGCATCTATGAATGAGGGTTTGGTGGTTCTTGATAAAACAGGTTCAGTTATAAATATGAACTCAGCGGCAAAAAATGTTTTTGGTGTGAAAGACGAAGTTCAGGGAGAAAGCTTTCTTGTTGTTGACAGAAGCATTAAGATGAGCAAATGTGTAAACGATGCTTTGAGAGGTTCGCACAGCGAATTCAGAGAACAGAGAAACGGCAATGAGTATCAGTTTGGAGTGAATGCCATTGAGTCAGGTGGCAAAGTTATTGGTGTGGTAATAATTTCCTTTGACATAACTGAAACAGCATTTGCAGAGCGTAATCGTCAGGAATTTACTGCTAATGTTTCCCATGAGCTTAAAACTCCATTGCAATCCATTATCGGCAGTGCAGAGCTTTTGGAAAACGGACTTGTAAAACCTGAGGATGCAAACCATTTTGTGGGAAATATCCGCAAAGAAGCATCTCGACTTGTTACTCTTATCAATGACATAATCCGTCTTTCTGAGCTTGATGAGAATCTTGAGATAATTACCGAGGAAACTGACTTGCTTTCATTGGCTTTGGAAGTGAGGGCAGTTCTTGAGTCTTTTGCAAAAAGTAAGCAGATTGATATTATAGTCACAGGAGAAAGCCGAGTGCTTAAAGGCGTACGCAGATATCTCTATGAGATTATTTATAATCTTTGCGACAATGCAATCAGATACACCGGAAATGGCGGTAAAGTTGAAATTGATATAGGTTCCGAGAATGAAAAAACTGTGCTGACAGTTACAGATAACGGAATAGGAATCCCCTTTGAACATCAGTCAAGAATTTTTGAGCGTTTCTACAGAGTTGATAAAAGCCACTCCAAAGAAACAGGCGGTACAGGTTTAGGACTTTCTATTGTAAAACACGCTGTAGCGTGTCACGGTGGTATCATAAAACTCGATAGTACCGTTGGTAAAGGCACAACTATAAAAATTATATTTTAAAATCAGTGAGGACATCGCAAATTTGCGGTGTCCTTTTCTCGTTAGATATCACATAAAATTTACATCCCTATGGTATTGGATTTTACTTAGCCTTGTTATAATAAGCACAACATAGAAAAGGACAGGAGATGCTAATGAAGAAGTTATGTGTGATAATGACAGTTGTTATGTTGTTATTGTTTGTCAGTATGCCTATTTCCGTTTGTGCTGAAGAAAATGAAAACAAAACAATAGTTACAATTGATGAGCTTACGGTTGATGAAACAAATGCGAGTTTTAGTTTTATAGTAAACATAGAAACGGACGAAGCGTATGCGGGAGCAGAGTTTGGAGCTTTTTGTAGTCAAGGAGTAGAAATAACTTCGGTTGAAAGCTCGTGTGATTCACTTGCAGGTCCAACTCAGGCTAATGGTCTTGTGTGGTTTAGCTTTTTTGATGGAGAAAATAGTTTCAACGGAAAGCAAAGCGTTACTGTTTATGGTAGCTATGAGATTGGACAGGAATCTGCGGTCAAGTTTTCAGATATAAAAATCTACAGTATAAACGCTAATGAATATATTACAACCTCTGTAGAAGATGATGTTGATGTGCAGATTAGCAAAGGTGTTCAGAAAACAACAGAAGTTGACAAAGAAAATGATATGAATATATTACTGTTGCTTGCTTTAGTATTGGTGGTTGTGGTAACAATGGTAGTTATGTTTATATATATTAAGAAAAACAAAGTTAAAAAAGGAGAAACAGATAAGAATGTTTAAAAAAGTATTTAAGAAAACAGGAGCGGTATTGGTAATGTGCTCATTGCTGGTTACATGTATACCTGTAACAGCAGTACAGGCTACATCAACTAATGACACAACAAACGAAGTAGTACAGTATTCAGTAATTGATGAGAACAAAGCTCCTGAGCAGCTTAATGTTCATGTTGGAGATGATGCTGCAACTCAGGTTAATGTAACCTACACCACCATAACAGATACATCATCCGTAATTGCAGTAACAAAGGCAGACGGTGGAGAAACAATGTATTTTGAAGGAACCTCGTATGTTGGTTTAGGCGGAAAATACATTCACGAAATTTCTGTGAATGGTCTTGAGCCTGCAACAGAATATGTTTACACAGTAGGTGATGGCTTTAATGAGCGTGATGGTAAGTTCAAAACAGCATTAGAGCAGGGTGATGAATCATCATTTACTTTCGCTTATCTTGCAGATACACAGGTGTCAAACGCATCTAATGCCAAAGCACTTGGTGCAACTCTTGCAAAGGTGAATGAGAAGAACCCTGACTTTGTCTATCTTGCAGGTGACGTAACTGACAAAAGCACTAACGAAAGTCAGTGGGAATGGCTGTTTAACAATGACGGTGTTTACTCAACAGGTGGCGAAGATATGTTTGCTAATAACCTTGTTGCTGTAACACAGGGTAACCACGACAACAACGAAATGTATCAGCACATCAATGCTCCTGAGGAAGCAGGTAAAATTGTTTACAGCTTCGACTATGGCTGTGCAAAGTTTATTATCCTTAATCTTGAATCAGCGAGATATGATGAGGATGCCAGAGCACAGCAGGAGGCATATTTGAGAGAGGCTGTAAATGATGCGAAGTCAAATGGTCAGTGGACTATTGTTGGTTTCCATAAGTCACTTTACACGGGTGCTTCTCATATCACAGACAGTGACATTATTGCCGCAAGAAAATTCTGGGCACCTATATTCGCAGAAACAGATGTAGACCTTGTGCTTCAGGGTCACGACCATGTGTATTCAAGAGGCTTTGTAACAGCTGAGGGTGAAAATGCAAACCCAACCGTTCTTGAAGACGGTACTATTATTCAGCCTGACGCACCTCTTTATATGGTTGGTGGTCACGCTGGTGGCTTGAAGTGGTATTCTAAGAAGAACTATACAGTTACAGAGAATGACCCACTTGCGTTAAATTACTCTTTTCTTGATGTTAATTCAACTGACACAGGTAGTGATGTAAAGAAAGAACAGGTTATTACTATGCTGGAGGTTTCAAACGAGACAATCAGTGTAAAAACAACTTTCTTCAAGTACAATACAGATGAAGATGCTATAACAACTGATGAATATGTATACGACACATTTACAGTAAAAAGAGACCTTGCTGAATGTGCAACTGCTTATGCTGATGGCACAGAGCTCTTTGTAAAAGAAATAGATGATACACTTGAGTACACAGTTTCATTTGACAACATTACAAATGCTAACGCTTTTGAAACAGCACTTGAATATGATGAATCTGTAATGGAGCTTGTAAAGGTAGAAAGCTGTTTAGAAGATACACTTTATGTAGATGAGAAAACAGAAAACGGTGTTTCTGACTATATTATCGGTACAAAGACAGCAATTTCATCTGATGAGAAAATGGATGTTGTAAAGTATACATTCAAGCTTAAAGAGGGTGCTCAGGCTAATAATGTTTCAGTTACACTCACAAAGGCTGATACAGTAAATCTTGAAAATACAGACAATGATGCAACAGCAGATGATATCAAGGCTTCTATTATTAAAGATACAGTTAATACTGTGATTTATTCATACGAAGATGCATCGGATATTAACAATGACGGTAAAGTAACTCTTGCAGATTTATCTGTAGCATTAACTTACTATCAGCTAACAGAGAGAAGTTGTGATATCAACCTTGATGGTGTTGTAAATGCTTTGGATTATGTAATCATCACAAGCTTTATTGACAGATAAAAGTAAATAATAATCCAGTTAACAATCACCGTAATAAAATAAACCTGCACAGTAATTGCTGTGCAGGTTATGTACGTTGATAAAAAGGAGTTTTATGAAAAAAGTATTGTTACATATTTTGTTTATTGTTGGTTACATTGTGTTGATTGCAGGGTTTAACGGTACTTTAAAGTTTGAGAAACCTGCTGATTACCCGCAAGGTCTTGAATATGCAAAAGCTGAGGTTGTCAGTGTTGTAGAACAGGATATGGGAGAAGATCCGGATTATAATTATATCAGAATAGGCAAGCAAAAACTTGAACTTAGAATAATTTCAGGAGAATACAAGGGGAAAATAATAGAAACCACAAACTTTGTCACTCGTACAACACAGCTTGAAGGTAAAGCAGGAACACGTTATATTGTCGGGAGTTACGATGGATTTATAACATCAAACATTATGTCTTATGAGCGTAGTAGTTTGGTTGTTTTGCTTGTAATAGTGTTTATAGCTATGGTGATACTTTTCGGTAAAAGAAAAGGAGTAGCTTCAGTTGCCGCTTTGATTGTTACTTTGCTTAATGTAGTATTCATGTTTATTCCTATGCTAATTAACGGAGTACCCGCAATTTTAGCGGCAATAATCGTTGTGTTGTTATCGACCTTTTACACTATGGTGGCATTAAATGGCTTTTGTATGAAAAGCTACATAGCAACCTTTTGTTGTACTGCTTGTACAGTGTTTGCAGGACTATTAGCTTGGTTTGTAAGTCTTATATGGGGTGTATCTACACTTAATACGCCGGAGATTGAAGATTTACTGTTTGTGACTGAGAATAGTGGATTTCGTGTTGATAATCTGTTAACTGCCGGAATTCTCATTGCTTCTATGGGTGCAGTTATGGATACCTGTATGTCAATCGTGTCATCGCTTTTTGAACTTAAAGCTCAAAATCCGTCCATGACTACTAAGCAGTTGTCGCAAAGTGGAATGAATATTGGCAAAGATATTATGGGGACAATGACAAATACACTGAGTCTGGCTTTTGTAGGAAGCAGTATAAACCTAGTCTTGATTTATTATATGTACTGTATGCCTGCAATCAGTCTGCTGAATACTGATTTTATAATAGTAGAAATAGTAAAGGGTATTATCAGTAGTATGGCTGTTGTTATATCTATTCCAGTAGCAACCTTTATGACTTCATATTTAATCGGTAAGAATAGCAAATTTCAATCCCTATTAAAAACTAAATAGGTTCGATTAATTAATAAACACTTATCTTCGGATAGGTGTTTATTTTTTTGCCCATTTAAAAAAGTTTTAAGAAAAAGTATATATTTGTCCTGATTTTTTTGAATTAAGTGTGAAGGGCTTTTCGAAAACCACTTAAAAATCTGCTCGCCCTTTTGGAAATTATGGATGGGTTAATTTACGAGATTTACTAAAAATTCATTACGAACTTGTTTTTGCAATAACAACTGTAGTAAAATAAGATATATTTATAAAACAAGGATTTTAGCTATGAACAATAAATACAACAAGCGGGTGTATGCAGGTTACTACAAGCGATATGATGGCAAGCTGATTTATGTAATCACAATTGCTAAAGATGAGCTGAGCGGAGAGGATACTGTTATTTACACTCCCTATTCGCTCAGGAAGGACGGCGGATATTTTACAATCAGTAAAAAAGACTTTTGTGAGCCTGTGAAAATTGATGGTAAACTTAAAGTGAGATATAAACGTCAAACGCAGATGAGAATAACGGACGACTTTTTAGAAATGTTAATATGCGACGACCTACCTGCACCTAAACGCAAGTTACCTCCAAAGCCTGATGAATTAAAGTCGAGAGCATATCGCCAGTCTGCTACATATTACGATTACGCAAAAGACATTTGCACAAACTATCTCGCAGATGTTAGACGATATAATTATCTTAATACAACGAACAACATCTTTGAGGATTCAGATAACGCAAAAGAGATTATCAAAGAGGATGTTGACTTTCTGAAGAAATGTTTTAAAACAGTGCTCAAGGATTATGTTTCATTCTTCAAAGGTAGGTTTATAAAAAGAATGTCTGTCAGGAAGTACGCTGAAGAACATAATATGAATCGTGGAAGCGTTGAGCATATTCAGCGTAAAATGTATAAGGAACTGGCTGTGCTTTTACACGAAAGGGACAAGGCTGACGGGGTTATCCGAATAAAAACTGAATAGATGAATTATTGAGTAAACACTTATCAGTTTTGGTAAGTGTTTATTTTTTTGCCTATTGTTATGACAATTCTATGACGCAAAAGAAGTGTCATTGGGAATAAGTGAAAGGGTATTTAAATCCTTTATGAAAATCTAAGTTTAAAGTCACGCTTTTAAGTTATCAATACGCCCTTTTAATGAGGCTTGTATTACACGAAATACATAAACGAGTGTAATTATACTCAAACCCTCATTTTTGAAACATTAAGCGTGACAGGAAAGGAGGAAAATTTGTCTGTAAAAATCAATGCAAAGGAATTTAGGAAAGTGTGCAGACTCGCAAAAGGTAATTGCTGTAATCTTTCAGACGGAAATTGCTTGTTGCTTGATGACGGAGAAACACACACCTGCGTTCAGCTTATTTCAAAGTTTCACATTTTTTGCAACTACTTCAAGCGGTGTGTTCTGCCTTTGGATAAAGAGCTGTATTCAAAGCTGATGAACAGAACCGATTACAAAACCTGTATTTGTTGCAGTTCCAAATTTTACTCGTCAGCTAAGAACAAAAAGTATTGCGATGAATGTGCGGAGAAAATCAAGCGTGAAAAATCAGCTGAGAGAAAACGCAGACAGCGACAGCGTCAAAAGTCGATATATATAAATAATTAAATATATAAAAAATAAAATACTTACCGAAGAATAGAAGAAAGTGTATAGTAACTAACTTACTTCTATGTGCGGTCAATCATCTCTTCTTCGGAAAGTAGGAAAGGAAATCAAAATGGAAAACACAAAGGTCTATTCAAGAACCGAGATGCGAGAAATGATGATAGACACATCAGAGTATTTCTTTATGAATGAGTCGGGAGATTTTGTCGGCACTCTCGAAATGAAAGCAGAAGCCAGAGCTGGGATGTTACGTCTCTTTTTTCGGCTCAGTGATGAAAGAAAAATTATTACACCTGTTTTTTGGTGGCAAAGCTACCTCGGATTTTACGAGATGGAGATAGGAACAAAACTCAAACTCTCTTATCGGGAAAGTAGTCAAAATAAAATCTTCCTGCAATCAGCCGAAATTTTAGAAAAAGACAGTTGAGGATACGTGGCACTACAAGAGATGTCAGTCCTACACTGTAACGAGCATAGGTTTTGTAAAGCCAAAACCGACGGCGAAAAGCCGAAAGGGGTATTGACCCCTGTAACCCCAATTTGAAAGGAGAAATTTGAATGAGAAAAAGAACTTTTAACATCAATGTACGAGTAACTGAGAGCGAGAAAAAGAGGCTCAACAGATTCGCAAAACGCTGTGGACTTTCACTCTCAGAATACCTCAGAAAAGTCGGACTTAATAAAAAATTAAGCGAGAAACCAAACGAAAAACTCTACGAAGTTTACGCTTTGATTAGTGATTTACAAAGAGATTTTTACACAATGGGTAACGAAACTTTAGAGGTGAAACTGAATGCGATTGAACAAAAATTGCTTGCAGTTTATCACTCTGACGAGGGTGGTGACAGCGGTGGCGACAACGAAAATATGGGCTATTAAGGATAGCGTATCAAGAGTTTTAAGCTATGCCGCTAACCCTGAAAAGACAATTTATACTGACCTCAAAAAGGTATTACACTACGCTGATGACTCAAGCAAAACCGAACAAGGTTGTTATGTGACAGGTGTGAATTGTAATGCTGAAACAGCTTTTGATGAAATGAATTCTGTTCAACAACGCTTTGGAAAAACATCAGGTAACGTTGCATATCACGCTTATCAGAGCTTCAAAACGGGAGAGGTTACGCCTGAGATTTGTCACAAAATCGGAGTGGAGCTTGCAAGAAAAATGTGGGGCGGCGAGCATCAGGTTTTGGTCGCAACTCACTTTAACACAGGCACTTACCATAACCATTTTGTAGTCAATTCTGTGAATATGTGGACGGGTAAAAAGTTCAATTGCAACAAAGGAGCCTACTACAAATTCAGAGAATTATCAGACAGTCTATGTTTTGAATACGGCTTGAGCTTGATTAGAAATCCGTCAGGCAAGACACCGAGAAGAATATATTTTGCAGAGAAAAACGGTGAGACTACCACCTTTAATGTGATGCGAGAAGCGATAGATTTTGCCATAGAACATTGCCGTGGCTTCCCTGATTTTAAGTATCTGATGAGAGAACAAGGCTATGCTGTAAACGTGAACTCTACACGAAAATACTGGACGATTCAATCTGTGAACAGCCAAAAATCCGTAAGAATGTACCGCTTGGGTGAGAATTACACCAACGAGTCAATAGTTAGAAGAATAAAAGAAATGGGCAATCTTGGTTGGCGAAACTTTGCGGTGTATGAACGAAATAAACGAGCGTTAAGATGTTTCAAACCGAGGACGATTGTGTTTCGAGGTAGCTTCAAACCAACAAAGAAATTCACAGGACTTTATGCAAAGTATCTGCACTATCTGTACTTGTTAGGTAAGTTACCACGCTACACTCAGCGTAAGCCTTTATCTCCTGAAATGAAAGAAGCGTGGAGACATATTGATAGAATTACAAAACAAGTGACCCTCGTTTCGCATAAACAAATCAAGTCCGTTTATGATGTGCAAAGCTTCATTGAACATACCGAAAAACAGATAAATGATGTCACAAATCACCGAACAAAAATCTACAACAAACTGCGTAGGTGTACCGACGAAACTGAAAGAGCACAACTTTTTGAGGGCAGAAATAACTGCACAGCTTTACTAAAACAACTCCGTAAAGAGAAAAAGATAGCCCTCAAAATATTAGAGGACTATCCGAAAATGAATCAAAACATATGTATCGAAATGCAGGCACAGAACCTTGCATTAGGTCGCAAAACTAAAACAAGAAAGAAGGAATATGTACGATGAAAAATAACATAACCGAGAATGTTCAGAACATTCCAATAACAAAAATACAGCCTTTTCATAACCATCCGTTCACCGTCGGGGATAACGAAGATATGAAGAAAATCGTTGAAAGTATCGATAAGCTCGGCACTCTAACTCCACTGATTGCAAGACCATTGCCTGATGGTGGTTATGAACTTATCTCAGGTCACAGACGATTAGAAGCGTGCCGAAAACTTGGAATAAAAGACATTCCTGTAATAGTCAGAGAGATGACGGACGATGAAGCGATTGTCGCTATGGTGGATGCAAACTTGCAAAGAGAACACATTTTGTACAGCGAAAAAGCCTTTGCGTATAAGATGAAGCTTGATGCAATAAAACACCAAGGCATTACTTCCCGACAAGTTGTCGGAAAGGTTGAGAGTGCTGATACGGTTAGCTCAACCGAGAGTGGCAGAACAGTTCAGCGATATATTCGTCTTACTTATCTTATTCCACAACTACTAAAGTTGGTTGATGATGAACGAATTGCTTTTAGTGTAGGTGTAGAGCTTTCCTATCTTGATATATACGAGCAACAAGATGTGGTTGAAGCTGTTGAGCTTGAAGACAAAACACCGTCACTTTCACAAGCTATCCAAATGAAAAAGCTCTCGCAAAAAGGTATACTTGACACGGAAGCAATTTACCAAATCATATCCGAGGACAAGCCTAATCAGCGAGAGAAAATATCTTTAAACTATGATGATATTAAAAAATACTTCCCGAAACAGTACACCGTTAAAGAAATTGAACAGCGTATAAAAAAGCTGGTCGAGGAAGATTACCATAAAAGAATCAGAAAAAGGGAGCGTGATGTACGATGAGTAAGATATTAAATTTCTACCCTACCACAGGTTTGGGCGGTAAACAGACATACAAAATCGGCAACGCAACATATATAGTTTCTTCTAAATTTATGCCATTAAATTCACAATCTGATTTCAAAGATAAGTTTGAAAAATTGCTTACAAACGAATTTGCACATTTGATGGATGACGAGGATATTGATACAATAAAGATAGAAAATGTGTGTTCGACTGTCGGAAAGGAGGATAAAAATGCAGTCGAAAAAAGCTCTGCATAATGCAGGGATTACCGCCTTGTACTGCCGATTATCTCGTGATGACGGCACAGATGGCGACAGTAACTCTATTGTAAATCAGAAGAAACTTTTAAAACAATTTGCCAAGGACAACGGTTTTCATAACACCAAATTCTATATTGATGACGGTTATACAGGTACAAATTTCAATCGTCCCGGATTCCAGAAAATGATTGAAGATGTTGAACTTGGATATATCTCAGCAGTTATAGTAAAAGATCTCTCCCGTGTGGGCAGAAGATATGATATGGTTGGCTATTACACCGACACATACTTTCCAGATATGGATGTTAGGTTTATCGCTATAAACGATAATGTAGATAGTGACGAGGGCGAAAACGAAATA
Source organism: Ruminococcus sp. (assembly GCA_017481885.1). GTDB lineage: Bacteria > Bacillota > Clostridia > Oscillospirales > Acutalibacteraceae > Ruminococcoides. The sequence goes on from JAFUOM010000084.1 coordinate 80,303, forward strand.
GCTCCGTTCAAAAACATCATCAATGAATACTATGCGAGGGATATCAGTATGAAGTGCCGTTCTTCGTATCGTATTCGTGGTAGCTCAGGTATTCCGATAGGCAGACCGCTATATGGATATATGAAAGCTAATAAAGATGACGATTTCTGGGTGGTAGACCCAGATGCGGCACCAGTTGTCAGAGATATATTCAGGATGTGTTTAGAGGGCAAGGGTAATGAGGCGATAGCAAAAACCTTGCAAGAAAGGAAAATCCTTACACCAATAGCGTATTGGTCAAGCAAAGGTATTAATCGTGGAGGTAAGAAAACTAACACAAATCCTTATAAGTGGAGTCATACAAGTGTTGAGGGTATTCTCAAAAAACAGGAATACTGTGGGGATGTTATTAACTTCAAAACCTATTCTAAGTCTTACAAAAACCGAAAAAGACGAGAAAACCCAAAAGAAAATTGGATGATTTTCAAGGATGTTCACGAACCTATTGTAGATAGAGAAACCTTTGAAACTGTACAAAAGCTTATAAGTAAAACCAAACGCAGAGCACCAAAAACTGAAAATGGTGAAAAGAGTATGTTTTCTGATTTGGTGTATTGTGCTGATTGTAGGAGCAAACTTTGGTATCATACAAATCCTGTAAACAAAGATATTCACTATTTCAGTTGCTCTAATTATAGCAAAGATACTCGTGGAGATTGCAAAACTCGTCACTATGTAAGAGCAGACGCTTTAGAACAAGTAGTAATGCTTGAACTCAAAAGGCTTGCGAAGTTTTTAGAAAGCAACGAAGAAGAATTTGCACAGCTTCTTGCCGAGAAAACCAATGCAGATATGATTGAGGAACAGAAATATCTTGAAAGTGAGTTGAGCCGAGCAACAGCAAGAAACGAAACAGTTTCTAATTTATTTGTTAAGATTTATGAGGATAACGTAACAGGAAAAATCTCAGATGAAATATTTATGCAGTTATCGCAGAAGTATGAAGCTGAACGCTTTGAACTCAAAGAAAAGATTCTAAAACTTAAAGAGCGAATTGCAAAAATCGGTGAAATGAAGCAGAATAAAGATGACTTCATAAAAGCTGTCCGAAAGTTTATGGAAATGAGAATTCTTACAGCTCCAATGCTTCGAGAACTCATTGACCGCATTGATGTTCACGAAAAGCAAGGCGGAAATAAATGCTATACTCAGGAAATTACGATATACTACCGCTTTGTAGGGCTTATTAACATTCCAATGTTGCCCGAAGACGAAAACTACAAAGCTGACACTCGCATTGGTGTTGAGGTTGAGTATATTCCAAGAAAGTCAGCATAAAAACAAAAAAGTGAGCAGGCACAAACCTGCTCACGCATACATATTAGAAGAATTTGACAAAGAAAAAGAGTGTTCATAACTTAAATCCGTTATGAACACTCTTACTGGTTGCGGAGGCAGGATTTGAACCTACGACCTTCGGGTTATGAGCCCGACGAGCTACCGAGCTGCTCCACTCCGCGATATATGCTTTGCTCAGCACCATTATATTACCACAAACACATTCGTTTGTCAACCCCTTTGCTAAATATATGCTCAAAGCGGCGAAAATACACAAGGCTTATATAACTATTATATTGCAATTTTTGGCTTTTATGCTATAATTATTTAGTATGAAAAAATTTTATTTGAGGAGTGACGATTATGTGTGAGAAAAAGCCATTTTACATCACAACACCGATTTACTATCCGTCAGGAAATCCACATATAGGCCACTGCTATACAACAGTAGCCTGCGATTCTATTGCGAGATACAAGCGAATGCAGGGCTATGATGTAATGTTTTTGACAGGTACCGACGAGCACGGTCAGAAAATTGAGGAGAAAGCTAAGGATAAGGGTATCACTCCAAAGCAGTATGTTGACGAAATCGTAGAGATTTTCAAAAAGCTTTGGGATTATATGAATATTGATTATGATAGATACATCCGTACAACAGACGATTATCACGTAGAATCTGTACAGAAGATTTTCAAAGCTCTTTATGACAAGGGTTATATCTACAAGGGTGAGTATTCAGGTAAGTATTGCACACCTTGCGAGAGCTTCTGGACTGACAGCCAGTTAGTTGACGGCAAATGTCCTGAATGTGGCAGAGATGTTATCGAGGCAAAGGAAGAGGCGTACTTCTTCAGAATGTCTGATTTTGCAGAGCGTATTGAAGAACTTCTGACACAGACTGATTTCTTACAGCCAAAGACTCGTGCTGTTGAGCTTGTTAACAACTTTATCAAGCCTGGTTTAGAGGATTTGTGTGTTTCTCGTACAAGCTTCACTTGGGGTGTTCCTGTAACATTTGATGAAAAGCACGTCGTTTATGTTTGGATTGACGCTCTTTCCAACTATATCACAGCTTTGGGTTACGAGAACAACGCTTATGATGATTTTGCAAAATATTGGCCTGCAGATACACATATGGTAGCAAAGGATATTATGCGTTTCCACGCTATCATCTGGCCTGCTATGCTTATGGCACTTGAACTTCCACTTCCTAAACACTTGGCTGTACACGGTTGGATTACTTTCAATGGTCAGAAGATGAGTAAATCCCTCGGTAACGTAGTTGACCCATTCGTGCTCGGCGAACGTTACGGTGCAGACGCTATCCGTTACCACATCTTACGTGAAATGGCACTCGGTGCTGACAGCTCATTCTCTAACGAGATTATGATTAACCGCATTAACTCTGACTTAGCAAATGGTTTGGGTAACCTTGTTTCCCGTACTGTTGCTATGATTGATAAGTATTTTGGCGGTACATTACCAGCTGAGCGTGAAGCTGGTGAGTTTGACGACGATCTCATAAACACTTCCCTTGCACTCAAGGTGAATGTGGATAATTATATTGACAAAACACAGATTAATAACGCTCTGGCTGAGATTTTCAAGGTAGTTTCACGTGCTAACAAGTACATCGATGAAACAACACCTTGGGTACTCGGTAAAGACGAAACAAAGAAAGCAAGACTTGCTACAGTTTTATACAACCTGCTCGAGAGCATCCGTATTGCAACAACTCTTCTTTCTGCATTTATGCCGACTACAATGCCTAAGGTATTCGCTCAGATTGGTGCTACTGACGTTGCAACATATGAGAATGCAGACAAGTGGAACGTGCTTCCTCTTGATACAACAGTTACTCGTGGTGAGGTTCTTTTCCCACGAATCGATGTTGATAAGGAAATCGAAGAGCTTAACGCTATTATTCAGAAGAATGTAGAAAAAGCTCAGGCAGAGGAAAACAAAGAGAGCAAGAAAATCGAAGGTCTTGCTCAGATTGGCATAGACGATTTCTGCAAAGTAGAGCTCAGAGTTGCTCAGGTTAAGGAGTGCGAAAAGGTTAAGAAGTCTAAGAAACTTTTAAAGCTCACACTTCTTGACGGTGAGGGCGAACGCACTGTTGCGTCAGGTATCGCAGAGCACTACACACCTGAAGAGATGGTCGGCAAAAAGGTTATCTTAGTTGCTAATCTTAAGCCTGTCACACTCTGTAAGGTTGAAAGCCACGGTATGATTTTAGCGGCATCATCAGGCGACGACGTTAAGGTTGTTTTCGTTGATGACAGTGTTGAAGTTGGTAGCCGTATAAGTTAATAAAATGTGGAATGGGGGACGGTTTATCCGTCCCTTTTTGTTTTATAGGAGAAATTATGAACAATATTTTTGATGCTCACGCACATTATGATGACGATTGGTTTGACGAGGACAGGCACGAGCTTTTGTCTAGTCTGCCGTCAAAGGGCGTCAGCGGAATCGTAAACGCATCGGTAGATTTGAAAACCGCTGAAATTGCAAAAAGCTTTGCCGAAAAATACGATTATATGTACTTCACTGTCGGTTTTCATCCTGAAAATTTGGAGGATATGCCAGACGATTATCTTGACAAAATAGCTC
>JAFUOM010000085.1 GCA_017481885.1 Ruminococcus sp.
CCGATAGGTGACGGATGAGGTTGAAAGCGTTTATAGCTTAACAATTAAATTGCTGTTATCAAGCGTTTTTTTACCTCACCACCGCCTACGGCGGAGCCTTTCCTTGCAGGAACGGCAAACCCTTTGTCCTTCGGACATTTCTCTTATCAAGGGAATACCTCATTGCAATTAGGGGAAGCCTTGGATAGTCATTTATGTATGGCTACACGGACACAACGCTCATTTTCAGAAATGTTTATGAGCGGTTTTGTTATAATAAACTATAATTTACTGAAAAACAACAGGCTGTCTTGCTACTTTGCATAGTAAGACAGCCTGTTTTTATATGCTCATTTTATAATAATCACTTGCTTAATTTGATTGTAATATCGCCGCTTGCTGTATTGACGTTACACTCACCGTTTTCACCGTGGGCATCGTAATCAATATTAACATCTCCGCCTGCTGTATCTGTTACAATCATTTTCTTGGATAAAAGTTCGGCGTACACTTCACCGCTAGCTGTGTTGATATCAATATCCTTTGCGTCACAGCCATAAAGCATAATCTCACCGCTACCTGAGTGTAACTCAAACTTGTTTTCAGCTACAACATTATTGTAGCTCTGGTCTCCGCTTGCTGATGAACACTTGATGCTCTTTGCTTTTGTATCAGCAACATCAATCTCTCCACTTGCTGTGCTGATATCCACTTCTTCGCAGTTTTTCAAGCCATTAACTGTAATTTCACCGCTTGCTGTGTGCAGTTTTATGTTTTTAGCTTCGCAGTCTGACACTGAAACGTCTGAGCTTGCTGCGTCAATATCCAGTGAATTGCTAACTTTGGCACCAAATGACACATCACCGCTTGCAACATCTATATCAACACTTTCAAACTCAAACTTACTGTCGAGTGTAATATCGCTGCTTGCTGTATTTATTGTAAGCTCATCATAAGCTTTTTTTGGAAGACAAACTGTCAGACGAGCTTGCTCTGTGTTGATACCAATTGAAAAAATCTGTAAATCAGATTTATGTTTTCTGTTAATATACAGTGTTTTATTTTTCACTTTTACATCGTAGTTAACGTCTTCATCTTCATAACTTTCAACGTAAGCCTTGTCGCCTGTTGCCATTTCAAAATAGATGTCTGCGCTTGAGTCTTCAATATAGATAGAATCAAACTTTTCATTTACATCGTATGTCTTTTCTACATAAGGCTTAGAAGAACCGCTTACAAAATCATAGTTCAGCTGTGCAAAATCAAAACCCACACCAAGAAACACGAAAAATACAATCGCCGCGCCTACCAGTGTGAGTGCAATGCCGACGATTAAAGCCGTAATACTCGCTTTTCTCATTTATATCTCCTCCTTTTTAACAAATGACCTTTTAATTGCTTTGAAAATATTCTTAGTTAAAATAGCAATACCCTTTGCTATGTAATATGTACCCAGATACAATAAAATTGTGACACCGGCAATCACAAACGCTGCACCAAGGAAAAGTGCAGATTGCGTAAAAGCCTTTGTAAACAACAACCACACAGCCGCAATCAAAAATGCAAACGCTGAAACAAAAAGTGCGAACACTGTTACAAACAATGAGAAAACAATTGCCCAAACAGCTACGTACAATGAGAATATAACTGATGCAACTGCAATTCCAATGCTAAACCAGATTGGTGAGCCGAGTATAATCAGAAGAATCTCCCATGTCTGAAGTGTTCTTGTGCTTTTTACCTTTTCTTTAACGAGCTTTGTAATCGGAGTGTCCATTACAATCTGTGTAGCGATTTCATCAATATCGCCTAAAGAAGCAACGGCCTCTTCTTCGCTCATACCATCTTCCTTGCTATCCTCGATAATCTCGTTGTAATATGCAAGGGATTTTTTTATATCTTCATTGTTAAGACCACTCAGTCTGTGGCTTAACTCTGTCATAAATTCAGTTTTATTCATTGTCGTCCTCCTTGGTTACATATTCATAAATCGTCATAATCTCTTCCCATTCAGTTTTAAAATCTTCAATTCTCTGTAATCCGCTTTGAGTTATATGATAATACTTTCTGAGTCTTCCGTTGTGCTCAACGCTGTATACAGAAATCAGCTGTGATGCTTCCAGACGTCGTAAAATCGGATAAAGTGTGGATTCGCTTATCTCAACATACGGCTTCATATCTTTGATAATTCTGTAGCCGTAAGAGTCTTCACTCTTTATCGCTTTGAGTACACAGACATCAAGCATTCCTCGTTTTAGTTGTTTATCCATACAATACCTCCTTACGTGCAATACTATATCACACATAGTATTATGTGTCAAGTAATATTTTTAAAATTATAGTATTCAAATTAATCTTGTTATAATTCATCAAAAAGATTGCATATATTTGTATAATGTTGTATAATTTGTGTGTATATTTTTAAACAAGGAGTGTTTAATATGAAGGTTTTTAACTGTATTATGGGTATATTTTCATTATTTGCCGCATTCTACTGCTTCTTTATGCCTGGTGTTTCAGCTGTAATGACTATCGGCTGGATTGCAACTTGCTTACTTGGCGTAATCGGTATCTGCGGTATTTTTGAATACGCCCGCAACAAAGACGAAAAGAAAAAGATGTTTAACGGTGTTATCGGTCTTATTCTTGCTATCGGTGCCGCTGTGCTCTCCACAATTGCTATGTTTGATGTATCACTGCGAGCTACATTCGACCTTATAATAGTTGTTATGTTTGCACTTTGGATGGTTTTAAGCGGTGTAGACTCAACTGTTAATGCGTTCAAATTCAAAAAAGAAGGTCACAAGACTTGGTGGTTACCACTCGTTCTTGGCATCCTCGTTATCATTATGGGTATGTACGCCGGCACTCACCTTGTATATGCTACTATGACTCTCGGTTACGTAATGGGCTTTTCACTTACATTCTACGGCGTCAAACTGATTTGCTCAGTTTTTGATAAATAAAAGAACGGAGACAAAATATGAAAAGTGTATTTAAGGAGCTAGGCTCCTACAAAAAAGAACTGTTGTTCATAATTCTTACCGTTATCGGTACAACTATGGCAACACTCGGTCTTCCGATGATGCTTATCAGACTGATTGATATTGCTATCCCTAACAAGGATATGGCAATGGTATTCAGAGTAGGCGGATTTATGATTGCTTTGGTTATTTTCGGACTTTGGTGCGGTATTGTGACCAGCAGACTTTCGGCTACAGTTTCAATGGGTGTGGGCAGAAACCTGCGTTCAAAGGTTTTCAGAAAAGTTCAGTATTTTTCTCAGACAGAAATCGACAGATTTACTGCTTCTTCTCTTATCACACGTACTAACAACGACATCACTCAGGTTCAGACTTTCTTAAACCAGTGTTTGAGAATTGCTTTCCAGGCGCCTATTATGTGTATCTGCGGTGTAATTCTTGCGATTTCAAGCTCACCACAGCTTTCTGGTGTGCTTGTTATTTCAATCCCTGTAATGTGCGTTGTACTTATTATGATTGCAAAGGTTGCTGTTCCTCTTTCTAAAAAAATTCAGGGTAAAATGGACAGACTTAACCTTGTTATGCGTGAAAAGCTGACAGGTGTCAGAGTTATCCGAGCTTTTGGCACAGTTGATTTTGAATCAAAGAAGTTTGAAGAAATCAACAAAGACTACAAGAAAACAAATATGAAATTACAGAGAACAACAAACTCTGTAATGCCTATCCTTATTGTTGTGCTTTCTTTCACTGCTGCTATGATTATGCTTATGGCTGCAAACCAGAGCGTTAACAAAGGCTACGACTACACAATCGGTGAGATTATGGCTATCATTCAGTACATTATGCAGATTATGATGGCTGTTATTATGCTCACAATCGTATTTGTTCAGCTTCCACGTGCTTCAACTGCTGCTGCTCGTGCTCAGGAAGTTCTGATGACAGAGCCTGTTATTAAGAACAAGGAAAAGACAAAGGACAACACAGACAAAAAAGGTTACCTTACTTTCAAAAACGTTTCCTTTAAATATCCTGGTGCTGATGTTCCTGCTATCAAGAACCTTTCTTTCGAAGCTAAGCCTGGCGAAACTACTGCTATCATCGGCGGTACAGGTATGGGTAAATCAACAATCGTTAACCTCATCCCTCGTCTTTACGATGTAACTGAAGGTCAGGTGCTTGTTGACGGTGTTGACGTAAGAGATTACGACACCGAAGTGCTCAGAAACAAGATTGGTTTTGTTCCACAGAAGGCTGTGCTCTTCGCAGGAACAATTGATTCTAACATCCAGTTCGGTGACGAAAATGCTGACGAAGACAGAATTGAAGAGGCTGTCAAGATTGCTCAGTCCTACGATTTTGTTATGAAAAAAGAGGACGGCTTCAACTCACGCATTTCTCAGGGTGGTACAAACGTATCCGGTGGTCAGCGTCAGCGTCTTGCTATCGCTCGTGCTGTTGTCAGAAAGCCTGAGATTTACGTTTTCGACGACTCTTTCTCTGCTCTTGACTTCAAGACAGACAAAGCTTTGCGTCACGCTCTTTCTGCTGAGACAGGTGATGCAACCGTTGTTATCGTTGCACAGAGAATTTCTACTATTATCGATGCCGACAGAATCATCGTTGTTGAAAAAGGTGAAGTTGTTGGTATGGGTACACACGATGAACTTGTTAAAACTTGCGACGTTTACAAGGAAATTGTTGATTCTCAGATGAGTAAGGAGGATAAATAAGATGAAAACTAAAAAGCCTTCTAACTCAAACAGTTCATACAAGAGACTTTTCGCTTGTATGAAACCATACAAAGCAAAACTTGTCATTGCTATTATTGTTGTTTTACTCGCTACTGTTGCTTATGCGCTTGCTCCACTCCTTATGGGTCGTGCTACAGACGCTCTTTCAAAGCTTCTTATTGGCGGTGAACAGAACGGTCAGTTCCTCAAGTTCTTAGCTCTTATGGGCTGTGCGTATGGCCTTAACGCTATTTTATCTTACATCGGTACATCTCTCATCGTTTCTGTTGCTGAAAGCACAATCTACGATTTGAGAAAGAAAGTTGACTACAAGCTTTCAAAGCTTCCGCTTAACTACTATGACACAAACTCATACGGCGACATCTTAAGCCGTGTTACAAACGACGTTGATACCGTTTCAAACTCTTTACAGCAGAGTATTTATCAGGTATTGAACGCTATTTTCACAATCATCATCATCCTGTCAATTATGCTCAACATCAGCGGTGTGCTCACACTCGTTGGCCTTGCAATTGTTCCGTTTGCGCTTTACGCTGCAGCAAAAATTGCTAAGAAGTCGCAGCAGAAGTTCAACGCACAGCAGGGTGGCACAGGTAAACTCAACGGCTATGTTGAGGAGTACTACTCAGGTCACAACGTTGTTACAGTATTTGGCAGAGAAGAAAGTGTTATTGAAGAATTTGAAAAGACAAACGAAAATTTGTATCAGTCTTCAAAAGAGGGTCAGTTCTTAGCCGGTACTCTCACCCCTATTATGCAAAATATGACTAACTTCGGTTATGCTTTAGTTAGTATCGTAGGTGCTATTCTCGCAATCATCGGCGGTCTTTCTGTTGGTATGATTCAGTCATTCACACTTTATTTAAGACAGTTCTCACAGCCACTTACTCAGGTTATGCAGATTGCGAACA